>JANQGF010000232.1 GCA_028277465.1 Chromatiaceae bacterium
TTGTGGTCGAGACTGCTCTGGAACACCTGGAAGGAGCATAGCCGGGCGATGTGACTGGTGGTGCGACACCGAAGGCGGGCGTCAAGACAAGTCAGATGGTATGAACATTGACAGAAATCGCCTTAGATGTGCTGAGCCATGTATAGGATCCTTCGTCATCAAGCCTTCTCCGAGACCACCTTCTTGTGGGAGGTCCTGGCCCCTGACGTGGCTCGCGCCGCCCAGCCCGGCCAGTTCTTGATGGTCCGACTGCGCGAAGGCGGGGAGCGGATCCCGCTCACCGTCGCCGATTTCGATCGGCGCAAGGGAACCATCACCATGGTCATCCAGGCGGCCGGTAAGACCACCCGGGAGATGGCGAAGGATTACAGAGCGGGCGATCACTTCGCCGACTTCGTGGGCCCCCTGGGTCGACCCCAGCAGATCGAGCGCTTTGGTCAGGTGGTGCTCGCCGGCGGTGGTCTCGGCGTCGCCCCCGTCTATCCGCAACTACGCGCCTTCAAAGAGGCGGGAAACCACACCAGGGGCATCATCGGATTCCGTAGCAAGGCGCTGATCTTCTGGGAGGACAGATTTCGCGCCCATTGTGACGAGCTGACGGTCTGCACCGATGACGGTAGCTATGGCAGACCTGGTCTGGTGACGGAGGCGCTTCGCGAGATCCTGGAGCAGGCCCCCCCGGACCTGGTCGTGGCCGTCGGCCCCCTGCCCATGATGAATGCCTGTGTAGAGACCACACGTCCCTTCGGCGTCAAGACCCTGGTGAGTCTCAACACCATCATGGTGGACGGGACGGGAATGTGCGGTTCCTGCCGCGTCACGGTCGACGGACGGACCCGATTCGCCTGTGTCGATGGGCCCGACTTCGATGGTCACCAAGTCGACTTTCAGGAGCTGATGACACGGCCCCGAGGATCCGATCAACCTCTTTCGGATCGCCATCGCCTGTGAGCAAAGGGCCGTCGACTTCTTCGCGAAACGTGGCGCGAACCTACCGGAGGGCTCACCCGAGGCACAGCTCTATCGCGAACTTGCAGCCGAGGAAGAGGAGCACGCCACGATGCTCGCCACGGAGCTCGATCGCTATCGACAAGCCAAACCTGGGCTGCTGTGACGATTCCCTTCGCTCCCGCACAGTCCGTATTGAGCCGACGGCGGCTCATACTTGACCGATTTAGAAGGATATGCACAGACCGCCAGCACGGGACAAATCGAACAATTATCCTTTCAAATCAAAAGTATGAAATCAATGGCATAAGGGTTGCTCAACTGCAATCGTCCGTCGACACACGACTGATCGAGGATACAACGAGAGGAGAACCCTGCCATGAAGAAGAACCGTCTGTTTCTGACCATTGCCACCGTCGCCCTCATGGGCCTGAGCACCAGCTGGGCGCACGCCCAGGAAGACGACGTCACGGACCTGTCCGACACCGCGCTGAACTGGCAGAACAGCCGCTGTTACGGCCATGTCATCCAAGTGAAGGCGAACCAACACGTGCCCAGCCGGATCTACTTCCGCGAGTCCTCCACCTCCAGTCGCTACTATTATGGCGACACCGAGGATCCGGTTCTGATCAACGCCGCGCTGCACTCGCTGAACGGGCCGACCTTCGTACGCATCTACAGCCAGTTTGGATGTGGTGGCGGCACCTATGTCGGCGGGATCTATAGCATCCGCGTCAATCCCTGATCGCATTCATCCGGAGAAAGGGTCTCGAGTCGTCGGGAGCCGGCATCCCCGCTCACCGACGACCTTAGGCGATTTCCAAAAATTCTCATAGATACCATACCGGTAGGATGGGCAAAGCGCGCGCTCCAGCGTTTGAGTGAGCCTCATCGGGTTGGCGCGCGTGCCCATCGTTCTGAGGCGATTGCCGGAGATTCTCATGCCAGATGGCGACGGATTGGCGTCTGCCTTCAAGGAGCGCCGGCAGGCGCATCGCCGGGCTATGTAACTGCTGGCGCGACGCAGAAGGCGAGCGTCAAGACAAGCCAGGTGGGATGAGAATTGACAGAAATCGCCTGAAGTCGCAGCAGGCTCGATGGGCACCCCCCGCAAAGCCATGAGCCATCCTTCTGGGGCTCCGCCAGGGGCTTTGCCCATCCTACGAATACCTCTCCTTTCGGTACGAAGGTTCTCGGAATTCGGTTAACCGCCATGATCGGATGCTGCTCGCCCCGGAAGATGAAAGGGGCGCCACCCCTGATCGCGGCAGCTCCCCCTCACCCCGGCCCTCTCCCCCCAGGGGAAAGGGAGATGTCGTGCGCCCGTGGCACGAGTTTCGGTCATGCGGCCTGCGTCGAGCTGGCTCGACGCATCGGCAGAGTCAAAGCCCGGTCCCGGCACAGGAAAACCCACCCGCTTGGCGCGACGCCTGGCTCGACGCCCGGCTCGAATTGAAGGTCGCCATCACCCGGAGCGCCTGGTTCATGGTCACCTCGCAGCTGGCCTCGATGCCGCTGCAGGCACCACCCCAGCCAGCGAAGGTCGAACCAGACGCAGCGGTGGCGGTGAGCTTGACGAGTGTCTCGCTGGGATACTCGGCCGCACAGGTACTGCCGCAGTCGATGACCCCGGCACCGACATCGGACGAGAGATCCAGGCCGGTCACGGACTCCATCCAATCGACATAGTTGGCGACCCGCATATGGACGGTCGGGCGTTGCGAGCCACAACCGTTACCGCGACTCACGATGCCGGCCTGGACATATCCGCCGCGCCCGTTACCCACCACCATCGGGCTGCCGTCGTCCTCCTGGCACAGGCTACTCTCGCTCGCGTCCGTCGTGGTGCAGGCACTGTTGTTGGTGACGAAGTCACTCCGATAGGCATCCCGGCAGACCGAGACATCCTCGACCGTCACATCCACCTTGGTCAAGAGCGTCGCCGGATAGCCGCAGGCATCGGTGGAGCTCCATCCGGTCACCACACCAGCGGTCCCGAGACAGGCGAGCGTCTGCTCTCGCTCCAATGTGACCGGCCGAACCGGTTCGACGAAGGTGGGACTCTTCAGCTCCAGGAGCGCAAGATCATTGTCGCGGTTCGAGGGATCATAGAAGGGGTGTCTGACGATCCGCTTGACGCCGGACACCTGACCACCATAGTCGACACGATTGGATCCGGTCCGGACCTGGATATTCGCGGGTGCGACCGTGTAGAAGCGGCGACCGTAGGGATCGCTGATGGTGTCGGTGACACAGCGCGCTGAAGTGAGCACCCAATTGGAGTCGATCACCGAGCCACCACAGCTCCACTCGCCGTTCACTTGCCAGGTGCTGATCTTGAGAGCGGCCTGCCAGGGCCAGTCGCTGCTCTCGACCTCCTCCCCTCCGAGCAACATCGGCGCCAAGCCCCCCGAGCCCTGAGCGGCCACAGAGGGGCTGTCTGACCCGTCCTCGCCCACTGCAGACATGACCCTGCCCTGCCCGCTACCGAACTTGTGCACCGTGAGCGGCAGCCGTGCGGGATCGGGATCCAGCCACTTGGCGACCTCGTCGAAATAACTGGCGAAGGCACCGTCCAGTATCCGATTCTTGTCGGCATCGCACACATCCAAGATGTTGAAGCCGCAGATGCCGAAGAGCTGTCCGACGACCTGACCGTTGGCCTGCATGACGGGCGCGCCGCTACTCCCACCTTCCGTCGCCCCGATCAGATTACGACTGAAGATGAAGGGACCTCGCGGCATGCTGGTCGTCCCGCAGAACCCGCCCGGGCTGATGGTGGTATCGACCTGATGCAGGGAGAAGGCCTGCGGCGAGCCTCGCGGATGGCTCAGTCGATAGAGTACGGTGCCGCTCGCGTTCGCGACCGGGCTATCGGTCCAACCCAGATACCAGGCATCCGCCGGTGGCTCCTCGTCCAGCATCAGGAGACTATAGTCTTCGACCGCCGAATGCCGAAGCAGGGTCGCCCCGAGGGTCGAGGATCGGAAGGGTCGGTCGGGACACTGATCCCGACACGCGGAAGTCCGGTAGTCGAACCATGCCTCCATGGTCGCCGCCAGCCCCGCATTGTCGATGCAATGGTTCGCGGTGAGGAAATAGGGAATGGAGGTCGTCTCATCCCTGTCCGCCAGCAAACCGCCGGTGCAGACGAAGCCGCTCTCCTCGTTGATGAAATTGATGTGGGCGATCGCCTTGCGCGCCTTGTCGATCTCGCTCCACTCGTTCGCGCCATAACAGGAGCCGTCCTCGACGCAGGCTGCATTGTTCGGGCAGAAGAGCTGCGAAGCGGCATCGAGCAGCAGCATCGCGCCAATGCGGAAACGGACATCGCCCTCTGGCGCCTGCTCCGTCTGATCTACCTGGACATAGATCTGCTCGCCGTCGATCGTGTGCGTCCAGAAGGTCCCGGCCTTGCCCTCGTAAGGGCCACGCACATCACCCGCCTCATTGTAGATGTGAATCTGCGCGCCATCGGGCAAGCGAACGTCGTCGAAGCGAAGACGCACACCACCCGAGCCAACTGCATCCAATCGCATGGCCCAAGCCAAACGGCCCGCGGAGCGTCGGACCATGCCTCCCAGATAGCTGTAGGTCTGCTCTGTCATCGCCGGCACGTCGAGCGGCTTCAAATCCACCTCGATCCCGACCGGCTTCACCAGACCCACCTTCAAGGGCCTCCCGGCGGCGGCGGTCTCGTTGTGCTGCTCGATCTGCTGCTGATCCTCGGCCGTCAGCTCGACCGTGGCGACCGAGGTGGCCGGCTGCCGGCCAACCATCGCGCGCAATCGCTTCAATCGACTGGCTTGCGCGGCCGGCTGCGCCTGCTGGACGGAAACCTGGGTCCTCTGTTCGGGAAAGACCTCGACGGCCGAAATCGTTCCAGATGACATCAATAAGACGAGAAGGGCCAGCCTTCCGGTCAGCCGTATTCCTTCCATCGCGATGACTCCTGCAAAACAATCGTTTAGCTTGGGTTTTCGGAGAATAAGGCAGCTGGATCGAGTTAGCCACCGGAATCGCTTGAAGATTCTTCCGCGAACTTGACGCGGATCGGCCACATCCCTGCGCCGAAAAGCCATGTCACGGCGCCGCCAAGATAGCATCAATGCCGCCGCTTTGGCATGCAAGGCTCGTGGCCGATTCTCCCCTGCCGTGTCCCGTCGGATATCATCCCGGCGCCGCCTCGACCTTTGGGACCATCAACATGCCCGCCAAACCCCCGACACTCGCCGTCTTCGCCTCCTTTTCCGGCACCGGCGGCGTGGAGCGCATGCTGATCAACCTCCTCTGGGGCTTCGTCGAGCTCGGCCAGTCGGTGGATCTGGTCCTGGTACGCGCCGACAGCCCCTATCTGAGTCAGCTGCCACCGCAGGTCAATCGAATCCAGCTGGGCACGGCCCATACCCTCCTTGCCGCCCCGGCGCTTGCACGCTATCTGCGGCGCCGTCGCCCCGCGGCCTTGCTAGCCGTCAAGGACCGGGCCGGACGCGCCGCCGTGCTGGCGCGGGCACTGGCGCGAACCGAGACCCGGATACTGCTCCGTTTAGGGACGAACCTGTCCACTTCCATGGCCGACCGCACGGCCACCGAGCGTTGGCTGCGTTACGGCCCGATACGCCTGCTCTATCCGTGGCTCGACCGCATCGTGGCCGTCTCCCGTGGGGTGGCGGATGACACGAAACGTGTCGCACGACTCCCGCGCGAGCGCATCCGTGTGATTCGCAATCCCGTCATCACCCCGAAGCTCGGCCCGCTGGCGGCCGAGCCCTGCGCCCACCCCTGGCTCGCGCCCGGCCAACCACCCCTGATCATGGGTGCGGGTCGTCTACAGCGTCAGAAGGACTTCCCGACCCTGATTCGCGGCTTCGCTCGAGTTCGCGCACGACGCGACTGCCGCTTGCTCATCCTCGGCGAGGGTGGGGCACGCCCCCAACTCGCCAGGCTCCTGGCCGAGCTGGGGCTGACGGCCGTCGCCGACCTCGCCGGGTTTCAGACCAACCCCTACCCCTTTCTGGCCCGCGCCAGCCTCTTCGTGCTCTCCTCCGCTTGGGAGGGATCGCCCAATGTGCTGACGGAGGCCATGGCGCTCGGCGTCCCGGTGGTCGCGACGGACTGTCCGAGCGGACCGGCGGAGATCCTGGACGGCGGCCGTTACGGACCCCTGGTGCCGGTGGGCGACCCAGAGAGGCTCGCCGAGGCCATGCTCGCGACCCTGGAACGGCCCTTGCCGGCACAGCTTCTCACGTCCGCCGTTGCCGAGTACGAGCAGACACGCAGCGCCGCACGCTACTTGCAGGAGCTGGGTCTGACACCCCGCGGGACCGCGACGCCGGCGGCGGTCTGACTCACGCCCACCGAGCACCCCAATCGGGACGATCCCCTGGCTGGCAGCAGGATACAACAGCGAATCCGGCCGTTCCTGGCAGCAGGTCACAGTCGCGTTCCGTCAAGCATTGCCAGAGGCAGGATCCGACGGCGATGATGCTGCGCCCCACCATGCCGTGCCCAGGGCGCGTACAATGCGGCGAATCAACAGATGCGAGGGGTATCGAGCCAATGGGTCAGCTGTTTCGCATTGCCGGTTTTCTCTTTTACGTTCTGATGATCTTTCTCAACGCCTTCGTCGACCTGGGGCACAAGATCATCATTCAGAACACACTCTTCAAGACCTACGACGGCGACGCGCAGATCTTGCTCACGGCGATCGTCAACGCCCTGATCCTGCTGCCCTTCGTGCTGCTCTTCACCCCCTCCGGCTTCATCGCCGACCGCTTCCCCAAGAACCGGGTCATGCGCGTCAGCGCCTGGGCGGCGGTGGGCTTCACCCTGGCCATCACCCTCTTCTACCACCTCGGTTGGTTCTGGCCGGCATTCGGCATGACCTTCCTGCTGGCCGCACAGAGCGCCTTCTATTCGCCCGCCAAGTATGGCTTCATCAAAGAGCTGGTGGGCAAGGAATCGCTCGCCGCGGCCAATGGCTGGGTCCAGGCGACCACCACGACGGCGATCCTCGCGGGGATCTTCTTCTTTTCCATTCTCTTCGAGGGACGGCTCGCCGGTGCCCACTTCGAGACACCCGACGAGGTCATGGATCTGGTGGCGCCACTGGGTTGGGTCCTGGTGTTCTGCTCGTCGCTCGAGGTCTTCATGGCCTACCGCCTGCCCCAGACCGGCTCGGGCAACCCCTTGCGATTCGACTGGCGCGCCTACGGCAGCGGGCGGTACCTGACGCACAATCTGCGCGCCGCCTGGGACAATCAGGTCATCTGGCTCTCGATCGTGGGGCTCGCGGTCTTCTGGTCCATCTCGCAGGTCATCCTGGCGGCCTTTCCCGCCTTTGCGAAGGAGACGCTCGGCGAGACCAACACGGTGGTCATCCAAGGCATGCTCGCCTGCTCGGGCGTGGGCATCATCCTGGGCTCCGTGGTCGCCGGACGCCTCTCGCGCGGCCATATCGAGACCGCCCTGGTCCCGATCGGCGCCATCGGGATCGCGGCGGCACTCTTCCTCCTGCCCGGACTGGGATCGACCTGGACGCACGGGGCCAACTTCCTGCTGCTCGGCTTCCTGGGCGGACTCTTCCTGGTTCCGCTGAACGCACTGATCCAGTTCAACGCCGGCGAGGCCGGGCTGGGCCGGGTGCTGGCGGCCAACAACTTCATCCAGAACCTGCTGATGCTGAGCTTCCTCGGGCTCACGGTGGCGGCGGCCTACGCCCAGATCGGCAGCCTGGCGGTCATGATCGCGCTTGCGGTGGTCGCCCTGCTGGGTGCGCTCTACACCCTCTATCAGCTCCCTCAATCCCTGGTGCGTTTCGTGATCGCACGGGTCATGGCGACCCGATACCGGCTCAGCGTGATCGGCCTCAACAACATGCCGGCGCAAGGCGGGGTGCTGATGCTCGGCAACCATGTGAGTTGGGTCGACTGGGCCATGGTGCAGATGGCCAGCCCGCGGCCCGTGCGCTTCGTGATGGAACGTTGGATCTACGAGCGCTGGTACCTGCGCTGGTTCCTGAACTTCTTCGGCGTGGTGCCCATCTCGCGCGGGCGCAGCCGTCAGTCCATCCAGACGGTCGCGCAGCTGCTGGACGCGGGCGAGGTGGTCTGCATCTTTCCCGAAGGGACCCTGAGCAAGAATGGTCAACTGTCGGAGTTCAAGCGCGGGTTCGAGTTGGCCGCCCGGGCGGCCAACTCGGGCCTCATCCTGCCCTTCTATCAGCGCGGCCTCTGGGGGAGCCGCTTCTCGCACGCCAGCGAGAAGCTCAGGTCGAATCGGCGCGAGGGCCGATTACGCGACGTGGTCGTGGCCTTCGGTCCGACCTTGGCGCTCGAATCCAGTGCCGAAAGGGTCAAACAGGCGGTGTTCGAGCTCTCTGTGACCTCTTGGCAGACCCATGTGCAGACCCTGCCGACACTGCCACAGGCCTGGCTCCGGACCGCCAAGGGGGACCTGGGCGCGGTGGCCGTCAGCGACTCGATCGGGACCAGCCTGACCAATCGCCGCCTCTTGACCGCGGCCCTCCTGTTCGCCGGACGGATCCGCCGTCTGGCACCCGAGCCCGCGATCGGCATCCTGCTCCCCGCGAGCAGCGCCGGGGCGATCGCCAATCTGGCCGCCTTGATTGCCGGAAAGACGGTGGTCAACCTGAACTATACGGCGAGCGCCGAGGCATTGAGGTCAGGGGCCGAGAAGGCGGGGATCCGGCATGTCATCACGGCGGACCGTTTCCTGCGCAAGCTCGGCCAGCGCGGGATCGACCCGGCTGCGGCCCTGCCCGAGGCGACCCTGCATCCAATGGAGGAGATCCGGGCCGGCATCGGCCGTTTGCGCGGCCTGACGATGCTGGGGCTGGCGACCCTCTTGCCGACCCCGCTGCTGCTCGGGCTGTTCGGCCGTTCCAGCCATCCCGACGCCACCGCAGCCATCCTCTTCTCGAGCGGCAGCGAGGGCGCGCCCAAAGGGATCGAGCTCACCCACCGCAACATCATGGCGAACGTGCGTCAGATCTCGGACGTGCTCAATACCGAGCGCGACGACGTCGTGATGGCCAACCTGCCGCTCTTCCATGCCTTCGGCTTGACCGCGACCACCTTCATGCCGCTTCTCGAGGGCATCCCCATGGTCTGCCACCCGGACCCGACCGACGCGGTCGGCAGCGCCAAGGCGATCGCCCGCTTTCGCGCGACCGTGCTGTGCAGCACCTCCACCTTTCTGCGGCTCTACACCCGTAACCGGCGCGTCAATCCACTCATGCTGCAATCGCTGCGGATCGTCGTGGCCGGCGCCGAGCGGCTGGGTCCGGAGGTCCGCGAGTCCTTCGGGCTCAAGTTCCACAAGCCGATCTACGAGGGCTACGGCGCCACCGAGACCACGCCGGTCGCGAGCGTCAATGTGCCCGACGCGCTCGAGACCGCCACCTGGAAGATCCAATTCGGCTCGCGCCCCGGCACCGTCGGTCTTCCACTGCCGGGCACCGCCTTCCGCGTCGTCGATCCGGCCACGCTGGAGTCCCTGCCGCCGGGGAGCGACGGACTCATCCTGATCGGCGGCGTGCAGGTCATGAAGGGCTATCTCGAGGCACCCGACAAGACCGCCGCGGCAGTCGTGGAGCTCGACGGGATGCGCTGGTACAAGACGGGCGACAAGGGCCACCTGGACGCCGACGGATTCCTCACCATCGTCGATCGCTATTCGCGATTCGCCAAGCTCGGTGGCGAGATGATCAGCCTGGGTGCCATCGAGGAACAGGTGAGGCGGGTCCTGGACCGGCCGGAGTTGGAGGTCGTGGCGGTCAACCTGCCCGATGAGCGCAAGGGCGAGCGCATCCTATTGCTGGTCGCCGCAGAGATCGACCCCGACGCGCTCCGCCAAGGGCTGCTGGAGACCGGCGTCAATCCATTGAGCATCCCGTCCAAGGTGTTGCAGGTGGAGACCATCCCCAAGTTGGGCAGCGGCAAGACAGACTTCGGAGCGGCGCGCCGACTGGCGCTCGCCACCTGAGCCTCCATTGGATCGACCAGTACCGGGAAGCCAGCGAGGGGCCAAGAGGGAGGGTGTTGTTTCCAACAGGCTTGGGTCACGAATCTCTCAGATTCGCCCACCACGCTACCGGCTATCTTAGCCGTACTGTGGCACCCTTGGAGACATGACGAGAAGGTCCGCAATCACCCCCTATGTGACGCTTCACATGGCGACCCAAACCGGTCACTGTACGAAGGCGCAGTCGTCGATCGGGCGCGCCATCCTGCCCGGAGCTGGGCGGCGCCGCGCGGATTATGGGGATCCCACCGGCGCACGCCCGCTGAGCCCCCGTACCAGGTGCTCCTGCTCGAGGTACTGAGCGGGAATGGTGATGAGGTTCGGCGCGCCACAGTAGAGGCATTCGACCACCACCTCCGCGCGGCCGAGCGCGTCCGGCCGGGCCAGCGGATAGCGGACGTGGAAGGGCTCGCCGCAACCAACGCAGCGGACCTTGAAGGTCTTCTCGGTCTGGTCGGACATGGGGATCACCATCGATAGAGTGGCCAGGTGGCCAGGAGCAGGCCGGCGATGAAGCAGAGTCCGCCGGCCAGCAGGAAGCCGTACTTGACCACCCGCGCGCGCAGGAAGGCCCGGCGCCAGGACGCGGGCTCGGCCCGCCCGGCCCGGTAGCGCCAGGGGAAGATCACCAGCAGTTGGCAGAGGATGCCGGCCGACCAGGCGAGGAAGGGCAGGAGCCAGATCAGGCCCTGGGCGGTCGCATCGCCGAGCGCGAGCTTGTGGGCGGCGGCGAACAGCCCCGAGGTGGTCGCGGTGGCCCCGACCAGGAATTTGGCCACCTCCTCGATGCGGGCGATGGACGCGACCGGCTCCTTGTAGCCCTGCTCCAGATAGTAGCGCTCGGCCGCCGTCGGGGCACGGCCCTGGACCTCTTCGACGTCTGAATGTGGCTCCGTCATGCGCGGGTCCTGATCTCGGTTGGCCGATCGGCGTGCGCTGGGGATCCGTCGCCGCTGGGCCATCCCAAGCGACAGTCATCAAGGATTGTCCTGGACATCGTCAAACCCAAAGGGGCTTCGGAGGCTGTTTGAACCCTCCCTCGTGGGAGCGCCGCCCCGGCGCGATGACCCTCGCATCGCGGCGAGGCGCCGCTCCCAAGGATGCCGGAAGCGCTTGAGACGCGGCGGTCAAATAGCCTCTCAGGCACCGGACGCATCCTCGCCCGACCCATCCCCCTCGTCCGGGCCGAGACCGGCGAGCGTCTGCTCGAGCGCCTCGACGCCCGGGAGCCCTGACTGACGCCCGACCTGGATCGCGAGCGCCAGCAACGGGCGCGCGGGCGCCGGCTGACCGATCTGGGCCAACACCTGCCCCATAGCGCCAGCGACGTGGAAGAGACGGCGTGCATCGCCGGTCTCCCGGGCCAGACCGAGTGCTTCCCGCCAACGCTCGAAGGCCAGATCCAGATCACCTGAATCGAGCGCCAGATGAGCAAGATTGTGCAGCGCCGGGATCAGCCCCGCCCGGTCGCCGATCTCGCGCACAATCACCAGACTCTCCTCAAGGACCTTCAGCGCCGGGCCATACTCGCCGCGCGCCTTGAAAATCTGACCGATGTTGTTGAGGGTCGCCGATCGCGAGCAGGCACATGCCCAGTCGGTTCAGCGCCCACCAGGGCGGAGGCGGCTCGGCCCGCTCGACGACGGGTTCGACCACTGCCCGCGCCTCGACGAATGCGCTTCGGGTGAAATAGGTAATGATTCAGAAACAACCTATACACCGTAGGTTGGGCAAAGCGGAGCGTGCCCAACAAGGGCGGCTCAAGTTGCACCACTTGTTTCTGAATCG
>JANQGF010000247.1 GCA_028277465.1 Chromatiaceae bacterium
CAATGGGAGCTCGACTCGAAACTCGGCCCCGGGCTCGGCGTTCACCACCTCGACCCGTCCCTGCATGGCATGGATCAGACGCTGAACCAGGGCGAGTCCGATTCCAGTCCCCGTGATCGCTAGCTGCTTCGCCTGCGCGCCACGGTAGAAGAGCTGAAAGACGCGGCGGCGCTGATTCCTGGGGATGCCCGGGCCGAAATCACGCACCCAGACGCAGAGTCGGTCGCCTCCCTTGGGCCGGCAGCCGATCAGGACGCGGCGAGTCTGAGCCCCCGCGGCGAACTTGAGTGCATTGTCCACCAGGTTGATGAGAATCTGGACGAAGGCGTCCGGGTCAACCAACACCCAAACCGGATCCTCGCAGGCCATCTCCAGACGAAAGCCGGCGCGCTCGACTTGGGAGCCGGTCCGTTCTCGGACCATCGCCATCAGCGCTTGGATGGCCACCGGCCGCGGCTCCAGCACCAGGGCGCCGCGCCCGATGCGGGCGAGCTGCAGCACATTGGCGATGAGCCGCGACAAGCGTTCGCTCTCCTCATGGATGAAACGATAATAGGTGGCCTTGCGCTCGTCGGTCGCGAAACCGGCGCGTAGCATCTCGGCATACATGCGGATCGAAGTCAGGGGTGTCTTGAGCTCGTGACTGACCGCCGAGACGAAATCTTGCTGCTGTCGGACCAGGTCGATCTGGCTCAGTCCGAGTCGATACATGAGCCAGGCACCAGCGAGGAGCACCAGGGCGAGCGCCGCGGACATCCAACCGATCACGGCCGCGCCCGGTGGATTGGGCAACCGGCTCACGCTGAAGATGAGCTCGAGGCCGCCGAACGGCTCCATGAGGCGGGTGCGGTAGAGCAGGGCGCCGGTCAGGGGTGGGGCGGTGACCCGGTAGTCCGAGCCTGAAACCGCATGATAGGTCGCCAGGACCTCGCCGCGGTAGGCGACGGTCAGGTCGCTCGTGCGTGCCAGCGCCGTGGCCTTGAAGGGTCCCCTCACGAGCCTCTCGAGGAAGGTCACCTGCTCGATCAGGGCGCCCTGGATGATGCGCTCGCCTTCGCGCCAGACGCGGCGGAAGAGCAGCAGGTGCCCACTGTCGAGACGCCCCAGCTCATTGGGTTCGACGGCGCTCTCGAAGAGCTGTACCGACTTCGCGCTGGGTTCGCCAGCGGGTTGCGGTTGGGCGCGCTCGGAACGCTGGATGCGACCGGCCACAGGGGCTGGAGCCGGGGCCGCGGCAGTGGGGGCGGGCAGCCCGAGCGACGCGCGTCCCTTTGGCTCCGCCAGCTCGGCATCGCGCCGCGTCTCCTCGATCCGGCGGAGACCTGCCGTTTCCTCTTTCTTTCGCAGCGGACTCGGCGCAACCCGATCCGCCGCAAGCCGCTCGAACGCCGCTTGCGAGAGGCGGTCGCGCGATTGGGACTGGGAGGCAGGTGCCGCTGGGCGCGACATCAGGCCCGAGAGCAGTTCCTCCCCCGCCTCCGCGGCCTGTTCCAGGTCGCTCGTCTCGTCCGCCGAATCGGTGTCCGGTCGCCGGGCCGGCCCCTGTGTCCGGCCTGCGGCCCTGGTGTCTCCATCTCCACTCCCGCGCTCGACCAAGCGGTTGCCGATCAAGATCCCCTGGATTCGCTGGGCCTGTGCTTGGCGGAGGGCCAGCTCGGCCGGACCCACGCCGAAGGCCTCGGGGTATACCCCGGGCCTTGGCACCAGGGGCGTGCTGAAACCTCCATCCGCCGCGACCTGGAACCACCCCAGCAGGCCGGGAATGGCCTGGACTGCGGACAGCTCCGCGAGTGGGGATCGGCCGCGGTAGGGGTTGCTCGGGTCTCCCGCCTCCACGAGGAACCCATAGTCTTCGACCTCCCGGCCATCCTCGGTTCGGACCAACGCGGCGATCGCACGATCGATCCGCCCGGCCAGTTCCTCCGCGGCCAGCTGCTGCTGGCGGAAGGCCTCCCACTTGATTTGGTCATAGGCCTTGTGGGTGAGCAGCAGACTGGGAATCGCGAGGGCCAGCACGAAGAGGCCGATTCCGAGCCGCAGCCGCGTCTTGGTGCCCCGAAGGTCCGAGACCCTCATGGATCCTCGGTGTGGAGACGGTAGCCGACCCCGCGAACCGTCACCAGCCGGCGTGGGTCTCCAGGGTCGATCTCGATCTTGCGACGCAGCTTGGCGATATGAATGTCGACCGTGCGGGTCTCCAGACCGGCATTTCGAGCATAGCCCCAGACCTTGGTCAGCAGCTCCTCGCGCGAGACCGGCCGGCCACCATGGGCGGCCAAATAGCTGAGGATCGCGGCCTCGCGCCGGGTGAAGGGGATCTCCTCGCTACCCCGTCGTCCGGTCAGATTGCGGGTATCCACCTCCAGGTCGCCGAGCCTGATCAGGGCGAGGTCTTCTTCCAGCGCGCCGCTTCGGCGCAGCACGGCTTGGACCCGGAGCACCAGCTCGGTCACCGAGAAGGGTTTGGCGACATAGTCATCCGCGCCCAGGCGCAGCCCCTGGATGATATCGGCATCCGCGGTCCGGGCCGTGAGCATGATGATGGGCTGCGAGCGGTCTTGGGCGCGCACTCGGTCGCATAGGGTGAAGCCGTCGAGTCCGGGGAGCATGAGATCGAGCAGGATCAGGTCGAAGGTGCCGGTCAGGGCCTTGGCCAGCCCGGTCGGGCCGTCGGCCGCCGTCTCGACCTCGAAGCCGTGGAAGACGAAGAGATCCTCGAGTCCAACCCGAATGGGCTCCTCGTCTTCCACCACGAGTAATCGCGATTTGCGAGACATCACCCGGGACTCCGTCGATCCAGCGAACCTTC
>JANQGF010000269.1 GCA_028277465.1 Chromatiaceae bacterium
CTTGTGACCCAGTCGGCTCGGCCTTTTCCGCCTCGATCAAGGCCTGCCAGGCGGGGTGCCGTGCGATCCGCTCGAGCGAGCGCCCGAGCAGCGTCTTGCCTGGCTCCATCTTGAACCAGGTCGAGGCGCCGGAGGGGTGCGGCAGCGGAATGATGTCGGCCTCCCAGCCGGCCTCCGAGCGGTACGGCCACTCGGCTCCGACCACATCGTTCAGACGCTTGAAGGTCATGAGCTGGGAGATCGCGAGCTTGCCCACCGGGATCAGGAGATGCGGCCGCAGGAGCATCAGCTCGGTCCGCCACCAGCCGCCGCAATGCGCCACCTCGCGAGAATCCGGCACCCGGTCCCCGCCTTTGGGGTTCTTGCCCGGAAAACAGCGACAGACAGCGCTCATCAAGACCCGATTGCGAAAGGCCGCCTCGGGCAATCCCAAGGGTTCGAACCACCCGAACAGCGTCTTGCCGGCGGTCCAACAGAAGGGACGCCGTTGCTCGATCTCGCGCGTCCCCGGTGCCTGTCCGATCAGCATCACGGGCGAGATGACGGCCGGACCGTGCACGGGCGGCCCGTGCATCGCGGGACAACGCCGACAGGCCTCGAGATCCTGGTGGAGAAGCGCGAGCCTCTCTTGCCGGCCGCTCCGGTCGGTATCAATCTGGTCCAAGGGGGTCACGGAGACGATCCAAACGGCGCACGATCTTCTCGATCTGGATACGGTGGATTCGATTGTGAATGGCCGCCAGGGCGTGCCATTGGCGCGCCGTCAAGGGGCCGAACCAGGGGTGCGAATGCCGCGCCCGTGAGCGCAGGGGTCCGAGCCGCTCGATCTGGTGCGAATAGCGGTCGACCACGGACCCCAGGGCATGGACACGATCAGCGCCGGCTCCGGCGTGCGGCTTGACGTCCTCGATACGGATCTCGGTCCCATGGTTGCGGTTGGCGCAGACGGCATGGATCAAGGCCGTGATGGCCGTGTTGACCATCACCAGATGATCGAGCGTCATATAGACGGACCAGTGCCGGCTACTATCCTCGATCCCAGGAAAGCGACCGATGAGCACGCGCCGCGACCCCAGCTCGTGCGGGAGCCGGCGGCTCAAGGTGATGGCGCGCCCGGCCTCGGCGCGGAACAGCCGCAGGATCGACTTCGGCGACGCCAACGAGGCATAGCCGCGCACGAGCAGATCCGCAACCAAACGCTCGTAGCCCGGTATCCCGGCCCCGGGGAGGTCCAACTCATCCGGCTCGCGATCAGTCATTTCTGGCTCTTACCCCAGGTATCACGCAGCCCGACGGTGAGATTGAAGACGGGTCGCCCGGGCGTCGAGTCGGGATCGGCCACGAAATAACCCTCGCGCTCGAACTGGAATCCTTCCCCGGGCTGCACGCCCTTCAAGGCGGGCTCCAAGACGCAGTCTTCGAGCAGGCGCCGCGAGCCGGGATTGAGATCGGAGCGGTAATCCGATCCACCAGCCCCCGGTGTCGGCACCCGAAAGAGTCGCTCGTAGAGACGCACCTCGGCGGGGATACCATGCGCGACCGAGACCCAGTGGATGACTCCCTTCACCTTGCGACCCTGGGGACTGCGACCCAGGGTATCCAGGTCCAGGGTCGCCCGCAGCTCGCGGATCCCGCCCTGCGCATCCTTGACCAGCTCGTCGCAGCGGATCACATAGGCATTGCGCAGCCGCACCTCCCCGCCCGGCACCAACCGCTTGAACCCCTTCGGCGGATCCTCGGCGAAATCCTGTCGATCGATATAGAGCTCGCGCCCAAAGGGCACCGAGCGCACACCCATGCCCTCGTCCTTGGGATGATTCCTCACCTCCAGGGACTCGACCCGATCCGCCGGGTAATTGGTCAGCACCACCTTGAGCGGACGCAGAACCGCCATGCGTCGCGGCGCACTGGCATCCAGGTCGTCGCGGATGGCGCTCTCGAGCAGACTCAACTCCACCAGGTTGTCGGACTTGGTGACACCGATCCGCTCGCAGAAGTCGCGAATCGAGGCCGCCGTATAACCGCGCCGGCGCAAGGCCGCGATGGTCGGCATCCGGGGGTCGTCCCAGCCCTCGACCTGGCCTTCCGCCACCAGCTCGGTCAGGCGCCGCTTGCTCATGACCGTGTATTCCAGGTTCAGGCGACTGAACTCGATCTGGCGCGGCCGGCAAGGCACCGAGACGTTCTCGACACACCAGTCGTAGAGCGGCCGGTGGTCTTCGAACTCCAGGGTGCAGATGGAGTGGGTGACCCCTTCCAAGGCGTCGGAGATGGGATGACTGTAGTCGTAGGTGGGGTACAGACACCAGGCGGTCCCCGTCTGGTGATGCACCACACCATGCTTGATCCGGTAGAGGACCGGATCGCGCAGATTGATATTCGGCGAGGCCATGTCGATGCGCGCCCGCAGGGTCCGCGAGCCCTCCGGGAACTCGCCTGCGCGCATGCGCGCGAAGAGGTCGAGATTCTCCGCCACCGAGCGGTTCCGAAAGGGGCTATCCCGCCCTGGCTCGGTCAGGGTACCGCGGTAGGCACGCATCTCCTCGGCATCCAGGTCGCAGACGAAGGCCAGCCCCTTCTCGATCAGCTCGATCGCGTAGCCATAGAGCTGCTCGAAATAGTCGGACGCGAAGAAGGGCCGGTCACCCCAATCGAAACCGAGCCACCTGACATCGGCCTCGATGGACTCGACGAACTCGAGGTCCTCCTTATGCGGGTTCGTGTCGTCGAAGCGCAGGTTGCAGGTCCCACCGAAGGACTCGGCCAAGCCGAAGTTGAGCACGATGGACTTGGCGTGGCCGATGTGGAGATAACCGTTCGGCTCCGGGGGAAAACGGGTGACGATCCGCTCATGCTTGTCAGAGGCCAGATCCGCCTCGATGATCTGACGGATGAAGTTGGTGCGCGGCGGGTCGGCGACGTCGGTCATGGTCTCGCGGTCGGCTGGAGGATCGGTAGACACCGCATTCTAGCGCCTGGCGCCGCGATTGAAAGGACGGCGTCGGTCCTTCTCATGACCCGGCGGCGACCCAGTGCCACGCACCCGGCACCCTGCAGACTCGCCCGGAGGCTTCCATGCTGGTTCGATTTCAAACCAAGGCCTATGCCACCATCACCATGTTCGGCGACGTGGCCCTGACACTCATCCAACTGATGGGGCACAGCGGGACCATCCCGGGTGCCCTGCTGGCCGCGGACGTACCGGCTGCGCTGGAGCGACTCAGAGCGGCGGTCGCCGAGCACCCGGACGCGCCGCTGGATCCGGCCGGTGCTCCAACCTTCCAGGGTGAAGAGGTTCGACAGGTCAGCCTCGCCCATCGGGCATTGCCCTTGATCGAGCTGCTCGAGGCGGCCGCCGCCGAGGGTGAGAACGTGATGTGGGAGTCCTGACGGCCCGGCGGCCGATAACTCAGCCGAGGGATGCGCGCCCCCTGTCCTCCTCGAGTCGCGCACCACCTCGATTCTCACCTCCATTCTCATACCACCTGGCTGGTCTTGACGCCTGCCTTCGGTGTCGCGCCACCAGTCACATCGCCCGGCGATGCTCCTGGTGGCGCTCCTTGAAGGCGAGCCTCAATCCGACGCCATCTGGTATGAACATTTCCGGCAATCGCCTAAAGACGATAGTCCGCGATCCGGCGCTTGAGGGTGGAGAGCGGGATGCCCAGCTCGCGCGCAACCGCGGCCTTGTTGTTACGGTTGCGCACCATGGCCTCCTCGATCATGCGCCGCTCCAATGCCTTGAGCTGAGCCGGCGAGGAG
>JANQGF010000316.1 GCA_028277465.1 Chromatiaceae bacterium
CGTGACGAACAGGCCCGGCTCGCCGAAGAACGTCAGGCCGAGCTCGTGAAGGCCCGTGAATCCAACCAAGCGCTCGAAGCGGCTGGCAAGGAGACGACAGAAGAGAACGAGCTGCTGCTGCTGCAGCTGCATCAGGTACAGGAAGAGCTCGAGATCATCTTTCTTCAGCACCAGGGTCTCGAGCCGGAGCTCGAAGCCAACCAGGTTGCCAGGGAGCAGCTCAAGATCTGCCTCGCCCGCACCGCCAGGGCGCGCGATGCGCAGGCTCGACTCGCGGGTGAGCGCCAGACACAGCTCGACGACTTGCAGCGGTTGCTGCAGCAGCAGGAGGCGGTCATCCTCGCGACGGTCCAAGAGAAGGGAGGCCTCGAATCCGAGTTGCGGCGCGTGCGTGCCGAGCTCGATGTGCAGGGCCGACTCGCGGGTGAGCGCCAGACACGACTCGACGACTTGCAGCGGTTGCTGCAGCAGCAAGAGGCGGCCATCCTCGCGGCGGGCCAGGTGAAGGAACGCCTCGAGTCCGAGCTGCAGCGCGTGCGTGCCGAGCTCGAGACCGCAGGGACCAGGCTTCAAGAGATAGCCAACAGGCCCGCGACTCTGCAGCCACCGCCCGTCTCACCCTCGGAGGATCAGCTCGAGGGCAGGCTGTCCGGCGAGGTGCAGTGCCGTGACATGGAGGGCGCGGAAGGAGAGCCTTTGGGTGTGGGCTCTGATCAAGAGGCCCCTCCGGGGGTACAGGAGGAGAAGGAGACGCTACCCCTTGCTCTAGCTCACGGTGGTACGAGGCAAGCGGATCCCTTCACAGGGTTCTTCCGGCGGCGCAGGATGAAGCGCTCCATGCTCAAGGACGTCAGGTTGCTCAAGGAGTCCGAGTTATTCGACGAGATCTGGTATCTGGAGCAACACCCTGACGTTTCAGCAGCAGGCGTCGATCCTGTCGAGCATTACTTGACCCAAGGCGCCGCGGAAAAACGCAATCCATCACCTCTCTTCGATACCTCCTATTATCTCGAGGTGAATCAGGATGTCGCCCAATCGGGTATCAATCCGCTCATCCATTATGTTCGATTCGGTCAGTCGGAGGGTCGCAGATCCGTGCCGGTTCGATCAGACCAGTAACTGCGGTCATCGCTTGCTCGAGGGGCTGCTAACCAACAGGCGATTGGCGCCACCTCGGACGATGAAACGGGCGTCGTTGCAAGCGGCGGGGTCTCCCCTCACCCCGGTCCTCTCCCTCAGGGGAGAGGGAGATGCGGTGCGCCTGCGGCGCGAGTTTCAGGATAACGATTGATGCAAATCCAACCGAGACACGACGGCGACTCTTCTCTTTCTTCGATTCATACCCTGGTTCATTTCGGCGCCGGCCGGTGCCGCGAGCTGGATGCGCATCTGGCCCTGAAACCTCAGCGGATTCTGCTGATCGAGGCCGATCCGCACCTGTCCGAGATCCTGCGCGAGCGGAGTCTGGAGCTGCCGCAAGTCAGCGTCCTCGGCGTGGCAGTGGCCGGCCAAGCCGGTCCCGGGGTGCTCCATCGCTACAACTTGCCGGACGCGAACAGTCTTCACCCGGCCGAGGGTTTGCTGCGGCTCTTCCAAGGGCTGAGGCTGCAGGAGCGGTTGCCCTTGGAGACGCAGCTTCCGTCGAGTGTCGTGGCGCCGTTGGACCTCGTTGGGCAGGACGACCATCTGCTCATTATTGACCTACCGGGCGAGGAGTTTCCGGTGCTGCAGGCGCTTCAGCGGTCGGGACACCTGGCTCTCTTTCGCCACCTTCGGCTCTGCTGTGGTTGTGAGTCATTGTATGAGGGTAGCGAGCCCGCCACACGAATCTTGGACTGGCTGCAAGAACAGGGTTTCGATGTCGTTTCGAGAGATGATAGCCAGGATCCCGACCAACCCTGCTGGACGCTGAAACGGAGTCTTCTGAAGCTGCAGAATCGAGAGCTGGCGCAGCGATGCGAGGCGCTCGAAGGTGCCTGCGACGAGCAAAGCAAGCTCGCGGCCGAGCGGCAGAAGGCGGTCGAGGCGCTGCAGGCCGAGAGGGCAGGGCTGGTCAAGGAGAAGGCGACCCTGAGCGCGGCCCGCGACGAGCAGGCCAAGCTTGCGGCCGAGCGGCAGAAGGCGGTCGAGGCGCTGCAGGCCGAAAAGGCGGGGCTGGTCAAGGAGAAGGCGAGCCTGAGCGCGGCTCGCGACGAGCAAGCCAAGCTTGCGGCCGAGCGGCAGAAGGCGGTTGAGGCGCTGCAGTCCGGGAAGGCGGGGCTGGTCAAGGAGAAGGCGAGCCTGAGCGCGGCCCGCGATGCGCAGGCCAAGCTTGCGGCCGAGCGTCAGAAGGCGGTCGAGGCGCTGCAGTCCGAGAAGGCGGGGCTGGTCAAGGAGAAGGCGAGCCTGAGCGCGGCTCGCGACGAGCAAGCCAAGCTTGCAGCCGAGCGTCAGAAGGCGGTCGAGGCGCTGCAGGCCGAGAAAGCAGGGCTGGTCAAGGAGAAGGCGAGCCTGAGCGCGGCCCGCGACGAGCAGGCCAAGCTCGTTCAAACCAAGCAGGCCGAAATCAACAAGCAGAAGAATCGACTCGACGAGAGTCAAGATCGGATCAGAGAGCTGGAGTCGCGAGTTGCTGAGATGGATCGACGGCAAGCGCTGATGAACGAGGAGATGGCCAAGACTGAGGGTCAGATCGAGCTCATCAAGGATCTCTTGTTACGAGACACCTTAGGGCAAGCCGATGCTTAAGGCGATTTCTGTCAATTCTCATCCCACCTGGCTTGTCTTGACGCCCGCCTTTTGCGTCGCGCCAGCAGTCACATCGTCCGGCGATGCTCCTGCCGGCGCTCCTTGAAGGCAGACGCCAATCCGGCGCCAGCTGGCATGAGAATTTCCGGCAATCGCCTAATGCTCCATGGAATGGTGCCCGAATCTCGCTTCGCGGTCCTGTCTGCCCCCTAGGTTCGCGGTTTGCTGCTTGAGCGGCTTGGTGTGTGCTTCTCATCGCCAGCTTTGTGGTGAATAAGTGACATCCAAGCGTTGTCCTGAACCCTTCCTCCACCCCTTCTTCGATTATTTTCGCTTCTGGTTTAAGAATTCCTAATGCATGGATTTTTTTGCTGAGCCATGCTGATCCGCGGTTGTCGATTGTTGCATTTATGTACTAGACTTACAGGCGTGAGATGCGGCATGTGACTCAAAAGGGACACCTTGTTGTGTGGTTGCTCCGATGATGGGTTTCGATGGGCAGCTCAGTCGACGTTCCGGGCGGAATGATCGGCTTCTAAATTCAGATTCGACTTGAAATGAAGGCCAGAAATGTTTGATGAAACCGACAATGCGATCCACTACAAATGGGATTCGAGGACCTATACTGGTTACACGTTGCGTTACGACGCGGAGGGCGCTGCCAAGGGTGGGCATTGCTGCTTCCACGTCGAGGACTGGACCTGCCGCACCGTGACCAACGAGTGGCCATGCGAAGATCTGGATGAAGCGCTCGAGGTGCTGAGCCATTTCTTCACCGTCGATATCGACGAGGAGCGCGAGCGCTTGAGCGCCTGGCTTCCGGCCGACGACCGCGCCGTTGCCTGATTCGGACGATTCTCGTCCAGTTTCGAGGAGATCCAGCGGGGCCGTTCGCGGCCCCGCGCTTGTTTTAGGCGATTTCTGTCAATTCTCATCCCACCTGGCTGGTCTTGACGCCTGCCTTCTGCGTCGCGCCTTGGAGCCGGATCATTTCCCATTGGCGCCCGGGTTTGAATCCGCCATTGCTTGACGATTAGAATGCGGCGCCTGTCTCGTCTTCTCCCCCACTGAAGGTGCCCTATGCAGGACCCCGTCACTTACTCGGACGGCCAGATCGGCCGCGTCGAGGTCAAGGAAACCACCTGTTACATGTGTGCCTGCCGCTGTGGTATTCGCGTGCACCTGCGAGATGGCGAGGTCCGTTATATCGACGGCAATCCCAAGCACCCTTTGAACAAGGGGGTCATCTGTGCCAAGGGCAGCTCGGGGATCATGAAGCAGTATTCGCCCGGGCGGCTCACCCGACCCCTGCGGCGCAAGCCAGGCGCCGAGCGCGGTGTGAGCGAATTCGAGGCCATCTCCTGGGACGAGGCCTTGGAGATGTTGCAAGAGCGTCTCGCCAAGCTCCGCGCCGAGGACCCCAAGAAGTTTGCACTCTTCACCGGTCGCGATCAGATGCAGGCGCTGACCGGTCTCTTCGCCAAGCAGTTCGGTACGCCCAACTATGCCGCCCATGGCGGCTTCTGCTCCGTCAACATGGCGGCAGGTCTCATCTATACCGTCGGCGGCTCATTCTGGGAGTTCGGCGGGCCGGATCTGGATCGCGCGAAGCTCTTCGTGATGATGGGCACCGCCGAAGACCATCACTCCAATCCGCTCAAGATGGCCATCTCGGCCCTGAAGCGCCGCGGCGGCCGCTTCGTCTCCATCAATCCCATCCGCACCGGCTACTCGGCGATCGCGGACGAGTGGGTACCCATCAAGCCAGGTACGGACGGCGCCTTCCTGCTGGCGGTCATCCACGAGATCATCAAGCAGGGGCTGTTCGATCGGGAGTTCCTGGTCCAATACACCAACGCGGCGGAGCTGGTGGTGGAGGATCCAGAGCGACCGGATCATGGTCTCTTCTACCGCGCCGAAATGCATGTCGAGGAAGGCTGCTTCGACCCCCAGAACAAGCTCTGGTGGGAACGGGAGCTCAAACGACCCATCAGCACCCATACCCCAGGGGCCGATCCGCGCCTCATGGGCCAGTACGAGCTCGATGACGGCACGCCGGTCAAGCCGGCATTTCAGCTGCTGAAGGAGCGTGTCGAGCAATACACGCCCGAGTGGGCTGCTGCCATTACGGGCATCCCGGCCGAGACCATCCGCCGACTGGCCCATGAGATGGGCGTCACGGCGCGGGATCAGAAGATCGAGCTACCCGTCAAGTGGACCGATTGCTGGGACAACGAGCACGAATCCGTGACCGGCAATCCAGTGGCCTTTCATGCTATGCGTGGTCTGGCCGCCCATTCCAACGGTTTCCACGCCATCCGTGCACTCGGGATCCTGATGACACTGCTGGGGACCATCGATCGCCCGGGCGGCTTCCGTCACAAGGCGCCCTATCCGCGTCCGATCCCGCCTTGCCCCAAGCCGCCACACGGCCCAGAGGCGGTGCAGCCCAATACCCCGCTCGACGGGTTGCCACTCGGTTGGCCCGCCAAGCCCGAGGATCTGTTCGTGGATGACGAGGGCGAGGCGGTCCGGATCGACAAGGCCTTCTCTTGGGAGTACCCACTCTCCGTTCATGGTCTGATGCACAACGTCATCACCAATGCCTGGCGTGGTGACCCCTATCCGATCGACACCCTGTTCCTCTTTATGGCCAACATGGCCTGGAACTCGACCATGAACACCGGCGAAGTGCGCAAGATGCTGGTCGACAAGCACCCGAACGGGGACTACAAGATCCCCTTTCTGGTCGTTTGCGACACCTTCGCCTCCGAGACCGTGGCCTTCGCCGACCTGGTGCTCCCGGATACCAGCTATCTGGAGCGGCACGATGCGCTCTCCATGTTGGACCGGCCCATCTCCGAGTACGATGGCCCGGTCGACTCGGTGCGCATCCCGGTCCTCCCTCCAAAGGGCGAATGCAGACCCTTTCAGGATGTCCTCATCGAGCTGGGGTCACGCCTGAAGCTGCCTGCCTTCGTCAAAGGGGACGGCAGTCGCAAGTATCGCGACTACCCGGACTTCATCGTCAACTTCGAGACCTCGCCTGGCTCGGGGATCGGCTTCCTCGCCGGCTGGCGCGGTACGAGTGGCGACAAGGTGTTGAAGGGGGAGCCCAATCCCAAGCAATGGGAGATGTATGCCCAGAACGGCTGCGTCTTCCATCACGAGCTCCCGCGCAGCTACCAGTACATGCGCAACTGGAACAAGGGCTATCTGCACTGGGCGCGCGCCCACGGCATGATCCGCTATGCCGAGCCCATTACACTCCATCTCTACTCCGAGGTGCTGCAGAAGTTTCGGCTCGCCGCTCAAGGTAAGTGGCCGGGGCGGACGCCACCCGAGCGTCTGCGCCAGCGGGTCGAGACCTATTTCGATCCCTTGCCCTTCTACTATGACCCGCTCGAGTCGCAGCTGATCGACGCTCGCCGCTATCCGCTCAATGCCCTCACTCAGCGGCCCATGGCCATGTATCACAGCTGGGACAGCCAGAATGCCTGGCTGCGGCAGATTCACAGCCACAATTATCTCTTCCTGAGCCCAAGCGTCGGCGTGGAGCAGGGCTTTGCCGATGGCGATTGGGTCTGGGTCGAGTCTCCGCATGGGCGGGTGCGCTGCATGTGCCGCTTCTCCGAAGCCGTCGAGCCAGGCACCGTCTGGACTTGGAACGCCATTGGCAAGGCCGCTGGCGCTTGGGGACTCGGCGCCAAGGCCGACGAGTCGACCAAGGGCTTTCTGTTGAATCATCTCATTGCCGAGGAGCTGCCGCCTCATGAGGCCGGCGAGCACCTCTCCAATGCCGACCCGGTGACCGGGCAGGCCGCCTGGTTCGATGTGCGGGTGCGCGTCTATCGCGCCGAACCCAAGGAGCCGGGTGTCACCTCGCCCCAGTTCCAGCCGATGCCGAGGTTGCCTGGGCAGGAGAAGAGGCGCGGTCGATGGCAGGCCTACATGGCGGGTGTCTTCGGAAAGAGATGACCACCGGCGGTCGGTCTGCGGGCTGTCGCGGCGACGGCCTGCCGCGCTCGGTGGGCTGAACCGCGTCCCGCCGATGGCCCGTGATCACCGCAGTTAGAGTCACTCGAAACCATGCATCTCACTCTGGACGCGGTTCGGGCCACTGAAAAACCAAGCGATTCGGAAGCCCGTTTGCGAGTCGCCCGCTGATCCTGGCCGAGATGGCCGAGCATCAGCATCTCCTTAGCCGAGAGCTCTCAACATGACCCAACTCGCACTGGTGATCGATCTGAATGTCTGCGTTGGCTGCCACGCCTGCGTGACCTCGTGCAAGGAGTGGAATACCTCCGGCTGGGCAGGTCCCATGGTGGATGGGAATCCCTATGACGAATCGCCGACCGGCACCTTCTTCAATCGGGTGCAGACCTTCGAGATCGGGACCTACCCCAACACGGAGACGGTGCACTTTCCGAAGAGTTGTCTGCATTGCGAGGATCCGCCCTGTGTGCCTGTGTGTCCGACGGGGGCCTCCTACAAACGGTCGGACAACGGCATCGTGTTGGTCGACTACGACAAGTGCATCGGCTGCAAGTATTGCTCTTGGGCCTGCCCTTATGGCGCGCGCGAGCTGGACGAGGCGCAGAAGGTGATGAAGAAGTGCACTCTGTGCGTCGACCGTGTCACCGACCCCAAGCTGTCCGAGCGTGACCGCAAGCCCGCCTGCGTCTTGGCCTGTCCGACCAACGCCCGACTGTACGGGGATGTCCATGACCCGGATTCCGAGGTCTCGGTGGCGATCCGCGAGCGTGGCGGTTATCAGCTCATGCCGGAATGGGGCACCAAGCCGGCCAACCACTATCTGCCGCGTCGCCCAACGCGCATGCACATCGATCAAGACGAGCTCACACGCGTGGATAACCCGTTGCGCAAGGAAGATCTCACCACCTATACGGGCGAGGAGACGCTCGACGACGTGGCCTGGTAACCAGGTTCGCGAGCGCGATCTCACCAAGACTCACTGGTCCTGATTCCCAACCCGGCATTGCGGAAACCCGAACCATGCATCCAGCCTTCTCAGTCATCTTCCTGACCACGCTGATCGGTGCGGGTCAGGGTCTCTTCCTGGCCATGGTCACGGGTCAGCTCTATGCCATCGCGCGTTTCCTGCCGGCGCAAGAGGACCAGTTCTATGCCGTCGGCAGCCTAGTGGCCCTCTGTCTCCTGGCTGCCGGGCTGGCGGCCTCCTTCTTTCATCTGGGTCGCCCCGAGCGCGCCTGGCGGGCCGCGGCCATGTGGCGGAGCTCCTGGCTCTCGCGCGAGGTCATCGTCCTGCCCATCGTCATGGTCTTGGTTCTCGCCTATGGGGTCGCCCATTGGATGGAATGGACCCGTCCGCTCTTTCGCGTCGGCGAGTCGCTCCAGGTGGATGTCACGCTCCTCTTGGGTCTGGTCGGGACGCTGGCCAGCCTCGTGCTTTTCGTCTGCACCGCCATGATCTACGCCGCGGTCAAGTTCTTGGAGGAATGGCATACGCCTCTGACGGTCTCGAATTTCATCTTCTTCGGTGCCGCCTCTGGATTCATGCTGGCCGCCGCCTATTCGGCCTACATTGGTAATCCTTTGGTCACCTTCTTCGGCACCTGGGCCGTCATCCTGACCTTGGTTGGTCTCATCTCACGCCTGATGCACTTGCTCCGCAACGCCCGTCTCAAGCCGAACAGCAATGTCCAGACCGCGATCGGGGTTCGTCACAGTGCGCTGGTCCAGAAGGCCCAGGGTGCGACCGGTGGCAGCTTCAATACCCGCGAGTTCTTCCATGGGCAGAGTGATAAGACCCTCGGTTGGGTACGCATCTTCTATCTCTTGATGGTCTTCCCGCTACCCATCCTTCTGATCGGCGCCGCCTATGCCAGCGAGTCTCCGACCCTGCCGATTGCCGCCTTTGCGATCCAGTATCTCGGCTTGCTGGCGGAGCGCTGGTCGTTCTTCGCCGAGGCACGGCATCCGCAGAACCTCTATTATCAGTCGGTGGCCTGAGCGATCGGGTGAGACGCCCCTTCTTGACGGCGTCTCCCAGACCGCGCGGGTCCAGCTCCAGTCGGATTCACCCTCCCAGAGATCAGCGTACCTCGAGCGGTGGGGTCTCCATCGCTGGTTCCAGTTCTCTGCGAGGTCCCAGCCAGTGGACGAGTGCCGAATCGCCCGAGGGCCATTGGCCCTTGGTCTGGTTGCGCGCCTCCGGACCGCTGAAGACCAGATAGCTATATTTCCCATAGTGCGGCAGCTTGCGGGCGAGTGCCGAGAGGGCGCTGGCGTCCGCGCTCCCCATCCAGGCAAGCGGTTGACGCTCACGCCAGCGGGTCAGGACCGGACTCAGGCCGGCGAGGTCCAATTTCTCTCCACGTAGCCTCAGGCGGGGCGCCGCGGGGTCGAGGGCGAAACCCGTCGCCTCCGCCGCAAAGGTCGTGAGATGTCGGTTCTCCCAACCCAGGAGCCAGACCGGACGGTCGCTCGGCAGGCGGTGGACCGAGGTGTCGTCTCGGACTCGCCAGCCCGGACGCCCGCTCTTCCAGTTCGCCGCCAGTCGGCGGTAGGCGTCGGCGAGCGGGCGGGGCGCATTCGTCGGCACCAGGATCAGACCCTCGTCCGAGCCGAACAGATTGCTCAAGGTGACAGGTGTCTCACCAGGCAGCAACTGGCGGAAGACATCGAACGCCGGATCGACGGCGACGCGCAACGGCGCCGACCTCGAGTCGGTCTCGAAGTCGGTGCGGCGGGCGTCGCTCTCGACCCGGATGACCTTGGGAGGCCCGCTCTCCTGATGAATGACCACGGGCACCCGAAGCGGATAGGGTGCCGCGGCTTGGGTCTGCTCGATCCGGCCCCGAACCTGGAAACCCGCGTCCTCCCGGGTGGCGGCGACATCCCTGAGCACGAGCCGTGGCGCGCCGGGCCGAGTGGTCCAGGTCTCGAAGAACGCGGCCAGGTCCTGGTCGGTCGTGGTCTCGAAGGCCCGGCGGAGATCGGCGTAACTGGCCGCCCGAAACTGGTTGTCGGCATAGAAGCGCCGCAGACCCAGCCTGAAGTTGGCGTCGCCTAACCGACCTCTCAGCATATGGAAGAGCATGGCACCCTTCCCATAACCGATGGCCTGGGAGGCAGACCCGTGACGTCCACGGAACTCGGTCAGCGGAAAGTCGGCGCCCGCCCGCACATAGTCCGCATAGCCTTTCAGCAGATCGCGACGGTATTGGCTGCCCTGGCCGGCCCGTTCCCGCAGCCAGTGGTCTGCCAGATAGTTGGTGAGCCCCTCGCTCCAGTTGCCGGAGGAATAATCCACATAGACCCCATTGCCCCACCAGTTGTGTAGGATCTCGTGTGGATAGGAGGTCTGGACGATGAAGGGAAGACGGATGACCTTGGGGCCGAGCAGGGTAAAGGAGGGCATGCCGTAACCCGTTTCCCAGAAGTTCTCCACCAGGGCGAACTTGGCATAGGGATAGCTGCCGATGAGGTCCGAATAGAGCCTCACATAGTCCTCCGTCGCGTCCAGATAGCCTTGGGCGAGCGCCTCGTCCGGGCGGCGTAGATAGACCTGAGACTCGAACTCGGCGGTCTGTTCGCGGTAGAGTCGGAAGGGGGCCGCGACCAGATAGATGTCGTCTTGTGGATGCGACTCGGACCAGCTGGAGAGGCCGCTCCCTGGCTTCCCCGGACCCGCGCCCTGCGAGACCGCGGTCCAGCCCGCGGGAAGCTCGACCTGGAGCTGGAATGTCTGCAGCCTGTCCGGGATGCGTGGATACCAGCCGCTGGATCCGTCGAGAAAGACACCATCTGCTTGGATGGTGCCCCGCGACCACTGGCGAGCACGGCCCATGCCTTCTTGGATTTCTTCCAGGGCGTGACGGATGCGTCCGCCATAGGTCAGGGTCACGGGGCCGGGTGCGCGCAGGCGCAAGCCATAACGCGCCAGGTGTCCGACGCGACCCAGGGAGACCAGCTCGGCCTCGCCCGCCTCGACCTTGGGATCGAGGCCGGCGTGAAGCAGGAGCGTCCACTCCAGTGCGTCGGTCGGCAGCCGTATCTGGTCGCGGGCCCTGATTAGGCTCGACATCGGCTCGATCCGGACCTCCAGTCGGTGGTCGACCAGGGGCCTTGCAGTGGGTATCGACCCTGCCGTCGCGCCCGCCGGCGCGGCGGACGGCCGGGCCGTCGCCAAGAGGAGTAAGGAGATGATCGCCAACAGCCTTTGCATCGACATTGTTTCCGGGCGTTTATGATTGATTGATATCCGAAACCTTCGACGGCCTTGGCCGCCAGGTCAAGTCAGAGCGGCGGGCAGGGTCCAATACTAGCGGGGAAGCTCGTGTCAACCAGAAACCATTCAACATCGATCGTCGCGGCCGGTGTTCTCGCGCTCGGAATGTCGGCGACGTCAAGCACCATCGCCTCGAACCCCGACCGGAGCGACCAGGATCAGGATGCGGTCCAGGATGCCGGGACCCAGGTCATGGATCTCGCCTTGCTCACCAGCATGGAACGGCTGATCGACGAGCTCGTCGACCGGCGGGTGGTCTTCGTGGGCGAGAGCCATGACCGTTACGAAGACCACCTCAACCAACTGGCGGTCATTCAGGGCTTGCATGCGCGCGGCAAGCGTCTTGCGATCGGTATGGAGTTCTTCCAGCAGCCGTTTCAGGCGGCGATCGACGCCTTCATCGCCGGGACGATCGAGGAGCCGGAGTTCCTGCGCCGTACCCAATATTTCGATCGTTGGCGGTACGACTACCGCCTCTACCGACCCATTCTGCGTTTTGCCCGCGCCCAGCGGATCCCGGTCATCGCGCTGAACCTGGAGTCGGAGCTGACCGGAAAGGTGGGGGACGTCGGCATCGCTGGTCTGAGCGCCGAGGAGCGCGCGAGGATCCCGGCGGAGCTCGACCGTGAGGACCACGACTATATGGAGCGTCTGGAGGCGGTCTTCGAGATCCACCCGGCCGAGCAGCAGCGGAATTTCCAGCACTTCGTCGAGGTGCAGTTGCTATGGGACGAGGGGATGGCCGAGTGCGCCGCCCGGTTTCTCGCCGAACACCCCGACCGGACCCTGGTCTTGCTTGCCGGGACCGGGCATCTCGAGTACGGACAGGGGATCCCGAAGCGTCTCTTGCGACGCCAGAAGGTCCCTTCGGCCATCCTGCTCAATGGCACCCATCGGAATCCGGACCCGGCTGCGGCCGACTATTACCTCTTTCCCAAACCCGTCGCGCTGCCGGCGGCTGGCTTGATGGGTGTGATGCTCGATCGCGACGCCACAGGCGAGGGTATGCTGGTCAGTGGTTTTTCGGAGGAGAGCGGCGCCAAGCGTGCGGGGATACAGACGGGCGATCGGATCGTCAGGGTCGGCGATCTCGAGGTTGCGACCTATGCCGATATCCGGATCGCCTTGATCGATAGCCAGCCGGGCCAGCGGCTGCCGGTCGAGGTCCAGCGTCGCCGACTGCTCGGCGAGGACGAGCGACTGAGCTTCCTGGTGGAATTGAAGTGAGCCGGACAGAGCGCCGCGGTCCCGAGCTGCTCGCACCCGCCGGGACGCTGCGCAGCATGCGCTATGCCTTCGCTTACGGGGCCGACGCCGTCTACGCGGGTCTCCCGCGATACAGTCTGCGTGTCCGGAACAATGATTTCGATGCCGAGCGCCTCGCGATCGGCATCGCCGAGGCCCATGCACAGGGGCGGCGCTTCTATCTCGCGGCCAATCTGATGCCGCACGGGGCCAAGCTGCGGACCTTCATCCGGGATCTGGCGCCGATCGTCGCACTGGGCCCGGATGCGCTCATCCTGGCCGATCCTGGCCTGATCCTCTTGGTCCGCGAGCGTTGGCCGGGGTTGCCGATTCACCTCTCGGTGCAGGCCAATACGGTCAACGCGGCCGCTGTGCGTTTCTGGTCCGGGGTGGGCGTGTCGCGAGTGATCCTGTCGCGCGAGCTCTCGCTGGAGGAGATCGCCGAGATCCGCCGCGCCTGCCCCGAGATCGAGCTGGAGGTCTTCGTCCATGGCGCGCTCTGCATCGCCTACTCGGGACGCTGTCTGCTTTCGGGCTATTTCAACCATCGCGACGCCAACCAGGGGGTCTGCACCAATGCCTGTCGCTGGCTGTACCGACTCGGCGCCACCGCGTCCACCTCGGCCGATGTGCCACGAGGGCTGGCGCGCCATCCGGCCGCCGACGAGGGCTATCTGCTGGAGGAGGCCGAGCGACCCGGCGAATACATGCCCATCTTCGAGGACGAGAAGGGGACCTATATCCTCAACTCACGTGATCTTCGGGCGATCGAGCACCTGGGGCGATTGACTACCATGGGCATCGACTGTTTCAAGATCGAGGGTCGGACCAAGTCGCACTACTATGTCGCGCGTACGGCTCAGGTCTATCGGTCCGCGCTCGAGGATGCCCTGGCGGGACGGCCCTTTCGGCCCGAGCGGCTCGACGCCTTGGAAGGGCTGTCCAACCGTGGCTATACCCAGGGCTTCTACCGGCGTCACGCCGCCGCCGAGCTCCAGAACTATGCCGAGGGCGCGTCGCGCAATCGACGCGCGATCTTCGTGGGCGATGTAACAGGTGGCGATGAGGGCTGGGCCGAGATCGAGGTCAGGAACCGCTTTGCGGTCGGTGACGAGCTGGAGCTTCTGACGCCCGAAGGCAACCGACGGTTTCGGCTGGAGCAGATGTCGGGTTTGACCGGCGAGCCTTTGTCCGTGGCTGCCGGGGCCGGTTGGAAGGTACGCATTCGGATACCCGCCAAGCCCCATGCCATGGGGCTCTTGACGCGCATCATGGAGTCTGGAGACACCTGCCGGATCAGCGAATCCAATCGACCAGATGCATGAGCGGGTCCTCGCCGCCTTCGGGTCCCAGGACGCGGCCGCGGACACTCTGACCCGCCTCGACGACCGAATCTGGGTCGCCACTGATGAGCGGGTGCCAGCTCGGTAGCGACTTGCCCTCGGCGAGCAAGCGGTAAGCGCAGGTCTCGGGCAGCCAGGCCGGTTGTTGGAGCACGTCCTGGGCGAGTATGACGCAATCCCGCACGCGCCGGGCGCGATTCTCGTAGTCACGACAGCGGCAGCTCTCCAGGTCCAACAGCTCGCAGGCAATGCGCGAGTAGAGGATGCGGCCGCTCTCCTCGTCCTCGAACTTCTCCAGACAGCACTTGGCGCAGCCATCGCAGAGCGCCTCCCACTCATCGGAGGTCATCTTCCTCAGAGGCTTGGTCTCCCAGAATCGTTCGGGCATCGCGCGATCTCCTCTAAACCGCGTCCAGAGTGAAATGCCTTGTCTCGAGTGACTCCAAGCGCACAGACGTAGGTTACACATCGCGTACCTTCTGCGCTCATGGCCCGACCCAGCGCAGGTGAGCCCCGCAGCCGGCCCGACAGTCGCTGGCACCGAATCCGGGTTGCAGGACCAGGCCGGCGTTAGCCTGGTTCCAGGCGCATTCGGCTTGGCCGCTGGTGGCGGTCCCCTCGAGCGTCACCGCTGGATGCGCCAGCAGGTAATCGATATGCCAATGCAGGCGTTTTTCGTGACGCAGGTGGCGAGCGATCCGCGCCTGGAGATTGCGCCGCGCGCTCCCGGTATAGAGATAGCGACCGGGTGGGAAGTGCAGCTCGCCGAGCGCACCGATGCGCAATCGCAGTGCCCGGGCGACCCGAATCTGCAGCTGGTAGCTGGTGTGCGTCCTTTCGCTCACGGCACGATCCGCAACGCCCCGCCGCGACGCGGGTCGCCGGCACCTGTGAACCGCCCGCGGTCGCCGACCAGGGTATGGGTGCCGCCGAAGAAGAGGTTGAGCTCTTTCCAGAGCTCGTGGTGAGGCCAGTCTCGGGTGAGGCGCCGCACGGCCGCGGCTTCGAAGCCGGGCTCGACGCTGACCTTGCCGCGTTCCAGGTGGATGCGCGGCGCCGTCACCGCCGCCTCCGCCGACATTCCAAAGTCGATCAGGTTGCTGAGCGTCTGCAAGATCGCGGTGCGTAACCGGTTGGAGCCGCCCGAGCCCAGTGCGATGATCCGCCCGGCGTGCTCGGCCAAGGTGGGCGCCATCATGGAGGAGACTCGCACGTCTGGCTCCCAACGCTGGAAGCCCTTGGGATTGAGGTCCTCCTCGCCCAGCATGTTGTTCAACATGATGCCGGTGCCAGGAAGGAGATGGCCGCAGCCCTCGCCGTTCGAGAGTGTCAAGGCGGCCGCGTTGCCTCGGGCATCGAGCACGCTGATATGGGTCGTCCCCCGGGTCGCGACTGGACGGCCTCGGACTGCGCGACGAAAGCGAGCCACCCAGTCGTCTTGCAGCAGGTGTCTGTCCGCCGGCCCGATCTTGCGTGCGAGATTGGTCTGTTCCATGACGCGCGCCAAGCCGAGCAGGTGTTCAGCTGCACCGAACGGCTGGGTGGTCAAGTCCTGCTCGGCGAGCAGGGCGAGCGCGAAGGCGATCAGCAAGCCGCCGGACGCGGGCGGGGGATTGAGGTGTAATCGCGCCCCCCGGTAGTCATGGCATAGCGGGGCACGCCGCCTGGTTCGATAGCCGGAGAGATCCGCGGGCTCGATCTGCCCACCCTGGTCTCTACACAGCGCGACCAGGGTCTGCGCCATCTCCCCTTCGTAGAAGAGCCGGTCGTCTTCCTTCGCGAGCTGTTCCAAGGCATCGGCGAGCTCGGGCTGGCGCATCGACTCGCCCTCGGCGAGCGGTCGCCGTGGGTCCCGCGGGCTGGCATAGAGGGCTCGGGCACCCGGGGTCGCGAGGTAGATGGGCGCCACGACGCTGAAGATGTAGGCCTGCAGCTGGTTGAGCCGAACCCCCCGCCGGGCGGCTGCGAGGGCGGGCTCGACGATGCAACGCATTGGGGTCCTGCCTAGCTCGCGATGTACCTCGAACAGACCCCGTACCGTCCCCGGAGTCGCTACGGACCCCAGACCGATGTGAAACTCCTGCTGCGCCGTGCCGAAATCGGCCAGGATGGGGAAGAACTCGATCTCATCGGACGCCCGTTTAAGCCTCGGGGTCTGGACGAAGAAGTCGTAGACCCGGCTCTCGCCGGTGGCGGTGCGGGCGGTGAGAAAGCCGCCGCCGCCGAGCGAGGTGAGCACGGGCTCGGCGACGCAGGCCGCGCAGAGTCCTGCCAGCGCGGCGTCGAAGGCATTGCCGCCGGCGTCCAACAAAAGGGCGGCGGCCTCGGCTGTTTCAGGGTGCCCGGCGGCGACGGCGCCCTTGGCGGTCATCGGCTCTCCCAGTTCGGTTGCCGAACCAAGCATGCCATCAGGATGGAACCGGGGGAAGCCTTCCGCTCTTTCGTCGGCGGGGGAACAGGAGGGTCGCGCTCCTCGGTTGCCGGCCGCCTCCCTGCGGTTCTCGCCGCGGCCGAATCTGGGTCACGACTCGCTCCGTGCCATCGACTGGGCAGATCGAGCGGTGTGACCCGAGTGGCGTCGGTTATGCACAGCGGTTCGCTCTCGCCCGGCTGGCGAAGGCTTGGGTATCGGACCGCTTGCCGGAGGGCAGGAGACTCGGTAAGTCACTGTTTTGAGATTTCGTCATCGGCCGGTCTTCAGGCCCTTCCAGGAGCGGAATCGCGCGACTCGATGAAGTCGATCCCTTTGTCCAAGAAGAATTCACAGACTTATCCACAGATCGGATCACAGGCTATACTTGCGGGGCGATCGATCGACCCCTGGTTCGATGGGGTCGGCCTTCGTTGAACCAACCCGCTTTTCTTGTGGCCAGAGAGATTCGCCTATGCCGCGCACCTTGATCCGGAGTCCTGTGGGACCGATCTCGATTCGCTGGCGCGATGGCGTGCTCGAGGGTGTGGATCTGGATCCGACCGGCTCGCGCCCCAGGGGTGGTCCGCCTTCACCCGACACGGTCCAGGCTCCAGCGGGTTCGAGCCCGGAAGTCCTCGCCTCGGGATGCAACGGGGAGGCAGCGCCAGGGGCGATCGTCCGCCAACTGACGGATTACTTCAGGGATCCATCCACTACCTTCGATTTGCCGCTCGCACTGGTCGGTACGAGGTTCCAGTGCAAGGTGTGGACCCTGCTGCGGACCATCCCGGCGGGTACGACCCGCACCTATGGCGACCTCGCGCGCGAGCTTGGGAGCGCCGCCCGCGCGGTTGGGCAGGCCTGTCGGGCGAATCCCTGTCCCATCGTCGTCCCCTGTCACCGGGTGGTCGCGGCGCGGGGTCTGGGTGGTTTCGCGGGCGAGACCAGTGGTCCTGGTCTTTCCGTCAAGCGCTGGTTGCTGGAGCACGAGGGTGTCACCTTAGAAACGGCAGCTGACCGCTTCGTACTTCATGCAAGTCATGGATAGAGAGGACCTTCCTCGCTTCATGCGACCTCACCCCCTGGGTGAGGGCCGCTACGGCCCCCAGTGCACGCCCCGCGCGGCGCCTGGCGGCGTTGCAACGCCTTGGAATCGATCGACGATTCCGCCTCGTTGCGCCTTGCCAGCCACCCTGCGGAACGCACCCTGGGGGCTGCCCAACCGCCGTTTCTAGGGTCACGGATCTGTGAGGGCAGGGGTGGATGTTGGACGATCGAGCGGTGATCGAGGGATTTGCTGATGCGCTCTGGATGGAGCGGGGTCTGAGCCGCAATACGCTGGCCGCCTATCAGTCGGATCTGAGCGCCTTTGCGCGCTGGGTGGGGTGTGAGCGCGGGCGCGGTCTGCTCGGCGCCGAACGATCCGACCTACTCGACTATCTGGCATTGCTCGCCCAACAGGGGCGCAAGCCCAGGTCGGCGGCGCGGCTCCTGTCCTGCTTACGCCAGTTCTATCAGTATCTATTGCGCCGCGGCCTGATCCAGGAGGATCCGAGCGCCCGGGTGGAGTCGCCCAAGCTGGGGCGCCCCTTGCCCAAGAGCCTCAGCGAGTCCGAGGTCGAGGCGTTGCTCGGTGCCCCGGACACGCGGGACGCGCGTGGTTACCGTGACCGCACCATGTTGGAGGTCCTCTATGCCAGTGGCCTGCGGGTGACGGAGTTGGTGACCTTGACCCCGAGCCAGGTCAGCCTGATCCAGGGTGTGGTGAGGGTCCTGGGCAAGGGCGGGAAGGAGCGCCTGGTCCCACTGGGTGAGGAGGCCTCGGCCTGGCTGCGTGACTATGTGCGGGGGCCACGCTCGGAGCTGCTCGGTCATCGGGTCAGCGACTACCTCTTCCCGACCAGCCGCAGTGAGTGCATGACCCGCCAAGCCTTCTGGCTCCTGATCAAGCGCTACGCGGTCGAGGCCGGCGTCGTCAAGCCACTCTCACCTCACACCTTGCGCCATGCCTTCGCCACACATCTCCTCAATCATGGCGCGGATCTGCGGGTCGTGCAGATGCTCCTCGGTCACAGCGACCTCTCGACCACCCAGATCTACACCCATGTGGCTCGAGAGCGGCTCAAGCAACTGCACGCGGAGCACCATCCTCGGGGATGATGAGGTCCCTGGTGGCCGCCGCTGGTGAGACGGAGGCCCGGGTAGGCGTGCCAGTCCTTCTGTCGGATGGGCGAAGCGCTCGCTCCGTCGTTTGACCCCTCTTCGAACTGAGCGCGCCTGCCTATCCTCCGAGTGTTGGTGCAACGAGGATGGGCACGCCCCGCAGGGGTATTGGTCACAAAGCGACCTCAGTGGCGGGGCTTTGCCCATCCTACGCCATCCGACCGATGTGAGGCCTGGTATCCGGGTGTTCGGCGTTCGCCTAATCCTGCTTGGACCGGCTATAGTGGGCGCCGAACGAGCCTTGCCGAGCGAGAGAGAATCATCCATGCCATCCTTCGACGTCGTCTCTGAAATCGATCTGCAGGAAGTGCGCAACGCGGTCGACCAATCCAGCCGGGAGATCGGGACCAGGTTCGATTTCAAGGGGATCGATGCCAGCTTCGAGCTCACCGAATGCCAGATCCAACTGGTGGGGGAGCAGGAGTTCCACCTTCAGCAGATGATGGATATCCTGCGCCAGAAGCTGGTCAAACGAAAAATCGACCTCGATTGTCTGGATCCACAAGAGCCGGTTTCTACCCTGAACGCCGCCCGTCAGGTGGTCAACCTCAAACAGGGTGTGGACTCCGACACCGCCAAGCGGATGGTCAAAGCGATCAAGTCGAGCAAACTCAAGGTCCAGGCCCAGATTCAAGGCGAGCAGCTACGCGTGACCGGAAAGAAGCGCGACGACCTGCAGGCGGTGATCTCGCTTCTGCGTGACGAAGACTGGGGCTTGCCGTTACAGTTCACCAACTTCAGAGATTAGAGACACTCATGAGAAGAATCCGCGACTTCGCACTCGCCGCTGCGGCCCTGACCCTGGTCTCCAGCGTCGCCATCGCGACGCCTGAACAGACCATTCGAAAGACGCTGGAGGCCTTGGTCCCCGATATCGAGATCAGCCAGGTTCGACCCGCCCCGATCAAGGGTCTCTACGAGGTCATGGTGGGTACCCAGCTGATGTATGTCACGGGTGACGGTCGCTACTTCGTCGATGGCCGAATCGTCGATCTCAAGACGCGCGAGGATCTGACCGAGCCGCGTCTGGCCGAGGCGCGCAGACGCCTGATCGATCAGGTGGGCGAGGACCGGATGGTGGTCTTCGGCGCACCGGGGACCAAGCATACCGTGACCGTCTTCACGGATATCGAATGCGGTTACTGCCGTAAGCTCCACAGCCAGATCGCCCAGTACGAGGAGGAGGGGATTCGGGTCCGCTATCTCTTCTTCCCGCGCGCCGGCAAGGGTAGCCCGGCCTACGACGAGGCCGTCTCGGTCTGGTGCGCAGGCGACGATGGCGCGCGTCGCGTCGCGATGACGGATGCCAAGGCTGGAAGGAGCATCCCCACCAAGACCTGTTCCAACCCGGTCGACGATCACATGGCGCTAGGCCGGGAGATGGGCTTGCGCGGGACCCCGGCGATCCTGACCGAGGACGGAGACCTCATCCCGGGCTATGTCGAGCCCAAACGATTGGCGTCCCAACTCAACGGCGGAATGGGAAGCTGATCCAGTCCCTGGACGCGAGGCCTCCGCCGACTCACGAGCTTCATGGACCGCTATCCTATCTGCGCCTTTGAGTTGGAATACGCTTGGCGGACCGACCGGGGCCGTGTGCGTCAGCGGAACGAAGACGCGGTCGCCGTCCTACCCAAGTGTGGGCTGGTGCTGGTCGCCGACGGCGTCGGCGGCGCCAGTGCCGGCGAGGTCGCCAGCCGCTTGGCGGCGGATACCATCAGCGAACGCTATCAGCGCCAGTCCAGTCCACGTACCGACCCAGAGAAGGCGCGTCTCTTCGCCGAGGCCGCGGTCGAAGAGGCCAATATCAGCATCTGGCGGCACGGCAAGGAGGAGAGCGACTGCGCCGGCATGGGGACCACGGTCGTCGTGGGTTCCGTCGGTTGGGGTTGGTTGGCCTTTGCCTATGTCGGCGACTCGCGGCTCTATCGTTTGCGAGGGGGGCGGTTCGAACAGCTCTCGCGTGATCATTCCTTTATTCAGGAGGTCATCGATCAGGGCTTCTTCACCTCGCGCGAGGACGCCCGGCGTTACGGCATCGGTGAGAACATCCTGACGCGCGCATTGGGGTCGGCCCCGGGTGTCGGTGTCTCGTCGGATCTGGTCGAGCTGGCGAGCGGCGATCTCTTTCTCTTCTGTACCGACGGTCTGAGCGGCATGGTCCCAGAGGACTGGTTGCGTCAGATCCTGCTCGCGGTGCCGGACAATTCGCTCGACTCGGCCGCCGAGGCTCTCATTCATCTCGCCAATGAACGCGGTGGCAACGACAACGTGACCCTGGCGCTGCTGCGGGTCGGCGAGCCACTCTGCGAGGGTTGAGGCGTCTCTCCCCGAGTCCCTCGGGTTCGTTCCCCGGCTGCGCTCGCCTCATTCCAACATGTCCTTCAACCGATAGAGCGTCGCCAAGGCGTCGCGAGGGGTGAGCCCGTCCAGGTCCAGCTCGCGCAGCGCGGTGCAGACCGGTTGATCCGGCGCCGGCTCGGGCGGGGGCGATAGGGGGAAGAGCGACAGTTGGACCGCCTCCCGTTCGGCGTGGCGCCGCGCGGCCTCCTCGAGCTCGCGCAGGCGCTCCCGGGCGCGTTGGACGACGGGTCCGGGCACGCCAGCGAGCGCGGCCACCGCGAGACCATAGCTCTGATTGGCGGGTCCATCCCGCAGTGCATGCAGGAAGACGATGGTCTGACCATGCTCCACGGCATCCAGATGCACGTTGGCAATGCCCGGATACTCCTCCGGCAGCGTGGTCAGCTCGAAATAGTGGGTCGCGAACAGACTGTAGGCGCCGATCCGGGTCGCCAGTTCGACGCCGCATGACCAAGCCAGCGAGAGCCCGTCGAAGGTGCTGGTTCCGCGGCCGATCTCGTCCATCAGCACCAGGCTCTGAGCGGTGGCATTGTGGAGGATGTTGGCCGTCTCCTCCATCTCCACCATGAAGGTCGAGCGGCCACCGGCCAGGTCGTCCGAGGCACCGATGCGCGAGAAGATCCGATCCACCGGACCCAGGGTCGCCGCCTTGGCCGGGACGAAGCTGCCGGCATAGGCCAGCAGCAGGATGAGCGCGGCCTGGCGCATGTAGGTGGACTTGCCGCCCATGTTGGGACCCGTGATGACCAGCATCCGCCGTTGCTCGTTCATGCGCAGGTCGTTGGGGACGAAGGGGGTGTCGATGACCGTCTCCACCACGGGGTGGCGGCCCTCTTGGATCTCGATCAGCGGCTCGTCGGTCAGCTCCGGGCAGGCCCAGTCGAGGGTCTCGGCCCGCTCCGCCAGGTTGGCGAGCACGTCGAGCGTCGCGATGCCGGTCGCGCTTCGTTGCAGTGGGAGCAAGGCCTCGGCCAGTTGGGCGAGCAAGGCGTCGTAGATCGCCTTCTCCCGTGCCAGGGCGCGCTCGCGGCTGCTCAGGATCTTCTCCTCGAATTGCTTGAGCTCTGGCGTGATATAGCGTTCCGCCCCCTTCAGGGTCTGGCGACGGACATAGTCAGCCGGGACCTGATCGGCCTGGTTGCGGCCGAGCTCGATGTAATAACCGTGGATGCGGTTGTAACCCAACTTGAGCCCCGGGAGGCCGGTACGCTCGCGCTCGCGGCCCTCGAGATCCAGGAGGAAGCGATCCGCGTTGCTGGAGAGGTCACGCAGCTCATCCAGGTCGGGGTCGAAACCCTGGGCGATCACGCCGCCGTCGCGGATGAGCATCGGCGGTTGTTGGATGATGGCGCGTCTCAGCAGGTCGAGGACCTGGGGGTGATCCCCGATGTCGGCATCCAGCCGCGCGAGCAAGGGTTCGTCCATCCCGGCCAGCAGGTCGTGCAGCTGCGGGAAGAGGCCGAGCGAGTCGCGCAGCACCGCGAGATCGCGCGGGCGCGCCGAGCCCAGTGCGATTCGGGCGAGGATGCGCTCCAGGTCCCCGATGCCCGCTAGTGTTCCTTGCAGATCGGACCGGTTGCCTTCGAGGATCAGGGCCCGGATCGCCCGGTGGCGCTCGCGCACCGCGCTCTGGTCGCGCAATGGGCGATTCAGCCAGCGGCGCAGCAGCCGGCTCCCCATGGCCGTGGCCGTGCGGTCCAGCACGCCGGCCAGGGTGTGCTCTGGACGGCCGGTCAGGCTCTCGGTCAGCTCCAGGTTGCGGCGGGTGGCGGCGTCCAGGATGATGGCCTCCTCGCGGTGCTCGGTCGTCAGGCCCCGGAGGTGGGGGAGGGCGGCCATCTGGGTATCGCGGATGTACTGGAGCAGACAGCCGGCCGCCCCCACTGCCAGCCGGAGCCTCGCGCAACCGAAGCCCGCCAGGTCGCGGGTCCCGAACTGTTGGCAGAGCAGCCGCTCGCCGCTATTGGGGTCGAAGTGCCAGGCCGGGCGGCGGGTGATGCCCCGTTCGATACGCAATGCGTTCGGGAGAGCGCTCTGTTCTTCGATCAGGATCTCGGCGGGTCGGAGTCGTTCCAGCTCGCCGGCCAGCGCCTCGCGGGTTGCGACCTCCTGGACCGAGAAGCGCCCGCTGGAGAGCTCCAGAACCGCGAGACCGAAGGCGGAATCCCCCTCCGCGACGGCCGCGAGCAGGTTGTCGCGTCGATCCTCGAGCAGTGACTCATCGGTGAGTGTACCCGGCGTCAGGATTCGGGTGACCTTGCGCTCCACCGGCCCCTTGCCCTTGGTCGGCTCCCCGATCTGCTCGCAGATGGCGACCGAGACCCCTTGGCGGACCAGCTTGGCCAGATAGCCCTCGGCCGCGTGATAGGGGACACCCGCCATCGGGATCGGTTGGCCGGCCGACTGACCGCGTTTCGTCAGGGTGATGTCCAGGAGCCGTGCCGCGCGCTCCGCGTCTTCGAAGAAGAGCTCGTAGAAGTCCCCCATGCGGTAGAAGAGCAGCTGGTCCGGGTACTCGGACTTGAGCCGCAGATACTGCTGCATGACCGGAGTATGTCGGCTATTCGGAGGTTCTTCTTCGCTTCTTGTCATGT
>JANQGF010000343.1 GCA_028277465.1 Chromatiaceae bacterium
GAGCGCGCGATCGCGGCGGGGCGCCGCTCCCACGTGATGCTGCCGCATGATGCGCGATGCCGACTCAACGGATCGGGCGAACCGGTGATCGAGGCCCAAGACGCGCATCGACGACAAATCGCTGCCCGTCATAAGTTTTCGACAGCCCTACCGTTTCGAGCATGATTCGGCTCATTCGCCTAGAACATATAGGCAATCGATCCGGTGACAGAGAACCCGTCTTGTGGAGTCCCTCCGGAAAAATAGAGCTCGTCCAAGATGTTTTTAAAGAAAACGCCTGCACGCCAGTTGGACTTCTCATAAACGATGGAAGCATCCACGAGCGTGTGGGAATCGATTGTCACCACGTTGGGCAGGCTGGCTTCCATATCGCTGTAATAATTGAAGCCGGCCCCGAGCCTGAGCCCCCGTAGCGGTCCGCCGAAGAAGCGATACTGTACCCACAGACCTGCAGAATGCTCCGGCGTGAACCGAAGACGGTCCCCCACTGGAATCGTGGTGTCTTTAGTGACTTCGGCATCGGTATAGGCATAGTATGAGGTGAGCTCGACGTTCTCCGTCAGCTGACCGCGCAATTCGAGCTCAACCCCGCGGCTGCGCTGTTCTCCGGTGGGAATCCTTAAGTCGGAAAATGGCGGTGCATCAGGATCCCGGACCGCTACATTCTTCTTAACGATGTTGAACAATGCGATGGAGCCCCAGAGACGTTCCTCCAAGAGACTAGCTTTGGTGCCTACCTCGATCTGCTTGGCCTCTGTGATGGGCAACAGGCTCCCATCAGTACCTGTGAAAGTGTCAGCTCCGGTGCCGTTAAGGCTCGGCCGAAAGGATTTCGAGTAGCTCGCATAAAGAGAGAATTCCGGCATCGGTCGGAACACCAGACCAATGCGGGGTGAGAATACGGTCTCCTCTTGCTGCGCAACCTCTCCTTTGCGCGAGCCAGCGACGATACGACGTTTTTGGCGGATGTCATCGACGCGCCCGCCAAGTAGAAGGTTCCATCGCGCGCCGAGCTCGATCAGGTCTTGAAAAGAGAAAGCGAGGGTTTCGCCATTGTCATCAAGATTGCTGAAGGACAACGCCTCGGCCGGATACTGAAGCGATTGACCGTATACCGGCTCGAAGATGTCGAGATTGGCGGCAATGCCCACCAGCCCCCGGATTTTGATCACCTCCTGTCGATATTCGGTCCCCAAGAGCAGCGAGTGGTCAAAGGGGCCCGCCGCAAAACGCCCGGTGAGATTGATTTGACCCTGATAGGTGTAGATATCCCGCTCATAGGGATCGGCGAAAGTGCGCCACACCTCCCTTTCCGGGTTCACGAAATCTTCCATGATGAAACTGATGCCTTCATTGAATTGGGAATAATTCGTGTACTGCAAGCGTAGATCGACCGACCAGTCGGGCGATAGCTGATGGTCGAGAACCGTCTGCATGACGAATTGGTCAGTCTGCGTTCTGTCGTCCGGCTCCCCGAGGAATCGCTCGCGCGGCAATTGCAGATAGACCTCGCCATGTGGGTCGCTATAGTTGATTGGGAACCCGAAATCCGTTGTTTCATCACGGGAGAGATACTCTGCATTCGCATCGAGCGTCGTGCGACCGCTAATCCTCCAAGTCAGCGACGGTGCGATCATATGGCGCCTCTGTTTCACGAAATCCCGGTCTTTGTCATTCTCTTGATAGGCGGCATTGAGTCGCATAAGCAGCGTCCCACTGTCGTTCACTGGACCGGTCATATCCGCAACGGCCCGGAACAGGCCGAAGGTGCCGGTATCGATCTGGGCGCTCGCGAAGAATGCGTCGAGCGGACGTTTGGTGACGTAGTTGACGACGCCTCCCGGTTCGATCTGCCCGTACAACACTGCCGAAGGACCCTTCAGCACCTCGACCCGCTCGACATTTTCAACATCGGCGAGCATGGTCGGCTCGGCGAGACTTGGCTGATAGACCATGCCATTACGGAGATTCTGGTCCGCAAAGAAACCGCGAATGAAGTAGGCCTCGTCGTAACCTCCGTTGACTTGAACATTGCTGACGGTCCGTAGCACGTCCGAGAATCGGGTGAAGGCGCGGTCCTCGAGGAGCTCGCCCGAAATGATATTGACGGTCGCTGGTGTTTCGATCAGGGGGACATCGAGCTTGAGCGCAGAGGTGGCCGTGTTCGCGGCGTATCCCTCCGAAAGACGGCCGCGCACCGTGATGGTTTCCAATGTCACGGTCTCATCGAGGTCGGCACTGAGGTCCAGATCCTGGGACGACGCAAGGGTGTAGCCGCGCTCCCCGATCGGCGTGGCGGACAGACCGGTGTCTGCAAGCAGCCGTTGTAGGGCCTCGGGTGGACGGTAATCACCCCGCAGCGCCTGGGCGGTCTTGCCTTGGAGCAGCGCCGGGTCGACCGACAGGTTCAACTTGGCTTGACGAGCCACGGCGCTCAACGAAGCCGCCAGTCTGCCGGCCGGCAGGTCGAAGGCTTCCTTCTGCTGAGCGACTGGCGCTCGCCGACTCGCGCCTTCCTGCGCCATGGTGGATACCGGCGTGAAGACACCCACACTGATGCAGGCACATAACGCGGCGCCATGGGTGGTGTGGACTGACCACAGTCGATGGGCGGGCTGGGGCATAGCGACTCCCGAGAGCGGTTGTTTCACCCCTATACCGAACGAGCCATGCCAACCCCGTAAATATCTTCCCAGCTTTTTTCGCCGCTCTGGCGTTCTGTCCCGACCGCTCCCGCAGTACGCCCCTCAAGATGCGACAGGCATGGGTAGGGTTGCGAAGCATTCGCATTTATGGCATCTTTTTTGCGCATCGCTCCTGGACTCCAGCCCCATGCCAACACTTCCCGCCTCCAGCCTCGACATCCTGTATGCCAACCATAACAATTGGTTATGGGCGTTGTTGTATCGCCGATCGGGATGCCCTCAAACCGCTGCCGATCTGACTCACGATGTGTTCTTGCGCCTGCTGAGCCGGTCGTCCCCACCGCCCATGCAGGAGCCGCGCGCCTATCTGGCGCGTATCGCGCATGGGCTACTGGTGGATCACCGCCGTCGCCAGGCTTTGGAGCGCGCCTGGATCGAGGCGGTGGCCGCCATGCCCCAGGCGCAGGCGCCCTCGGCAGAAGAACATGCCATGATTCTGGAGGCCTTGGTGCGTATCGATGCCTTGCTGGAGGGCCTCAAGCCGCGCGTGCGAGAGGTGTTTGTGCTGTCCCGCCTGGAAGGGAAAAGCTACCCCGCCATCGCAAG
>JANQGF010000384.1 GCA_028277465.1 Chromatiaceae bacterium
CCGAAGGCCCCGTCGATGACCTCGAACGGCGTGTAGAAATGGGGCGAGAAACGGATGCCACCACCACGCCGGGCGCAGAGCACTCGATGCGCCACGAGCTGGGTGTAGAGCTGATCCGCCGACCGATCGGGGACCCGGAAGGTGATGATCCCAGATCGACACGCAGGGTCTCTTGGTGTGAGCAGCTCGAATCCCCGTTCGTCGAGGCGTGCGATCAGATGATCCGTGCGCGCCTGAAGCCGGTTCCAGATCTCTGTCTCTCCAATCTCTTCGAGCAAGGACAGGCTCGCTTCAAGGGCATGAATGCCGAGGAGGTTTGGGCTGCCGCACTCGAAACGCCGGGCATCGGCAGCCGGCGCCCAGTCCAGGCGGTCGAAATCGCCTGCCTGTTCCACCATGTGCCAGCCGAACTGGCGCAGTCGGAGACGCGCGCGCAGCTCGGGGCGGACATAGAGCAGGGCAACGCCTTCTGGGCCCAGCATCCATTTGTGGCCGTCGGCGACCAGGAAATCGGCCTGGCTGGATGCGAGATCGAACGGCGAAGCCCCGAGCCCCTGGATCGCGTCGACACAGAAGAGGATCCCATTGGCCCGGCAGAAGCGGCCAACGCGCTCCAGGTCGAGCCTCAGACCATTGGCATACTGCACCCAGCTGACCGCGATCATCCGAGTCTGCGGACCACACAGACCGATCAGATCGGCTTCCGGCTCTCTGGAATGCCGCAGATCGAGCCCTCGCCAGTGCACGCCCTGATCGGCGAGTGACTCCCAGACGATGCGGTTGGAGGGGAACTCCTGCTCGATCCCCAGGATGACGTCGCCTTCGCGCCACGCGAGCCCGTGGGCGATGATGGAAAGCGCCTCCGAGGTGTTCTTGGCCAGTGCAATGTCCTCAGGTGCATCGGCCTTGATCAGCCGCGCCAGGCGTTCGCGCAGACGTTGCTCGGTGGTCAGCCACTGTGGATAGGCGAGAGAGCCCTGTCGAACATTCTCCGCAGCGAACCGCGCCACTGCCTCCGCAGCGCGCTTGGGCCAGGGCCCCACGGCGGCATGGTTCAGGTGGAACAGGGTCGAATCGAGTGGGAACTCGTCCTTCATTCTGCAGTGTCGTCACTGGTGTCCGAGTCGGTCGGCGCCGGCGTCGGTGCGACTGCGGCCTGAGGGGCCGGGGCGGCGGACTCGGGTGGGGTTGGGGCGGGTACACCGGTCGCCAACGCGGGAGGCGGTGTATCCACCTTGGGCGGCATCGACCCTGTTGCGGCCGTTGGTGGACTGGGGCTCGTAGGCCGGTCGGGCTCAAGGGTGGCCTGCGTGGGGTCGGGTGTACTCGCCGAGGCAGCGACCGGCTTCGCGGGAGGCGCGGGGTCGAGCGGAGCGGAAGGACCGTTGCCGGGCAGGTCTCCAATCGATCCAGACTCGGTTGCCTGGCGTTCTGCCGTTGACGCAGGCGAAGGACTTGCCATCGAAGCCTGAGTCTGAGCACCGCCTTCACGCTCGCCCGGCGCAGCTGAGGAGGCCGTCATTCGCTCGCCTTTGCCGGTCGTCACCCCCGCAGCATGGGCCAGCGTGGGGGTGTCTTGCGCCGCCATGGGCTCGCCAGAGGTCGACTCCGTCGGTCCGCTGCCGGTTGCCGGCATAGCGGGAACCGCGGCCGAGCCTGAAGCGACCGGCTCCCTCGCCTTTCGCTCGGCGATCCGACGCTGCTCCGCTGCACGCTGTGCCGCGATTGCCTGTTGTTTGGCGACATAATTCCCGTAGCTTGGACCCTTGCCGACAATCTCGACCGGTGTGCCGTGGGAGACATGGTCGAACACCACTCGGGCGATCTTGCTGGGCATCCGAATACATCCATGGGAGGCTGGTCTACCTGGCCGCGGGATGGGCCCAGCGTGCAATCCGACGCCGTCGTAGGTTAGCCGCATGAAGTAGGGCATCTTGGAGCCCTCGAATCGTCCACCTGCCGGGATGGGATCACGGCCGACCTTGAAGCTGGCGCGGATCACCTTACCGCCCTTGCCATAGACCTTCCCATAGAGGTTGGAACGCTTGTTCGCGACCTTCTCCATGACCTGAAACTCTCCGACCGGCGTGGGGTACTTGGAGACACCGGTTGCGACCGTGGTCCAACCGATCTCTTCGCTCCCCGAGTAAAACCTGGCCTTCTGGTCGTTGGTGTCGATCAAGATCCGCGTGACAGGGCGACCATCGCCGCTCCATTCATACAAGGGGCTCTTCTTCGGCTTGGGCTTCTCCACCGGCTTCCGATCGACGGCCGCCGGTGGCTCCTCGGCGACCCTGGGGGTGGCCGGCGCAGGCTCAGGTCTGGCCACGAATCGGGTGACTGTGTCACAGGCCGCGAGGCTGAGCACCAGCAGGAGGCCACAGGTGACCTTGAGGGCGCCCAGGGATACGGAATGAATCTCTCTCTCGTCGTTCATATCAGCCGGTAGCCCGCCAGTTACCTGCGGGCTGATCCTCTTGCGTTTTATCACTTGGGTCTAGGATAACGCGCGAAAGACCCGAGAGCACGCCTTCCGCTTGCTCGTTAAACGGTTGAAGCCTTTGGGTTACTGGTCCCGGACCTCCGCGGTCTGGCGAACTTGGGGCCGCGCCGCTAACTCAGCTCAGCCCCATCAGGGCAATCAAATCGTCGCTGGACATCACGTGACAGTAGATCATGTTGAGGATCTCGAGCTCCCGTCGGTGGAGTTCCTCGTGACCGGCAGCACAGCAGTCTTCCAGAAGCACCACGAAGAAGCTTTCATCGGCCAAGCTGCGTACGGTCGAGGATACGCACTGATCGGTATAGATCCCGCTGACCACGACGTTGCGGATGCCCATGTTACTGAGCAACAAACGCAGATTGGTTCCGGTGAGTGCGCTGTCGGTGGTCTTGGTCACCACGATCTCCCCAGCGGCCGGCGCCAACTCCGCAATGATCTGCGACGCTTCGGTCGTCAGCGGCATGAGCAGGTTGTTCCAACCTGGGAGTTTCTGACTCAGCGATCGATCGCGGCCGTCGTCCAGCAGACAGGCGATACGGGCATGGATGACATCCATTCCGTTCGACCGAAACCGCTCCTGCAACGCCCTCAGCGTGGGAATCAGGGTCCCGCGCATGCGAATGTGGAAAGGCTCCCAACGCGCGCGCTCGACGGGATCTTCAGCCGGGACCATGCCGTAATTCTGAACGTCGATACAGAGCAGGGCGGTCTCATGAGGCAGGAGTCTCGGGTCCTCGGGCTCGGGTGCGTTCTGGTAGTAGAAAGATCGGTATGCCGTCTTCCAGCTCATCGTGGTTACCTCGTCTGTACGGGCGGACACTCGGAACAAGAGAGCATGCCGAGCGCTCGCCACGCAGCGCATGCTGTGGTTGACGCTGGCCAGGTGCCCTTGTCCCCAATAACTGTGACCGCCTCTGTGGATAAGCTGTGTTACTGCAAGATAAGGCGATTTCTGTCAATGTTCATACCATCTGACTTGTCTTGACGCCCGCCTTCGGTGTCGCGCCACCAGTCACATCGCCCGGCGATGCTCCTGG
>JANQGF010000409.1 GCA_028277465.1 Chromatiaceae bacterium
CCCGGAGCATGGAACAAGAGCCGCAGCAGTTTGCAGGCTCGTCGCGGCGAGGCGCCGCTCCCACCAAATCGAGCGGCTGGGGTGCTGTTCCAAGGTAACGATCATGGCGGTTGACGCTGCCCCGGAAGATGAAATGGGCGCCGCTGCAGACGGCGGGGTCTCCCCCCTCTCCCCCTGGGGAGAGGGGAATATGGCGCGCCAGCGGCGCGAGTTACGGTAAAGACCTAGTCGACGCCGGCCGAGGTGCCCCCTGGACGGCCCGCTGCGGTCGGGAGAAGATATCTCAAGCCCCTTGCGGGATGCTTTCGGCGTTTGGTCCGCGCGGGCTTTGCCGCATCCTGAGAGATCTCTGAACCGTTTACTGGGAGGGTACCGCGCTGGATCATGATCCGCCCATCCGCTATGTCGACCCGGTCTATCGTCCGCCGAGCGAGGCCAGCTCGCTCATCCTGCCGGTCACCGACGGCTGCTCCTGGAATCGGTGCAGCTTCTGCGAGATGTATCGGTTGCCCCAGAAGCGGTTTCGTGCCCGGGAGGCCGCCGAGGTGTTGGAGGGCATCCGTCGCGCCGGTGAGCGGCTGGGCGATCAGGTGCGACGCCTGTTTCTGGCCGACGGCGATGCGTTGGTGTTGCCGACGCGCCGCTTGCTCATCTATCTGCAGGCGATCCGTACTCATCTGCCCTCAGTGCACCGTGTCTCCAGCTATTGCCTGGCGCGCAATCTGCGCAAGAAGACGGTCAGCGAGCTCAAGGAGCTTCAAGAGGCGGGCCTCAAGCTCGCCTACCTTGGCGCCGAGTCGGGTGACGACATGGTGCTCGCGCGCGTCAGCAAGGGAGAGACCTTCGCCTCGAACCGCGAGGCGCTCGACAAGCTCGCCCAAGCCGGTATCCGCCGCTCCGTGATGATCATCACTGGTCTCGGTGGGGAATCGATGAGCGCGAGCCACGCCGAGCGCTCGGCACGCCTGATCAATGTCACGGCGCCCGAATACTTGTCCACCCTGATGCTCATGCTGAGCGACGGCGGCGCCCGCTACCGCGATGCCTGGCCCGACTGGCGACCCCTGTCGCAATCCGGCCTATTGCGCGAGTTGGAGCGATTCCTATCTGGGCTCGAGCTCAGGCGGACCATCTTCCGCTCAGACCATGCCTCGAACTGGCTCGCCCTGAAAGGGACGCTCGGTGCCGATAAGAGGCGCCTGGTCGCGCAACTCAGGGCAGCGATCGAGCGGCCGGAGACGGTCCCCTTGCGGGCGGCCTGGATGCGCGGCTTGTAGGAGCCTGTACGACTTAGGCTGAATCGGCTGCGGAAGCGGGAGAAGGGTCCCTTTCGCCCCGGTTTCTCGTGACATGGAACCCAGGATGCGCCTCGAAACCGGAACGAAATGGCCTCGTTCTCCCACTCCCTCGCGACGACACCCAAACCTCCTCCTTGGTGCAGGCGATGGAGCCGACCCGAGCGGTGACATTCTGCACAGAGGAGGCGGTGACCGGGCGACCATGATTGTCGCCGAGATCCGTGCAGATGGCGTTGACGTTCATCGGCGCATACTTGTGCGAGAGCGGCGTGGCATGACGGATGATGCGCGCGCCCTTGGAGGTCTGGTCGACGTTGCGCTCGAGCTCCACCGTGCCGTACGGGGTCTGGTCGGTCTGGGGCGAGGTACGGCGCTTGGTCCACTTGATGGCGCCCATGACGATCGGTGAGCCGTCGGTGTCAAATCGATGCGGACCTGCAGGGTCACTTCATGTCCGTTGCGGGCGATGATTTCGGCTGCCATGATGCCTCTCCAGGTCTGTGCATGTCAGCCACGAAAGAAGTATGGCACAAATTCACATTTCAGCTAGGCAGCATCCGTCTCTAATGCAGGCGGCGATCGATACCATCGGCGAGGGCTTCGTCATCTACGATCCTGAGGACCGACTCTATTACTGTAACGACGAATATCGCAGGCTCTACCGCACCTCGGCTCCGGTGATCGAGCCCGGGCGGACCCTCGAGGAGATCCTGCGCTATGGCGTCGAGCGCGGGCAGTATCGGGACGCAGTCGGGCAGGAAGAGGCCTGGATCGAGGAACGTCTACGGCTTCATCGCGAAGACCGCAGCGAGCTGGTTCAGCATCTCGACGATGGGCGTTGGCTCAGGATCCGCGAGCACCGCATCCCGAGTGGTTATTGCGTCGGCATTCGTGTCGATGTCACCGAGCTCCATCGAGCCAAGGAGGCGGCCGAGGAGGCGAACAGGGCGAAGAGCCGGTTTCTTGCCACCATGAGCCATGAGATCCGCACGCCGATGAACCCGATTCTCGGCATGGCGCAGCTCCTGTTGATGCCGGATCTCGACGAATTCGAGCGGCGGGATTTCGCCAAGACCATCCTCGACTCCGGCCAGAACCTGCTGGCACTCCTCAACGATATTCTCGATCTGTCGAAGATCGAAGCGGGTGAGGAGCAGCTCGAGATCGTCGTGTTCGAGCCCGCACAGCTCGTCCGTGAGATCCAGTCTCTGTTTGCCGAGGCCGCCCGCGGCAAGTCGGTGCGGATCGAATCCCACTGGACTGGACCCGCTCGCGGTATCTACCGCGCCGATGCTCGCCGCCTGCGCCAGATGCTCTCCAATCTCGTGAGCAACGCGATCAAGTTCACCGCCGAGGGTCAGATCCGGATCGAGGCCCGTGAGTTCACCACGGAAGGGTCAGACACCTTGCTCGAATTCGAGGTGTCCGATACCGGCGTGGGGATTCCGTCGGAGGCGCAGGCGCGGTTGTTTCGACCCTTCTCGCAGGGCGATAGCATGACCTCGCGCTTCTATGGCGGCACTGGTCTCGGCCTCTCGATCGTGCAATGTCTGGCCCGTTTGATGGGGGGCGACGTCGGGGTGGAGAGTCAGCCGGGGCGGGGCTCGCGGTTCTGGTTTCGCATTCCTGCCGACCAGGTGCGACGCGACGAGGCGCGACTCGATGGGTGGGGTGCCCAAGCGGTTGCGGTGGACGCGGGTGCGAGCCTGGCGGTGTTCGAGGGACGGATCCTGGTGGTCGAGGACGAGCCGACCAATCGTATGATCATGAGGGCTTTGCTCACCAAGCTCGGTGCGACCGTGCGGCTCGCTGAGGATGGCGAGCAAGGCGTCGCCGCGATCATGCGCGAGGCGCCGGACCTGGTACTGATGGACTGCCGCATGCCGGTGCTGGACGGTTATGCTGCCACCGAGCGGCTCCGGACCTGGGAGCGGGAGACACAGCGACCGCCTGTCCCCATCGTCGCCTTGACGGCGGCTGCCTTCGATGAGGACCGCGAGAGGTGCCTTGGGGCGGGTATGGACGATTTCCTCGTCAAGCCCGTCATGATCCAGGCCCTGAAAGGGGTGCTCGAGCGTTGGTTGTCCCGCCCATGAGGCCTGGGCCAACTGCGGATGGTCTTCAACTGGGCGCTCCGTAGAGCATCAGAAAGTCATCCACGACTCGGCGCAAGTGGGCGTCCAGCTCATGGGGCGGTGCTCGCTCGAGCAGCCCGAACAGGAGGCGCTGCTGGATGTCGCCGGTGCACATGTCCAACAGCTGCTGGCTGGCGTAGCGAGTGTCATGAGGGCGCAGTTCGCCTCGGGAGACCAGCTGCGCCAGCCGGCCGGCGACGGCCGTCTTGGTAGCGGCCGGGCCGGTCTCATAGAAGAGCTCGGCGATGCGAGGATGGGCGACGGACTCGCCGATGATGACTCGGTACATGGCGATGACCTGCGGGTCGCAGATCAGGGCCATGAAACGCCGGCACAGCTCCAGTAGCTGCGTCGCCGTGTCTCCGGCCTCTGGCAGGGCGTCCTCGGCGAAACCGTACTGCGCGATCTTGTCGCTGATGCAGGCGCGGAACAGGGCCTCCTTGCCGGCGAAGTGTCCGTAGACGGTCTGCTTCGAGACACCCGCCTCCCTTGCCACCGCATCCATGCTCGTGCCCTGCAGGCCGCGCTCCAGGAACAACCGGCTCGCGGCGGCACGGATGGCTTGTGCCTTCTCCTCGCTCTTGGGTCGGCCCGGCCTCGGGGCGATGTCTCCGTCGCTCGATGGCGTGCTCATTGGTTTGGTCATAAAAGGTGCCAGAGGCTCTCGGATTAAATCAAACTAGACGGTCTAGTTTTTTTCGACTAGATTATCAAACTGTGCAGTCTAGTTTATCTTCTGGCCGAGGCGAAGCCAACCCCAGCGCGCTGGCGGTGGCCCAACGGAGATGCCCGATGAACCATCCTCGACGCCGTCGCTACGACACCACCCTGGTGCTCCTGGGCGTGGGACTTGCGCTCATGCTGCCGGTGACCGGCTTGTTGGCATGGCTACCCGATTCCAAGACCGATCCTGCGTCCGACCTGACCCTGGTTCCGTCCCCAGCTCTGACCGTGGAAACCCTGGCCGTCGAACCCTCCCGCGGCTTCGGCCGCCGGCACATCTATACGGGCCGCGTGGAGCCCTTCCGGAGCAGTGATCTTGGGTTCGAGCGCTCCGGCCTGTTGCGCGAGGTGTTGGTCCGAGAAGGAAATGCGGTGGCCCTGGGCCAGGTCGTGGCGCGGTTGGACAAGACCTTGCTCGAGGCCAGACGCGCCGAGCTGGTGGCGGCGACGCACAGTGCGGAAGCGGACCTGGACCTGGCGGAGTCCACGCTCGAGCGTTACCTCGACTCTGTGCATCAAGGCGCGGTGACACGTCAGGCCTTGGACGAGGCCCGGGCCGCGGCACGGGCGGCCGCGGCCGCATTGGAGCTGGCAAGCTCACGGATCGCATCATTGGACCTCGACATCCAGAAGACGGAGCTCAGGGCCCCGTTCGACGGAACCATCATCAGCCGCTTGGCAGATGAAGGAGAGGTGCTGCCCACCGGCCAGCCGGTTCTGCGCATCCAGGAGGACGCCACGCCCGAGATCCGGGTGGGTCTGGCCGGGCCCGTTGCCGATGTGCTCGAGCTGGGTTCCGAGTATCGCCTGACCTGGCAGGGCCGGCCCTTGGTCGCCCGGTTGCGTGCCATCCTCCCGGTGCGCGGCGGGGGCGCCCGCACGGTCGATGCCCTCTTCACGCCGGTGCAGCCGAGCGCGGACCCGGTCCCCGGTCTCAGATCCGGCGAGCTCCTGGAGCTCGAGTTGACCCGTTGGGTCGACCAGCCCGGGGTCTGGCTGCCGTTCGACGCACTGACCGAGGCCAGTCGCGGCCTCTGGGGCGCCTATGCGGTCGAGCCGCTGCCGAGCGGGAGTCAGGAGATGGTTGACCTCTGCTCCTCCAAGTTCACGGGATGTACGGGACGGCTGGCGGTGCGTCCACTGCAGCTGCTCTATCAGGAGGGCGACCGGGTCTACGTGCGGGGCGCGCTGGCGGGCGGCGAGCGGCTGGTCGCCACGGGTCTGCATCGAGTGGTGCCCGGCCAGCTGGTGCGGGTTTCGGCGTCCAGGGATCATCAGGTCGCCGCCCACGTCAGTGGCGGCGATGGCGAGGAGCAGCGCTGACATGGGCGGTCCAATCCATCAGTCCTCCGCGGTCGGCCGTGGGGCCGCCTATCTGGTCCACAACGGGCATCTGCTGGGACTGGCCGTGGCCCTGATCCTGATCGCCGGGCTCTCGGCCTGGGGCAATCTGCCGCGCACCGAGGACCCGCGCATCACGACCCGCAACGCCCTGATCGTCACGCCCTTGGCTGGCGGTGACGCGCGACGGGTGGAATCGCTGGTGACCAAGAAGCTCGAGGACGCGCTGCGGCAGGTGGCCGAGATCAAGACCCTGGAATCCACGTCCCGGGCCGGTGTCTCGTTGATCTCGGTGGAGCTCGATGACGCCGTCGGGCCCGGCGAAAACCAGAACGTCTTTTCCAAGATCCGCGATCGGCTGGCCGAGGTGCAGGCGGACCTGCCACCAGAGGCAGGCCGACCCCTTCTCGATGACCTGCGCGGTGCCCTGGCCTACTCGCTGATCGCAGCGGTGAGCTGGCAGGGCGACGGCCAACCACCGCTGGGGATCCTCGACCGCTTGTCGCTGGATCTCGCCGACCGGCTGCGTAACCTCACCGGGACCGAGCAGGTGGTGCGTTTCGGTGCGGCCCAGGAGGAGATCCGCGTCGAGATGGATGCCGATCGGCTGGCGGCCCTCGGCATGACGGTGACCGGGGTCGCGGAGCGACTCGCGGGCGCCGACCCCAGACGGCCCGCTGGTGTCCTCTGGACCGAAGCGAACCGGATGCAGGTCGAGGTGGCCGGCTCCTTTGCCGCCGCCGAGCGGGTCGCCGCGGTTCCGCTGGTCAACGACGACGGTCGGCTGGTGCGGGTCGGCGACCTGGGCCAGGTCGCCAAGACCTGGGCCGATCCGCCGCGGGAGATCGCCTCTGCCGACGGTCGCCGCGCGGTCCTGATCGGGGTGCGCACCCGCGCTGGTGTGAGCCTGGACGACTGGGCGATCAAGGCGCGGGAAGCGGTGGCCGAGTTCGCGCCTTCGGCGGGTCGATCCATCCGCATCGAGCTGAGCTTCGACCAGAGCCGCTATAGCTCGCAGCGACTGGGTGCACTCGGCGGCAACCTGATCGCCGGTGCCGGGGTCGTGATCGCGGTTGTGCTCTTCACGATGGGCTGGCGAGCCGCGCTGGTGGTCACGACTGCCTTGCCACTGTCGGCGGCGCTGACCCTGTTCGGGCTGGATCTGGCTGGACAGGAGATCCATCAGATGTCGATCTTCGGGATGATCATTGCCGTCGGGCTCCTGATCGACAATGCCGTGGTCATGACCGACGAGGTCCACGCACGGCGAGATGCCGGTCTGCCGGCGGCCGAGGCCGCGCGCGGCGCGGTCCATCACCTCTTCAGCCCCCTGGCCGCCTCCACCGTCACGACCATATTGGGCTTCATGCCCATCTTTCTGCTGCCTGGGAACATTGGAGACTTCGTCGGTCCGATCGCGGTGGCCGTCATCCTGGCCCTCGCGGTCTCTTTCCTACTGGCGATGACCCTGATTCCGGCGCTGGCCGCTCGCGTCGCCCTGCCGGCCAAGGGCAGCGCCGAGCGCGCGCGTCATCGCTGGTGGCGCGAGGGCTGGTCGAGGCCGGCGCTGACGCATCTCTATCGAGCACTCTTGGCCCGCGCCCTCGCACGCCCACGGTCGACGATCCTCGCCTGCCTATTGCTGCCGGTGGCGGGATTCTGGGCCGCGAGCCAACTCCCGAGTCAGTTCTTTCCCGCCGCGGATCGGGACCAGTTCGAGATTCAGGTCTGGATGGGGCCGGGTGCCGACATCCGGTCCACCGCGACGACCATGCGCGCCATGGAGGCGCTGGTCCGTGCCGAGGGCGCCGTCCGCCATCTCTTCTGGGTTGCCGGGGCGAGCTCCCCGCCGGTCTATTACAATCAGCTGCGCGATCAGGACGACAATCCGGCCTATGCCAGGGCCACGGTCACCGCCGCCAGCCCGGCGGAGGCCAAGCGGCTGGTCGCGCACCTCCAAGAACGGCTGTCGGACGGCTTCCCGCAGGCGCGTGTGGTGGTTCGGGCCTTCGGTCAGGGGCCGCCAGTCGCGGCGCCTATCAGCCTGCGTCTGGTCGGTCCGGATACGGGCACCCTGTTGCGGTTGGGCGAAGAGGTCCGGCGGCTGCTCTCGCAACACCCGGCCGTCACAGGCACTGGCGCAAGCATCCAGGGCGGGGAACCCAAGCTGTGGCTCGATGCCGACCTGGACGAGGCCCGGCTCGCGGGTCTGAGCCTGGGCGAGATCGCGCGGCAGCTCGACGCGGCCAGCGAGGGTGCGGTCGGGGGACGCCTGTTGGAGGACCTCGAGGACTTGCCGGTCCGGGTTCGGCTCGCCGACGCCGAGCGATCCGACCGGGCGAGGGTCGCGGGACTGCGGCTGGTGGTCCCTGGGTCTCTTGCCAACGGCGCACCAGTCGTGGTCCCGGCCGAGGCCCTCGGTGAGCTGCGGCTCGCGCCGCAGGTGACGGCCATCACTCGGCGCGATGGAGAAAGGGTCAACAGGATTCAGGCCTGGCTGCGGCCGCAATTCCTGCCCATCGAGGTCACCTCCGCGGTCACGGACCGAATCGCTGCCGGCGCTCTGGTGCTCCCGGCCGGTTACCGGCTGGAGATCGCCGGTGACAGCGAGGAGTCCAGCGAGGCGATGGCCCTGCTCCTCGCCTATGCACCTCTGCTCGGGACCCTGATGATCGCAACGCTGGTGCTGAGCTTCCGCAGCTTCGTCTTGGCCGGCATCCTGGTTCTGGTCGGCACATTGTCCCTCGGGCTCGGTTTCCTCTCACTCTGGCTTGCCGGTCATCCGCTTGGATTCAACCCACTGATCGGCAGTGCGGGGTTGCTCGGTGTCGCCATCAACGCAAGCATCGTGGTCCTGGCGGCCCTGCGGTCCAACCCCGAGGCCCGGGCCGGCGATCCCGAGGCCATGGCGCGGGAGGTGCTGCGCGCGACCCGCCACATCCTGACGACCACGCTCACCACGGTCGGCGGTTTCCTGCCGCTGATCCTTGCGGGCGGGGACTTTTGGCCGCCGTTGGCGGTGGTGATCGCCGGGGGTGTGGGCTTGAGCCTCGCGCTTGGGCTGCTGTTCACCCCGGCTATGTACCGATTGGCGGCCCGGCGACTATGGGGCCCAAGTCCTGAACCCCGTTGGAGTGACCAACCTGCGGCAAGTAGCCGCTCGCTCTGGCAGGGCACGGGTTACCGTGGAACAGCACCCCAGCCGCTCGATTTGGTGGGAGCGGCGCCTCGCCGCGACGAGCCTGCAAGCTGCTGAGGCTCTTGTTCCATGCTCCGGGGTGCCAGAGACACGGCATGA
>JANQGF010000413.1 GCA_028277465.1 Chromatiaceae bacterium
CGTGTTGCAATCCTGACTACCGAGGAACCGGATGACCGAATTGGTCACGTCCGGATCTGTGGGGGGGATGGTTCAGTAATGGCTGTCTCTACCCGGAAGCTCATAGGAATATTCAACGTTCATATTGGCGCGGTTTTGATGTCGGCCTATTCTTGAGGTAGCGCCCGGCCACCTAATGTACAGAGTAGAGAAAGTAAGCGGAAAAAGAGATGGCAAAGTGTCCCATATGCAGTTCGAGGAAGGGAAAACGAAAGTGCCTCATTGCAGATGCTTTGATCTGTAGTCAGTGTTGTGGAGATACAAGAACGGAAGAAGTATGCTTAGCCTGTGTGTTCTACCAGAAGCCGAAACGAAAATATTCAGAGGTTCCAGCGTATTCGGTTTCTGAGATGGATCACAATATGGATCTTCAGGGTTATGGAAATGCGATAGAAGGCGCTTTGTGCTCATATGACATAGAAAATGAAGAAAGCTTAGTGACAGCGATGCAATCAGAATCATAGAGTTACTTATAGATAAGTACTACTTTAAAGATCAAGAAACGGATCAAGAGCGTCAAATAGTGGCGAATGGGGTTGATTATGTCGACAAGGCAATAAAAGAGGATTTGAAACACGTAAGAAGTGAAGAAATTGCAAGAATTCTAGGTGTTATACGGTTCGTAGCCAAACGAAGAACCAAGATTGGAAGAGAGTATATGACTGTAATTCATCAATATGTAGGGCAACGAATCGGGTCCGGCATGCGTATTTTGCGGCTATGAAAGCGAGATGGGTCGGGCCATCCGCTCGAGAACAGTAGGGCATCCCGCCCCGTGCAGGAAGCGCCGATCAATCGGCCTTTCGTTAACGCACCCCAGCCAGTGCCTCGGTCGCTTTGGCGATCATGCTCGCAGGCAGTGGAATATAGCCCATCTCCTCGGCGATGGCCTGGCCCTCGTCGAACCCCCACGCCAGGGCTCGCTTGAGCTCGGCTGCCTTTGCCTGGTCCTCGTAGCGTTCGTTGAGAAGGATCCAGGTGTAGCTCACGATGGGATACGAAAGCCTGCCCTCCGGGTCCGGGATGAAGACCCTGAGATCTGCTGGTATGTCGCGCGTCGAGCCCAACGCCGCCTGACCCGCGCTGGGGCTCGGAGCCACGGGCTCGCCCGCCTGATTGTAGAGGGTCGCGACGGGTAGGCCGAGCCGTCGGGCAAACTCGAACTCCATGTAGCCGATGGAGCCGTCGGTGATGTTGACGCGCTGAGCGACCCCGGCGTTGCCAAGGGCGGTCATGGCGCTTCCAGGCCAGTCGACGAGTTTGCCGATTCCCGGACCCGCGTCGGCCCACCAGGGCTCGATGGCGCCGAGGTGGTTGGTGAAAGCGAAGGTGGTTCCGCTCGAATCGCGACGAACGACGGTGAGGATGCGCCGATGCGGTAGATTGACACCCAGGTTCGTCTCTAGGGTGCGTGGGTCGTCCCAGAACAGGATCCGTCCGGCGAAGATGTCGACATAGACATCCCGGCTCAGCGTCAGACCTTCGCCCACGTCTGGGATGTTGTAGGCCAACACCACCATGCCGGCGGTCATGGGGATCATCAGGGCCCCACGCTTCGGATCTATCTGCTCGAGCTCGGCGTCGCGCAGTGCAGCGTCACTGGCCCCGAAATCGACCGTACCAGCGAGGAATCGCTTCACGCCCTCGCCACTCCCGACGCCTTCGTACAGGAAACCGACTTTCGGACGTTCTTCGCGATAGGTCTCGATCCAACGCTGGTACAGGGGTTCGGGAAAGGTTGCCCCGGCCCCTCTGATCACCAGCCCACCCTCGGGGGCGGCCGTCGTCTCGGCAGGTCTGTCTCCGCACGCGGCAAGGATCCCGGCGGCGATCACCGCCAGCGCGATGACCGCGACTCTTCTTGTGCCCTTCATGATGTCCCTCCGAGGTTATCTCAGCTGAACTCGCCGGAGATGTACTCCTTCGTAAGCTGCTCCCTGGGATCTTCGAAGATCTGTCGGGTCGGACCCATCTCCACCAAATAACCGGTTCGCCCGCCCTGCGAGATGTCGACGGAGAAGAAGGCGGTCGTGTCCGCGACCCGAGTGGCCTGCTGCATGTTGTGGGTCACCAGCGCCAAGGTGTAGTTTTCCTTGAGCTCCAGCATCAGTTCTTCGACCTGGCGGGTGGCGATGGGGTCCAGGGCGGAGCAGGGCTCATCCATCAGCAGTACATCGGGCTCGGTGGCGATCGCGCGCGCGATGCACAGCCGCTGTTGCTGGCCGCCCGAGAGCGAGAGACCACTGTTCTTGAGCTTATCTTTGACTTCTTTCCAGAGGGCTGCTCGATGCAGCGCCTTCTCGACGCGCTCGTCCATGTCTCCCTTGAATCGATTCAGCCGCAATCCGAAAGCGACATTGTCGTAGATACTCATGGAGAAGGGATTGGGCTGCTGGAACACCATGCCGATGTAGCGGCGCACTACGACCGGGTCCACCTTCTTTGCATAGATGTCCTGGCCGTGATACATCACGGTGCCCAGGAAACGGAACACCGGGATCAGATCGTTCATCCGGTTGAGGCTGCGCAGCACGGTGAACTTGCCGCAGCCGGAAGGGCCGATGAATCCGGTGATCTTCTTCTTCTCGATGGGTACGACACTGTCGCGCACCGCGAGAAAGTCGCCATAGAAGATCTTCTCGAGTCGGCAGTCGATGACGACATCCCCGGCTGCCTGGAAGGGCGCCGCGACGAAGGCCGCCTCTGCTGTTGCGCTCATTGCTTTGATACCTCGGTTGTCCTGCTTCAGACCTTGGGCTGACCCACCAGCCGCGCCAGGATGTTGAACACCAGTACGATCAGCACCAAGACCAGCGAGGCCGTCCAGGCCAACTCGATCTGGTTGGGGAAGGGCATGCCGGAGAAGTTGTAGATGAGGATCGAGAGCGACGCCGTGGGTTCCGCCAACTCCGAGATGTAGTAATTGCTGAAGAGGGCCGTGAAGAGCAGGGGTGCCGATTCACCGGAGGCGCCGGCGATGGCGAGCATCACGCCGGTGAGTATCCCCGGCAACCCAGTGGGCAAGACGACCTTCCAGATGACCTGGGTGCGGGTGCAGCCCATGCCGAAAGCGGCGTCTTTCATCTTCTGGGGGACCTGGGCCATGGCCTCCTCCGCGGCCAGAACCACCGTCGGCAACATCAGCACGGCAAGGGCCAGGCCGCCGGTCCAAGCCGAATAGCCGAATCGGATGACGATCACCGCGTAGACGAAGACACCGGCCAGGATGGAGGGGAAGCCGGTGAGCACCTTGGCGAGGAAGCGCGAGGTACTGGCGACCTTACTCTTCGGGTCCAGGACGCCGAGATAAATGGCGGCCAGGATCCCGAGTGGAATGCTGATCGCAGAGGCGATGAGCACCATGGTCAAGGTTCCCACGATGGCTGGACCGATGCCACTGCCCAGCTCGAAGCCAGCAGGAGGTAAGCCCGTGAGGACCTCGAGGACATCGGCCCCGAAGAGTCGGGATCCACCCTGGACGAGCAGCATATAGATCACCGAGAAGAGCGGGACCGAGGCGAGCACCGCCGCGATCCAGGTCAAAGCGGTCAGAAGGCCGCTCTTCAATGCCCGGGGCTCGAAGGCCTTGCGGTTCAGCTGGGGCCGAGAGGGGGTCGCCTGGGCGCCCGAAGCCAGATCGAAGTCGCTCATTTCTTGCCCTCGAACTTTCTAATCGTGTATTGCTGGCCGCGAGGCCCGCGACGTTCACCAGGAAGGTGATGGCGAGTAGGACCAGGGCGGCATACATGAGCGCCCTGACCTCGATCTGGCCGGCCTCCGGGAAATTGGAGGCCAGGAGCGAGGCCAAGGTGTTCGCCGGCGAGAAGAGCGAGAGGCTGATCTGGTTGGCGTTGCCGATCAGCATGGCGAGCGCCATGGTCTCGCCGAGGGCGCGGCCGAACCCCAGCACCAAGGCGGCGAGGATCCCCGAGGAGGCAGTGGGCAGCATGACCTTGAGGATTGCCTCCCAGCGCGTGGTGCCCATCCCGTAGGCGGCCTCCTTGACCTTGTAGGGAATGCGTCGAAAGGCATCCACCGAGATGGCCGCGACGGTCGGCAGGATCATGATCGCCAGCACCAAGGCGGCGGGGGCCATGCCGGGACCGGCGAGGTCGGTACCGAACATGGGGAACCAGCCGAGGTTCTCGTGCAGCCATTCGGCCCCGGGTTTGATGAGCGGGATGAGGACATAGATGCCCCAGAGCCCGAAGACGACCGAGGGGATGGCGGCCAGCATCTCGACGATGGTCCGAAAGATGGTGGCGAGACGGTGATGGATGAAATCCTGGGTGAGGAAGATGGCGATGGCGATGGCGATGCCGAAGACTCCTCCCAGAAAGAGGGCCAGCAGTGAGCTATAGAGGGTTCCCCAGATCTCCGGGAGGACGCCGAACTCGCCCTTGTTGACGTTCCAGGTAGTCCCTGTGACGAAGCCCAAGCCGTACTCGCCGATGGCCGGCAAGGCCTCGCGCCCGATCTCCCAGAGGATATAGGCAGTCAGGGCGATGATGAGGACGGCGCTGGTCCAGGCGATCGCGCGAAAGATGCGATCGTTGGCGTACTCGCCCGTGCTAGGCGGTCCTGAGACCGAGCTGGCGGAATCCGCGGCTTCGAAGAGTTTGGCCATGGTGCTCCCATCGCGTTGTCGAGCGATCTGTTGTCGGTGTGTTGGATTCCCGATTCTCACTTGGACGCCTCATCCTGGGATGGAGAACCAGGGTCTGGAGCGAACCTCCGCACTCTGGTGGGGTCCGAGCGGGAGCCGGCCGCCGGCTTGGCGAGCGTTGCTCGGCCGTCCTCCAGATCTGTAGCGGCCGACCCGGCGAGCCAGGGGGATGGCCTTGGTAGGACTCACAGGCGAGTCCAAGGGAGTTACCGTGGAACAGCACCCCAGCCGCTCGATTTGGTGGGAGCGGCGCCTCGCCGCGACGAGCCTGCAAACTGCTGCGGCTCTTGTTCCATGCTCCGG
>JANQGF010000002.1 GCA_028277465.1 Chromatiaceae bacterium
CGGAGCATGGAACAAGAGCCGCAGCAGTTTGCAGGCTCGTCGCGGCGAGGCGCCGCTCCCACCAAATCGAGCGGCTGGGGTGCTGTTCCACGGTAACCATGATGGCGGTCGACGCCACCCCGGAGAAAACGGGCGCCGCTGCAGACGGCGGGATCCCCCCTTACCCCGACCCTCTCCCCCCGGCGGAGAGGGCGAGTCGGAGCGCCGGTGGCTAGGCCAGGCTTCGTGGTCACCCGCGTCCGGAGCAAGGTGCGTCGTCTTGCAGCCTCGCTTTGTCGTTGACATGGTCGAATCGACCCCCACCGTTTGCCCGAGCCCCCTCGATCTGAGATGATCCGCGCGGGTCGATTGCGCCCGCGGTAGAGGGTCTCCTCGGGCGTCATCCTATCCGAATCACGGACTTCCAACGGGATTAGTCGCCGATGTTTCCAATCAAGCTCAAGCTCCACTGGCAGATCCTGATCGCCCTGGCCCTCGCGGTCCTGGTCGGCCTTCTGGTGGGGCGCGACGCCGGAATCTTCGGGGTGACCTTCTATTCGGTCTTCGACTTCCTGGGGAAGCTCTTTCTGAACGCCCTCAAGATGTTGATCGTGCCCCTGATCGTCTCCTCGATCATCGTGGGCGTCGCCGGCCTCGGCGGATCGGAGCATCTTGGTCGCTTGGGCGGCAAGACCCTCGGCTATTACGCGACCACCAGTCTGTTCGCCATCCTGGTCGGTCTGACGATGGTGAATCTCATCGAGCCGGGCGTGGTCGAGGGGGACCCGAAAGAGGTCTTCGGTTTCAGCGCCGATGCCGCGGCCCTGGAGGAGAAGGTCGGCGACAAGGACGGCGGGGACGTGGTGGAGGTCTTCCTGCGCATGATCCCCACCAACGTGATGGCCGCTGCGGCGGAAGGCCAGATGCTCGGGTTGATCTTCTTCAGCCTGCTCTACGGCTTCTTCGTCACCCGTATCCCCGAGAAGTACGCGACGACCCAATTCAATTTCTTCCAGGGCACCTTCGAGATCATGATGGGTATCACCGATCTCATCATGAAGTTCGCGCCCCTCGGGGTCTTCGCCCTGGTGGCGAAGACCGTCGCCGATACGGGACTGGAGGCCTTCGGGCCCTTGGCGCTCTTCTTCTTCACCGTGGTACTCGCCTTGGCAGTCCATTTCCTGGTCGTGCTGCCGCTGCTGCTGTCCGTGATCGGCAGGGTCAGTCCGATGCGCCATTACTCGGCCATGGGTGCCGCATTGCTCACGGCCTTCTCGACGGCCTCCTCCTCCGCGACCCTGCCCGTCACCATGGATTGCGTGGAGAAGAACGCGGGTGTCTCCAACCGGACCACCAGCTTCGTCTTGCCCTTGGGTGCCACCGTCAACATGGATGGCACGGCACTCTACGAATGCGTGGCGGCCATCTTCATCGCCCAGGCCTATGGTCTGGAGCTGTCCTTCGCCACCCAATTCCTCATCGTGATGCTGGCGCTTCTCACCTCGATCGGTGTGGCCGGCATCCCCGCCGCGAGTCTGGTCGCCATCGCCATCATCCTGGCTGCGGTGGGTCTGCCGCTCGAGGGGATCGGTCTGATCCTCGCCGTCGACCGCATCCTGGACATGATGCGAACCGCGGTCAACGTCTTCAGCGACTCCTGTGGCGCCGTCGTCATCGCCCGCAGCGAGGGCGAGACCCCGCTTCTCCCGCCGGAGCCGGCCAAGCGCTGACACGATTGAACCGCGTCAGGCAGGGCTTGCCCTGCTTGTTCCCGCCGATGGCCCGTGACCGCTGTTTGACTGGGTTCACTTGAAACCACCCATTTCATCGGGACGCACTCTGGTGCGCGCTTGACCAGCGTTTCGGTTAAATTGTCGACATATTTTCTTGACATCGCCCTTTTATCGGCTATTTTTGTCGATTATCGAGTTCAATTGTCGACACATTAAGGTATGTCTGTCCCAGTCAAGGACCTCCCGGAGGCTGCTGCGACCATCGCCGACCGGGTCTTCGACCGGCTCCGGCAGGCAATCGTCGAAGGCGAGATCCCGCCCGGAAGCAAGATCAGCGAGCCGGCCCTGGCGACTGGCTATGGTGTGAGCCGCGGACCCTTGCGCGAGGCCATACGACGTCTCGAAGCGACCAATCTCGTCGAACGCAAGCCCAACCAGGGTGCGCGGGTGATCCGGCTCTCGAGTGACCAACTCAGTGAGATCTATCTGATCCGCGAGGCGTTGGAAGGCATGGCGGCGCGTCTCGCGGCCGAGGGCATGTCCGATCTCGCCATCTCCGATCTCAGAAATCTGCTGGCGCAGCACAAGGAGGACGTCGCTCGCGAGGACTGGCAGGCCTATTTCCAGCAGGAGGGCGATCTCGATTTCCACTTTCGGATCGCCCTGGGCAGCGCGAACCGCCGCTTGGTCGACATCCTCTGCAATGATCTCTACTACAAGGTGCGGATGTACCGCTGTCGGTTCGGGATGAGAAGTGATCGGGCGCGAGGGGCATTGAGGGAGCATGAGCTCGTGGTCGATGCGATCGCGGATCGGGACGGTGAGCTCGCCGAATGGCTGATGCGCCGACATATCCGGGTCTCGCGGCGGGCCGTCGAACGGCGGATCGCGGCCGAGACGAATGGATCTTTGATCACGTAACGAGGCGAAAGAGATGACCGAACAGGCGACAGCCGGGGCCAGATTGCGACTTGCCGTCGAGGAAGAGCGCCCTTTGCAGGTGGTCGGTGCGATCAATGCCTATCATGCCTTGATGGCCGAGCGCACTGGCTATCGGGCGCTCTATCTCTCCGGCGGCGGTGTCGCGGCGGCCGCCTTCGGCCTGCCGGACCTTGGCATGACCAGTCTGAACGACGTCTTGGAGGAGGTCCGTCGCATCACCTATGTGACGGACCTGCCCCTGCTGGTCGACGCGGATACCGGATGGGGTGGTGCCTTCAACCTCGCCCGCACCGTCAAGCAGATGATTCGAGCCGGCGCCGCGGGGTGCCACATCGAGGATCAAGTGGCCGCCAAGCGCTGTGGCCATCGCCCCGGCAAGGCGATCGTCTCCAAGTCCGAGATGGTGGATCGGATCAAGTCCGCCGCGGACGCCCGCACCCATGACTTCGTCATCATGGCGCGGACGGATGCCTTGGCGGTCGAGGGTCTGGACGCGGCCCTCGAGCGCGCCCTGGCCTGTGTCGAGGCGGGCGCGGACATGGTGTTCCCGGAGGCCTTGACCGAGCTCGCACAATACCGCGCCTTCAGCGCGGCAGTGGGCGTCCCGGTGTTGGCGAACATCACCGAGTTCGGCGCGACGCCGCTCTTCACCACCACCGAGTTGGGTCGTGCCGGGGTCTCATTGGTGCTCTATCCCTTGTCCGCCTTCCGCGCCATGAACAAGGCCGCGCTCCAGGTCTATCAGGCGATCCGCCGCGACGGTACCCAGGCCGATGTGGTCGCCACCATGCAGAGCCGCATGGAGCTCTACGACTATCTGAACTACCAGGGCTTCGAGCAGAAGCTCGATGCATTGTTCGCGCAAGGTCAATCAGGCGCATGAACGAGGAGTGAGGAAACGATGGCCGACACACGAGAAAACCAACTGCCCAAACCGAAGAAATCCGTTGCCCTGTCCGGCACCGCTGCCGGCAATACCGCGATCTGTACCGTCGGGCGGACCGGCAATGACCTGCATTATCGGGGTTACGACATCCTCGACTTCGCCGAGCAGGCCGAGTTCGAGGAGATCGCTCACCTCTTGGTCCACGAGCGGCTGCCTACCCAGGCCGAGCTGTCCGCCTACAAGCGCAAGCTCAGATCGCTCCGCGGTCTGCCGGCAGCACTGAAAGCGGCCTTGGAGCAGCTCCCTGCATCGGCCCATCCCATGGACGTGATGCGCACCGGCGCTTCGGTGCTCGGTACCCTGGAGCCGGAGAAGGAGACGATGCCGGTCGCCGCGGCCCGGGAGATCGGTGATCGTCTGCTCGCCTGCTTCGGTTCCATGCTTCTCTACTGGTATCACTTCGCCCATAACGGCCGACGGATCGAGGTGGAGACGGACGACGACTCGATCGGCGGCCACTTTCTCCACCTGCTGCACGGCGCGACACCGTCCGACGACTGGGTCCGCGCCATGCACACCTCGCTCATCCTCTATGCCGAGCACGAGTTCAACGCCTCCACCTTCGCCGCTCGTGTGATCGCCGGCACCAACGCCGACATCTATTCGGCCATCGGCGGCGCGATCGGCGCACTACGCGGACCCAAGCATGGCGGGGCCAACGAGGCCGCCTGCGAGATCCAGCAACGCTATGCGAGCCCCGACGCGGCGCAGGCGGACATCACCGAACGTGTCGGCCGCAAAGAGGTCATCATCGGTTTCGGCCATCCGGTCTATACGACCTCGGATCCGCGCAATCTCATCATCAAGGCGGTTGCCCGCCGGCTCTCCGAGGCCAATGGATACACCCGGATGTTCGAGGTCGCGGACCGGCTCGAGAGCCTCATGTGGGACCTCAAGCGGATGTTTCCGAACCTGGATTGGTTCTCGGCGGTGTCCTACGCGCAGATGGGCGTGCCGACTTCGCTCTTCACCCCCATCTTCGTCATCTCACGCACCACCGGCTGGGTCGCTCACGTCATCGAGCAGCGTCTCGACGGCAAGATCATCCGGCCGAGCGCGAACTATGTCGGGATGGAGAACCGGCCGTGGTTGCCAATCGAGCAGCGCTAGGCCGGACAGAACAGGAAACCGCCAGATGAGCATACACATCGCAGACACCAACCTGCGTCCCGATCCCGATCATGAACTGGTCGCCATTGCCGACTATGTCTGTGCTGACCAAGTCGCATCGCAGGAGGCCATCACGACGGCGCGCCATTGTCTGATGGACTCGCTCGGTTGCGCCCTGCTCGCCCTTCAGTACCCGGAATGCACGAAACATCTGGGCCCGATCGTCCCCGGGACACTGGTACCGAACGGGGCCCGGGTGCCTGGGACCCAGTTCCAGCTGGATCCGGTCAAGGCCGCTTGGGACATTGGGGCCTTGGTGCGCTGGTTGGACTTCAACGATACCTGGCTCGCGGCCGAGTGGGGTCATCCGTCCGACAATCTGGGCGCCATTCTGGGCTTAGGGGACCATCTCTCACGCCGGGCCGTTGCCGAAGGCGCCGCTCCACTGACGGTCGGCCAGGTGCTGCACTACATGGTCAAGGCCCACGAGATCCAAGGTGTGCTGGCGCTGGAGAACGGCTTCAATCGGGTTGGACTCGATCATGTCGTCCTCGTCAAGGTGGCCTCCGCGGCCGTCGCGGCGCTCATGCTGGGTGCCGACCGGGATCAGGTCATCGACACCGTCTCCCACGCCTGGGTCGACGGCCAATCGTTACGCACCTACCGCCATGCCCCCAATACCGGGTCACGCAAGTCTTGGGCCGCGGGCGACGCCAGTTCGCGCGCCGTGCGTCTCGCAATGATGGTTCAGAAGGGCGAGATGGGCCTGCCATCCGTGCTGACGGCACCTCGCTGGGGTTTCTACGAGGTGCTCTTCCAGGGCGGGCATTTCGAGCGCCAGCGCCATTACGGCAGCTATGTGATGGAGAACATCCTCTTCAAGCTCAGCTTCCCGGCCGAGTTCCACGCCCAGACCGCCGTCGAGTGCGCCATGATCCTGCACCCGCAGGTCAGGGATCGTCTCGACCGAATCGAGCGCATCGAGTTGACCACCCAGGAGTCCGCGATCCGCATCATCAGTAAGGACGGTCCGCTCTACAATCCCGCCGATCGTGACCACTGTCTGCAGTACATGGTCGCCGTGCCGCTCGTCTTCGGGCGCCTCACGGCCGCCGACTATGAGGACGAGGTCGCCGCGGACCCGCGCATCGACGGATTGCGCGCCAAGATGGTCGTCACCGAGGAGTCGCGTTACAGCCGCGACTATCTGGATGCGGACAAGCGCTCCATCGCCAACGCCGTGCAGGTCTTCTTCACCGACGGCACCGCGACCGAGAGGGTCGAGGTCGAGTATCCCATCGGTCACCGCCGCCGTCGCGCCGAGGGCATTCCGGTCCTAGAGACCAAGTTCCTCAATGCATTGCAGACCCGTTTCCCCCGGGGGCAGGCGCGGCGGATCTACGACCTCTGTCACGACGAGCAAAGGTTGATGGCGACGCCACTCAACCACTTCATGGATCTGTTCGTGATCTAAGTAATGATTCAGAAACAACCTACACACCGTAGGTTGGGCAAAGCGGAGCGTGCCCAACAAGGGCGGCTCAAGTTGCACCACTTGTTTCTGAATCG
>JANQGF010000011.1 GCA_028277465.1 Chromatiaceae bacterium
TGGCACTACTTTGGCCGCCAGAGCGACTGTGTACAAATGAATCAGAACCTTAGCGGGCGTGAAGGGCTCAATACCAATGGGGCCATGTTAAACTTGGGCTAACAGCCTGAAACAATTTCAGAAACACTTGATTTGAATCAATATCGTAGGCATGTAATTGCGGTTTTATTTCTCGCTATGTTGAGTGCATTGCGCTATACATAGCGCATGTACATCGCCGTCGTCCCCAACCGCAAATCCCCACCGGCGATTCTGTTGCGCGAGTCCTATCGCGAACACGGCAAGGTCAAGACCCGCACCATTGCCAATCTCACTCACTGGGCACCCGAGCGCATTGAGGCCCTGCGCAAGGCGCTGAAGGGCGAATTCGATGGCCTGGATGGCGAGCAAGTCAGTGGCGAGATCTTCGGCGTCTTATTCGCCTTGAAGCAGCTGGCCGATCAGGTGGGGATGACCCGCGTGCTCGGTCCTTCTGAGGAGGGGCGCTTGGCGCTGTTTCTGGTGCTGGCGCGCATCGCCCACGGTAGCTTGCGTCTCTCGGCCGTGCGCTGGGCCGAACAGCACGCGGTGAGCGACATCCTCGGCCTGGAGGACTTCGATGAGAATGACCTCTATGAGGCTCTTGATTGGCTGGAGGCGGAACAGGCGCGTATCGAGAAGCGCCTGTATGAGGCGTATGTGCGCGCACACGGCGAGCCCCCGGCAATTGTCCTCTACGATGTCACCTCCAGTGACTTCGAGGGTGAGCACAACGAGCTGGCCGAATATGGCTATAACCGTGATGGCAAGAAGGGCAAGAAGCAGATTGTCATCGGTTTGCTCACCGGTGCCGACGGCGAGCCGTTGGGGGCACGGGTATTCGAGGGCAACACGGCCGACCCCAGCACGGTGGGTGAGCAGATCGAGCTCCTCAAGCAGCAGTTTGGCGTCAAGGAGGTGGTCTTCATCGGCGACAGCGGCATGATCAAGGCCAAGGGCAAAGAGGCGCTCAGCGCCCTGGGCTGGCGCTACATCAGCGCGCTGACCAAGCAACAGATCCGCGCCTTGCTCAAGCAGGATGTGCTGCAACCGGACCTGTTCGATGAGGCCATCGGCGAGGTCAGCGAGGGGGGCAGACGTCTTATCGTGCGGCGCAATGAGGGCCTCCAGCAGCGCGAGCGCGCCCGCCGAGCCGATAAGCTCAAGCGGCTGGAGGCGCGCATTGCTGAGCGCAACGCCTTTGTCCGTCAGTCCCAGCGCGCCGATCCGGCCGCCGGGCTGCGTCAGCTCGAGCTCTGGGTGAAACGCCACAAGCTCAGTGGCTTCGTGACCCTGTCGCTGGAGCAGGATCAGATTCGCTGCCAGATCGACCAGGAGCGCCTCGCCGAGGTCGCCCTCTTGGATGGCTGCTATGTGCTCGAGACCACCGTGCCGGCCGCGCACATGGATGCCCAGACGGTGGATGAACGCTATCGGGATCTGCAGAACGTCGAGCGCAGCTTCAGAACCATGAAAACGGACTTCTTGGAAGTCCGCCCGATTTTCCTACGCAATGGCAAACGCACCAAGGCGCACGTCTTCGTGGCGATGTTGGCGCTGAAGATCACGCGTCTCTTCCAAGCGCTCTTGCATCGAGCCTTTGGCACCACGGATGATGACCCCAATGCCAGGACCCCGGAGGATGCACTCGAATCGCTGGCGCGATTGACCTATCTGATCTATGACGTCAAGGGCACCCGCTATGCGCGGCTCATTCAGCCCGACGATCAACAGCACGTCCTCCTCAAGGCGCTTGGCATTCGCTTCCCCAGGCAGACTGCCAAGGCTTTGTAGGCAGTAAGCCCCTCCCGCAACCTTCCCCGTTTTTGATTCTAGTTCATACGGTTATGGCGCAATACGGCGGTTCTGTGGCTGGAAGATCCGACTGAGAACGCAAAATAAGGTGGAACGGGGTACTAGTCCACTAACCGATCGTATAACCCGCATCGACCTTCAGGGTCGCGCCCGTCACGCTCCTCGCCTGCGGGGAGGCGAGGAAGAGGACCGCCGAGGCGATGTCTGCCGGGTCGATCGGCTGCCGCGTCAGGACATGCCGCCGTTGGGCGATCGACTCCATGAGGCCCTGGTTTCCCCCCCATATCTCCGACTCCACCACGCCGGGCGCCACGCCATTGACGCGGATCCCTTGTGGCCCGAGGGCTAACGCCAGACGCTGGGTCAGCATGTCGAGACCGGACTTGCTGACGGAATAGCTGGTCGATGTGCAGGTCGCGAAGGGATGCTGGGCGCAGGCCGACGAGACATTGATCACGACCGGAGCGGTACTCCGCTCCAAGAGACCCGCGCAGGATTGGGTCAAGGCGAAGGGGGCGATCAGGTTGGCCTCCAAGGTCGCGCGCCACTGCTCGACGCTCTCTTCCAATGTCCCCGAACCAAGGATCACGCCGGCGTTGTTGACCAGGACATCGAGCCGGTCGCTGGTGGATCGCACCTCATCGAGCAGCTGCGAGCGAAAGGCCTCGTGGGTGACGTCACCGACCAGAGCGATCAGCGCCCCCTGGGAAGCAGCCTCCGGCCACCGCGCGACGAGGCGAGCGACCTTGTTCGGGTCCCGGCCAAAGGTGTAGACCCGATCGCCAGTTCCGAGAAAGGCCGCGACCAGACTTGCACCGATCCCCGAGGTCCCACCGCTGATACAAACGGCCCGTCTCGCCGCACGGCCGGCATCGGTCATCGTTCACGCTGACCCAGATTGGCATGGATCAGGGCGCCGTTCAGCACCGGTGCCCCGGCGGCGAAGGCGACCGTCTCGGCGATCTCCGCCGGCTCGATCAATCGATCAAAGGCCGACAGCCCCCTGATTGCCGCCAAGGTCTCGGGGTCGTCGCCGATCAGAGCGCACAGCTGCTCGGTATCCGTGAAGCCGGGGCAGATCATGCAGGTGTGGATACCGCGTCCCGCCAGGTCTTGACAGGTGGCGCGCATCATCCCGGCCAGGGCATGTTTGGCGATGACATAGCTGGCAACGCCAGGCACCGCCTTTTCGGCCAGGGTCGAGCCGACATAGAGGAGACTCGATCCTTGTCCCATCCGCGGCAGCACCAGTCGATTCAAGGCGCCGGCGGAGACGATGTTCAGCTCCAGGACCTGACGCAGGTCCTGGCTGGAGAGACGATCGATCCGGTCAGAGCGCATGACCGAGGCATTGTGCACGAGACAGATCCTTGTGGCGCCCTCGAGCCACCCGGCCAAGGCTGGCTCCAACGACTCGATGGCGTCAGGCTCGGCCAGATCGCAGGAGAGGTTCTCGACCCCCACGTCCGGGCAAGGTCTGCGCGAGATATTGAGCACGCCCCAGCCGTCGAGGAGAAAACGAGCTGCGACGGCGCGCCCGATCCCCGAACTGGCGCCTGTGACGATCAATCGGTTCATTGTGTCTCCCAACGACATGACTCCCACTCGGCGAAGGCCCACTGACCCTGCCCGGAAGAGACCCCGAGCTCGATCGATCGGATCGGCATCTGGTTGAGCTCCGGACGCTCGCACAGCCGTGCGAGCAGCAGGCGCGCGAGCTCCTCGATGGTGACGTTACGGATGGGCAGCAGCAGCACGTCGCGCTCCAGAAAAGGGATCCGCTCCTCCCCAAAGGTCGCGACCACCTGAGCACCCTGGGCCGCAAGCCTCAAGTGCGGTGACATCCGCGGCAGCAAGACCCGCTCGTCCAAGGCATCGCAGAGCTCGCGCAGGATGCGTTTCAGCACCCCATAATCGAACGTCATCCCATTGTTGCCGACTTCAGCGATCAGGCTGCAGCGCACCTGGAAATTGTGCCCATGGAGATTCTCTCGTTCCGTGGCCGAGAAGATGGTGAAGTGTCCGGCGCTGAAGTTCAGATAATCCTTGCTGATCTCGATGCGGGTCAGGATGTCGTTCACCCCTGAGGGCCTCCAGATTACGGAACAAGGCGTGACCCCCTTGGGACCCGTCTCGCCACTGTCAGACTTTAGGCGATTTCTGTCAATTCTCATCCCACCTGGCTTGTCTTGACGCCCGCCTTCTGCGTCGCGCCAGCAGTCACATAGCGCGGCGATGCTCCTGCCGGCGCTCCTTGAAGGCAGACGCCAATCCGGCGCCATCTGGCATGAGAATTTCCGGCAATCGCCTTACCCCCAGTTGGGGTCACGGTCAGGAATACCATCCCATTCGATTCATGAAGGGCGCGGGCAGGACCCCACGAGCGGTCGCTCGCCGTTGGCTGGACAGGAGCGGGTGGTGGGGCAAGTGCGGTCGCTCATATTGCGCTCGTCTCCGTTTCTACTGCGAATACGTGAATGCCTTACGATACCCGAATGCCTCGGATGCGGGGGTTGCCGCCCCCCTCACGCGAGCTCAGCAACCCTGGAGCAGATCGTGCGGCAAGTGCTGTAACCAAGCGGTCACCCCTGCGAGTCGTCCCCTATCCAGTCTTCCAAAGCCGCAACGCCGCGACTATCCTCGAAGCTTAGGAACAGGCACCAAGAGAAAGGCGATGGCCGATGTCAGTCTGGACCTTTTGCAGCAGATGGTCCAACGCGTCCTCGACTCCCAGCGGGAGACCCGCGAGGACGTTCGCGAGATCAAGGCCCGGCTCGGTCGTTTGGAGAGCGAGGTCGCTAGCCTGCACGTATTTGGCGATTACTACCGGGATGCTACCGTCGACTACGCAGCCATCAGCGTTGGCCGCAACGCTCCACGCTGGATCCGGATGCTCAGGAAATACGGCTACATCACCGCCTGAGCCTTCGCGAGCGTTTGGGATGATTGTCAGGCCGCCTGGCGGTCACGGGCGAGTTCGTCTCCCGCGCAGAGCATCTTTCACGGTAACACTCAAAGTTTAAGCGCGCTCGCCCTGGCGGTTGGGCGACCGCCAGGGTTGAGCCGCGTCGAGCGGTGTTTGTCTAGCCGAAGCTCGCTCGGCCAAGACGGGCCTCATCGAGCCAATGGGCTCACCGACTCGAACGCCGTCGGGCAGCTCGATGCTCATGCTGAGTGGCAGGTGGTCCGATAAGGGATAGTCGATGACGCGCACCTTGAGCACCTTGAACGGTCGGGAGACGAGGATATGATCCAGATTCCGCCGCGGCCGCCAGCTGGGAAAGGTCTTCAGCTCGCAATCGAGACCCCGCATGCCCGATTTCTGCACCAAGCCGCGCAAACCCTTGGAGTTACAACCACAGTTGAAGTCCCCCATCAGCACGAGATAGGGGTGCTCCTCGGCGAACGTCATCAGATAATCCAGCTGCCGGCGCCGAGCACGCCAACCGAGCGCCAGATGCACGATGGCCACCGCGAGAGCCATGCCATTGGAGAGGGGAAACTCCGCCACCACGGCACCCCGTCCGGGTAGCCCGGGGAGCCTGTGCTCGGTGACCCGCCGGGGGCGAAGACGACTCAGGAGCCCGTTGCTGTGCTGCGCGAAAGGGCCCAGGTTGCGGTTGACCTGCCGATACCAGTGGGGAAAGGCGCCATGACTGGCGAGATATTGGATCTGGTTGATATAGGCGCTGCGCAGGCTACCGGCGTCCACCTCCTGAAGCCCCACCAGATCGAACTGGCTGAGGAGCTGCGCGATGCGGCCCAGATTGACCAAGCGTTCCGAGTGAGGCAGCAGGTGCTTCCAACTGTTGGTGACATAGTCGCTGTACTGGCGCGAGTAGATACCCGCCTGTACGTTGTAGCTCAATAGATTCAGCTGCCGCATGGAAGAAACGTCTAAGCGTCACCCTCGAGAGGCTTCGGTCTGCGACTGACCCTAACGGTCATGCCGTGTCTCTGGCACCCCGGAGCATGGAACAAGAGCCGCAGCAGCTTGCAGGCTCGTCGCGGCGAGGCGCCGCTCCCACCAAATCG
>JANQGF010000012.1 GCA_028277465.1 Chromatiaceae bacterium
ATTCAGAAACAACCTACACACCGTAGGTTGGGCAAAGCGGAGCGTGCCCAACAAGGGCGGCTCAAGTTGCACCACTTGTTTCTGAATCGTTCCTAAGGCAATCGCCCGGGTCTCAGTCGCGCCGGATCCAGAGACCCTCTCGATCGGAAGGTCGTCGTTCCCACTTGGGCGGCGCGGCGGCCTGTGGTTCCAAACTTCCCCCGTGGGTGGCGTGGTATAGTGCGGGCGCGATCAACACTCCGGCGCGACCGCCGGTGGTAGCAGGCCGACGAGACGACCCTTTAGCAATGGATATCGAGCAAGCCATACCCCACCCCGAAAGGGTCGAGCAGCTCGGGGCTGGAAAGGTACTGGTCATAGCTCCCAGGTATGGGGACGAGGTCATCGGCTGTGCTGGCGCCATCATGGCGCATCTGGACCGCGGCGATGCCGTGAAAGTGGTCCTGGTCAGGGAGCCCGAAGCTCGAGCGGGCCAGCATCAGGATGGCCAGGGGCGGTCGGATCTGAGTTCCGAATCGGCCGATCCGGAGCAGAAAGGCCATTGCCCGGGTGAGACCCTGGCCTACGGAGACGCCCTGAGATGGCGTCTCGATGAGCGCGCCCTGCGCGACACCGAGGCCTTCATCGGGCGGATCGGAGAGACGATCGACCAGTTCGAGGCGGATCTCGTCTACACGGCCTCGCCATCTGAGCCTCTGCCCGAGCGCCGATTCGTCGCGCTTGCGACCGCGGAGGCGGCCCGCCGTAGCGACCGCGAGTGTCGCCTCGTCTTCTTCGAGATCGAGGGTCAGCTCCGGCCCAACCGGCTGCTCGATATCTCCCCCTACCAGGACCGCAAACGGGCCGCCATGCGGTGTCTCGCGTCCCGTGGCGAGCCGGTCCATCAGCTGCGTGCCCTGGAGGCGCGCGATACCTACCGCACCCTTGGCCTGCAGACCTCTGCCACGGCGGCGGAGGCCTATCTCCTCTTCGCGGCCGCGGAGCTTCGGTCGATTCAACCGGGTGGTCCCGCGCGCCGGCTCTGGTCCGAGACCCAGGGTGGGGAGGCGACGAGACCAGTGGCCGCGGTCCCGCTGATCTCGGTCATCATCCGCAGCATCGGCCGTCCGGAGATCGCGGATGCCTTGATTTCGATCGCCGCCCAGACCTACCCAAGCATCGAGGTCTTGGTGGTGCAGGCCTGCAGTGGTCCGCCAATGGTGCTGCCGGAAGCCGCGTCACGTCTCCCTTTGCGCCTGGTGGGCGAGGGGCATGCACTAGGTCGCAGTCGGGCGGCGAACCTGGGTTTGGAGCATGCCCGCGGGGAGTATCTGACCTTTCTGGACGACGACGATTGGTGGTTGCCCGAACACCTCGCCGTGCTGGCCGAGCGCTTGCACCGAGCGACCGAGCGGGCGGCCTACAGCGGGGTCAGCTGCGTCCAGAAGAAGGCGGGCGAATGGCAGGAGGTTCATGTCTTCAACGACCCTTTCGACGCCGCCCGCCTGCTGGTCGACAATTTCATTCCGATCCATTCGGTCCTCTTTCATCGCTCTTTGGTCGAGGAGGGATGCCGTTTCGACCAAGACCTGGATGTCTACGAGGACTGGGACTTCTGGTTGCAGGTCGCACGGCGCACCGAGATGCTCCATGAGGGGCGGGTGACCGCCATCTACCGTTTGGCCAGCGGGACTGGGTTCGGGGTCACCGCCTCGCCGCGAGAGGTGGATCAGGCCCGGGCGCGCCTATTCGCCAAGTGGCGAACCCATTGGACCCAGCCCGAGCTGACGGCCATCCTCGAACGGGCCCGTTCGGCGCAGGGTATCGAGGTGATGCAGCGTCAGGTGCGCCACCTCGAGGGCCAGCGCAATCGACTGAGCGAGTCGCAACAGGGGCTGCGGGCGTGGATCACCAAGCTCGAGACCCGCATCGGTCAGTTGCATGCGGAGTCGCAGGCCGAACGGGAGCGTCTATGCGCCGACCACGAGTCGGCGATCCAGAGGACTCGAGCGGAATTGCATGCTCGTTTGGAGGAGCAGCACGCCCAGTTCGAGACCCGCCGGTTGCAGTACGAAGCCGAGTGCACGGTGACACGTGCGGAACGAGACCTCGCCCGTCAAACACTGGAGGCGGTCTATGGTTCCACCTCCTGGCGGCTGATGGCTCCTCTCCGCGGGGTACGTTTGGCCGCAAGGTCGTTGGCTCGAGGCGGGGACGCGCTGCTCCAATCCACACTACCTCGGCTTCGCGCTACTTATCGCCACTGGGTGCCCCTCGGCATTCGTCGAAGGCTCTCGCCCGCCGCGGTCCGCGTGAATACCTTGCTGCCATCGGCGGAGCTGGCCCAAGTGGGCGAGCCCGATGCACGCGCTTGGCACCCCCAACCCTTCGAGCTGGTGAGACTCCGCGAGTCGCAGTTCGCCGCGTGCGCGCAGGGCCTCGATTTGCCGACCTCTGATTCGCCGCAGGTTAGTGTCATCATGCCGGTCTACAACAATGCCGGTTATACGCTGGAGTGCCTGACCTCGATTCGTATGCACCCGCCGCGGGCCGCCTTCGAGCTCATCCTCATCGACGATGCGTCCCAGCCAAGCACCCGGGAGCTTCTGCGCCGGATCGGCGGGATCTGTCTCATCGAGAACGAAGAGAATCTCGGGTTCTTACGCTCCTGCAACCGGGCGGCCAAGGCCGCACGCGGCGCCTATCTTCTCTTTCTCAACAACGACACCCAGGTCAGGGAGGGCTGGCTCGATCGCTTGATCGAGCCATTCGCCGATCCCGAGGTCGGTCTGACGGGCTCCAAGCTCCTCTATCCGAGCGGGCATCTGCAGGAGGCCGGGGTCTGCATGACGGTCGACGGCAGGGCAAGGCTCGTCGGGCTGAACGGCGACCCGAGCGCCCCTGAGTACAATGTCCTGCGAGAGGTCGACTATTGTTCGGGTGCGAGCTTCATGATCGAGCGGACGCTCTTCGAGCGTATCGGTGGATTCGACGAGCGTTTCGCGCCCGCCTATTACGAAGACGCCGACCTTGGCTTCCAGGTGCGTGAGCTGGGGCGCAAGGTGCTCTATCAGCCCGCGTCCGAGGTCATCCACCATCTGAGTGTCACAGCGGGCTCCGCCGAGGAAAAGCTTGCGCGTATCGAGTCGAGTCGGGCCAGATTCGTCGACAAGTGGTGCAGCCGGCTTGCGGACCTCGACCGCGTCCGGCTGATCGCCTTCTATCTGCCGCAATACCATCCGATTCCGGAGAACGACGCCTGGTGGGGCAAGGGCTTCACCGAATGGACCAATGTCACACGGGCGCGGCCGAACTTTCGAGGCCATTATCAGCCGCAACTCCCTGCCGATCTGGGCTACTACGACCTGCGCCTTCCCGAGGTGAGACGGCAGCAGGCGGAGCTCGCGCGGCAATTCGGGATCCAAGGCTTCTGCTACTACTATTACTGGTTCAATGGTCACCGCCTGCTTCACCGTCCACTCGGTGAAGTCGTGGCCAGTGGTGAGCCGGACTTCCCCTTCTGCGTCTGCTGGGCGAACGAGAACTGGTCACGGCGCTGGGATGGGCGCGAATCGGACATCCTCATGGCGCAGCACTATACGCCCGAGGATGACCTCGCCTTCATCCGTGCACTGCTTCCAGTGCTCAGCGATCCGCGCTATATCCGCATCGAGGGGCGAGCACTGCTGCTGGTCTATCGTGCGACTCTGCTGCCCGATTCGCAGGCAACGACCGACCGCTGGCGTGAAGAATGCCACCGTGCCGGGTTGGCCGAGCCCTATATCGCCTTCGTCCATAGCTTCCACGAGGGCAACCAGCTGTCGCCGGGCTTCGACGCCGCCGTCGAGTTTCCGCCGCACGGGCATTCGGTGCGGGCTGCACCGCCCGGGGACATGTTGAATCCCGATTTCCAAGGCCATTTCTTCGATTATCCTGCGACCGCTCGGGCCTTCGCCGCTCTGCGCTATCCGCACCGCAAGGTGTTCCGCAGCGTGATGCCGGCCTGGGACAATACGGCCCGCCGACAAAACGATGGACACATCTTTCTGGACGCCTCGCCCGAGGTCTATGAGGACTGGCTGCGTCGGATGATTGCGGAGACGCGCGAGCAAGGTTTCGGCGAGGAGCGCATCCTCTTCATCAATGCCTGGAACGAATGGGCGGAAGGAAACCATCTCGAGCCCGACACGCGCTTCGGTCTCGGTTATCTCGAAGCGACGCGGCGGGCGCTCGATGCCGTGATCACCCCGCGAGAGGCGGCGTGAATCGGATGAGGATCACTGGTTCCCGGAAGATCGAGCGGAGGGTCATGCCCTTGCTGCAGCGGATCGCCGAGTCGGTCCGGCACCGGGGTGGTTTGGTGCCCACGGTCCGAGCGGTCTGGCAACTGGGTTACGAGCAAGGGATGCTCGCACTCTGGCGCCGCTTTCAGCGCATGCGCCAGCGCCCCTCCGCCTCCGATCCCTCGGCCTTGCCCGATTCGGCCCTCGATGTGAGCCAGCCCAGCACATCCTCGCAAGCGACGCGTCTCGCCGACGTGGGGCAGCGGCCGGCTGCCTGGGCGCAGCAGCCCCCGGGTGTATTGCTGGTGGGTCACCCCTTCTTGATCTCCGGACGCGGCGAGGACATCCGCACGGTGGCAAAGGCGCTCGCCGTCAGCTCGATCCCTTTCCATATCCGCAATACCTTCGACTGCGGCGAGGAGAATCGGTCGAAACTGGATACCTTCGGCTATTTCGACCGCGTTTCTCGCGACCGACGTTACCGCGCCAATCTCTTCGCGCTGAATGCAGACGAAATGGTCCCCGCACGCCATCATCTCGGTGAGGCCCTGTTCGCGGGTGGCTACAACATCGGATTCTGGGCCTGGGAGCTGAGCCATTTCCCGGATGCCTGGTTGTCCGCACTGGATCTCGTCGACGAGGTCTGGGTCCACTCGCGCTTCATCCAACAGGCCGTCGCGGAGAAGACCGATCGGCCGGTGCTTCGCATGTCACCTGCCGTCGAGCCCTCCGCGAGTGAGCTCCCTCGTACCTACTTCGGGCTGCCGGCGCGAGCCTTTCTCTTCCTCTTTTTCTTCGATTTCAGCTCCTTCATCGCCCGTAAGAACCCCTGGGCCGTGATCGAGGCCTTCGAGCGCGCCTTTCCCGATGCGCAACGCGATGGGGTCGGCTTGGTCATCAAGCTGAATGGTACCCATCTCCGACCCGACGACTATCAGGCCTTTCTGCAACAAGAGGCGGTCCGTCGCCCCGGGGTCTGGCTGATCGATCGGGTCTTGAGCGACCCTGAGATCCACGCCCTGATGAAGTGTTGCGATGCCTTCGTCTCGCTCCACCGCTCGGAGGGTTTTGGGCGCGGACCGGCAGAGGCCATGTACTTCGGTAAACCCGTCATCGTGACCGGCTATTCGGGTAACCTGGATTTCTGCAACGATCTCAACGCCTGCATGGTCGAGCACAGCCTGATCAAGGTGAGGCAAGGCGAGTATCCCCACGGTTCGGGCCAGCTCTGGGCCGATGCGGACCGGGATCACGCGAGCTGGCATATGCGCAAGCTGGTCGCGGATCCAGCTTACGGAAAGGCGATCGGCGCCCGCGGGTCGGAGACGATCCGTGCCTTCAACAGCCCCGGCGCAGCAGGCCGCCGCTACGCGGCGCGTCTCGGGGCATTGGGGCTGATCTGAGAGTTCGCTCGGGGCTTGGGCTTCTGGGATCGCTAAGGCGATTGCCGGAAATTCTCATGCCAGACGGCGCCGGATTGGCGTCTGCCTTCAAGAAGTGTCGGCAAGAGCATCGCCGGACGATGTGACTGCTGGCGCGATGCAGAAGGCGGGCGTCAAGACCAGCCAGGTGGGATGAGAATTGACAGAAATCGCCTAACGGTCATGCCGTGTCTCTGGCACCCCGGAGCATGGAACAAGAGCCGCAGCAGCTTGCAGGCTCGTCGCGGCGAGGCGCCGCTCCCACCAAATCG
>JANQGF010000014.1 GCA_028277465.1 Chromatiaceae bacterium
CGATTTGGTGGGAGCGGCGCCTCGCCGCGACGAGCCTGCAAGCTGCTGCGGCTCTTGTTCCATGCTCCGGGGTGCCAGAGACACGGCATGACCGTTAGACAAGCGGTCCGAGATAGGTGCCTGCCAGCAATACCATGGAGGCCGAGACCGTGATGAGGATATTGTCGTCGATGGGGCCGATCTCGTAGCGCTCGATCAGGGTTGCGACCAAGGCCGAGAGCAACCCCCAGGCGGGGATTGCCGGGTAGGCCAGCCCGCCGATCGACCAACCCATGGGTGCGCAGACCAGGAGCATGAAGAGGTTGCCGATGGGGCTCTTGGAGCGTTTGCGGATGACGGCATTGCGAACGATCCCGGTCACGCCGTCCCCGAAGGCCATGTAGAGCGAAGGCAGGATGGCGAGCCAGGGGTTGTCCAGGAGCCACCAGAGCAGTGAAACCGAGCTCGTCCACATGAGGGCGAATTTGACGTCATTGCGGTTCTCGTCGGTCTGGAACCAATAGAGCCGCAGTCCGGTCGCGTGGGCCGCGTAGGTGAAGAGGGTCAGCAGCAGCCCGCTGACGAGCGGAAACCAGGGGCTGGTGAAGACGAGCGGGACCATCAAGGAGCCGACGCCACCCGCCATCATGTGGACGATCTTGCGGGTGTAATAGACGGCCCGAATGGGCTCCATCCCGCGTTCGACCATGGCCCGATAAGGGATACGGGTCAGGAAGAGGACGGCCAGCACATAGAGGCTCAGGCCGAAGGCCCAGTAGAATTGCGAGGAGATGCTCATCAGGCTCTGGAGTTGGGTTCCTTGGTCGCGCCATCCTAACCCCCTCCGGCGGAGAAGTCCTCCGGCAAGGCCGGCCAGAGGCTTGAGAAGGTACGTTATACTGTAGCATTCATGGGCCAAATGGCGTGGATCCAGTTCTGGGCGGTGGCTTGCGATTGGCTCCACGAGCCCGACGCACGCTGGCAGGGGGACGCAAGTTGGTGAAATCGCCCGCCTCGGAACCGCAGGGGGGACCGGCAATCCTGGTGGAGGACCTGAGCTTCTCTTACGGCGAGTCGCTGGTACTGGAGCATCTCGACCTGCAGATCGCGGTCGGCGAGTTCGTGGGTCTGGTCGGACCCAATGCCGGCGGCAAGAGCACGCTGTTGAGACTGATTCTGGGATTGCTGGAGCCGCAGGCCGGGAGGATCCAGGTGCTCGGTCGGGCGCCGCGACTGGCTCGGCGGCAGATCGGCTATGTCCCTCAGTTCCCGGGTTTTCCGCGCGATTTCCCGATCTCGGTCGAACAGATGGTGATCATGGGTCGGCTCGGCGGCGGTGCCTTGTTCGGCTGGTATCGGGCGGCCGATCGGGCGGCTGTCCAGGTGGCGCTCGAAGAGGTCGAAGCGGCGGATCTGGCCAAGCGCCGAATCGGTACCCTGTCGGGCGGCCAGCTACAGCGGGTGCTCCTCGCGCGGGCATTGGTCGCGGCGCCCGAGATCCTCGTCCTCGATGAGCCCACGGCCAACATCGATCAGCGGACCGAGGGGGACGTCTTCGAGTTACTCGCGGCCCTGAACCAGCGACTGACCATTCTCTTGGTCTCGCATGACATCGCCTTCGTCTCCCAGTATGTTGGCCGGGTCGCCTGTTTGAATCGCACCCTCGTCTGCCATGGCACGAGCGCCGTGACGGCCGAGCTGATTCAGCAGCTCTACGGGGGGCATGTCCGGATGGTGGCGCACCAGCATTGAGATGAGCGAGTTTCTCTCGGCCCTACACCAGCACGCCTTTCTGCAGACGGCCTTGTTGGCCGGTCTGCTTGCCAGTCTTGGCTGCGGGGTGATGGGCCCCTTCGTGGTCGTCAAGCGGATCGCCTTCATGGCCGGTGGCATTGCCCACTCGGTGCTCGGCGGGATGGGCGTGGCGCTCTACTATGGCGCCGATCCGCTCCTCGGGGCAGTGTTGGCCGCCATCTTCGCGGCGCTTCTGATCGGCATCATTCGATTGCGTTGGGAGGCCCAGGAGGATACCCTCATCGGCGCCGTCTGGGCGATCGGAATGGCCGTCGGCATCCTCTTCATCGCCAAGACGCCGGGTTACGCGACCGACCTCATGAGCTTCCTGTTCGGCAACATCCTGTTGGTTCCGAGCCGCGAGATCTGGTTCATGGCGGGGTTGGATCTGATCCTGGTCTTGGCGGTGACGCTCTTCTATCGTCAGCTCCTGGCCGTGACCTTCGACGAGGAGTTCGCCCGGCTGCGTGGCCTACCGGTCGATGTCGTCTATCTGATGTTGCTTTGTCTCGTGGCCGTCACGGTGGTCCTGCTGATTCAGGTCGTGGGGCTGATTCTGGTCATCGCGCTCCTCACGCTGCCGGCCGCGATCGCCGGTCATTTCATCCACTCGCTCGCTGGCATGATGGTGGTTGCGACCCTTCTGGGTAGCCTCTTCACCTCGCTGGGTCTGGCCATTTCCTATGGTCCCGATCTGCCGGCGGGGCCGACCATGATCCTGCTCGCCGGGGGCCTCTATGTGCTCTCGGCCCTGCTGAGCCGCCATCTGGTGCGCCGCCGGGCCTTGCGTCGGGCGACGGCGAGCTGACCGGGGCAGGGCTCCCATGGACGTCATCCCACCTCAACAGGTTGTGGCTCAGGCCGAGGCGCTCTGTCATCGGCGGGGCGTGCGCCTGACCGCGCAACGGCGGCAGGTGCTCGAGATCCTCTCCGGCGCGGGTCGTCCGCTCGGTGCCTATGAGATCCTGGGGGCCATGCGTGACGGGTCCCGGCTCTTGGCCCCGCCGACCGTCTATCGGGCGCTGGATTTCCTGCTCCAGCAGGGCCTTGTACACAAGCTGGAGAGCCTGCATGCCTTCGTCGGCTGCAATCACCCGGAGCACCCACACTTCAGCCAGTTCCTCATCTGTGCCGACTGTGGTCAGGTGACCGAGCTGGAGGACGCGGCCATCTCACAGAGCCTCGCATCGGCGGCCAGCGAGAGCGGCTTTCGGCCCCAGCGCCCGGTGGTGGAGATGATCGGGACCTGCGCCGAGTGTGCCGGAAAGGCGGGCCTCGATCCGAGCGACGAGACCTGAGGCGATTTCTGTCAATGTTCATCCCATCTGACTTGTCTTGACGCCCGCCTTCGGTGTCGCGCCACCAGTCACATCGCCCGGCGATGCGCCTGGTGGCGCTCCTTGAAGGCGAGCCTCAATCCGACGCCATCTGGTATAAGCATTTCCGGCAATCGCCTAAGCCCTTCCCAGCGTTATCTCCGCGAATCTGTCTCTGGATGCTTGGACCCATACCCCGGCGGCTCCCACTGGTGCTCATACCCGTTTCTTCCCAGGGAACAACGGCCTTCACCACACCGGGAGTGGCTCGGCTTACCGCAATATATCCGCACGGCAACCTCTGTGCGGTGTGGCTTCTCGGGGCGGCCGTCATTCGCTAATGTTCCCGCCTCCAGATTTGCTCGCCACCCAGGTTGCTCCTACCGCATCCAGGTCTGGACCTGTCAGGGCAGCCGTGGCTTCTACCTCCACGCCTATCTCGGTTTGTTGCCTCCCCGAGCAGTGGATAGGCTAACCGTCCGAATCGGGTAACTGACGGCGTGGGGACTCTCACCCCACTAGATTCGCGGCCTTGCTGGCCGCTCCCCCGGTAGTGCCACATCATCTCACCCATCGTCCGCTCTAATGATTCCTCTTTGTTGGCTTCCAGGAGGTTAACACTGTCGCCGTCTGCTCTTATGCCTTTCACGAGGGTGAAATCGCTTCAGGGTGCTGCGGACACCCCTCTGGCCTACAAGATTCTCAGTGTACGCTTCACCTCTCTTGTTCAGATGGCTCCAGTATCCTTACCGAGGCGTCGCTATCCGCCAGAGGCGCTACACTCAATACGGGTGGGTGGTTAGTCCTTACCCGGCCGGGGCTCTCACCCGGCAAGAAGCGCCAAGCTTCGCTTGGCGCACTAACGCTCCGCTCAGACGCGCTAGGTACGAGCGTCGCCTGGAGCGGGATTTTATGTCATTGGTGACTCACGCAGCTTCGACTCGGGAATAATGAAGTACCATCAAATCTTCTTCTTTGATTCCCAGCATCGCGTAGGTCCTACCATCGTCTTCGCAAAATTCGACCTCGTAAACGGATTCTCCAAGCGTCTCCACTACGGTACCGACTTGTCCCTGGACTAGTTTTGCTTCAGGGATATCTCGAAGTAAGGCGACCACATCTAACTCTTTAATTTTATTTGACATTTATCGGGTGCCTCATAACACGAAACAGGATGTAAGGCGAGGTATATCCTCGCCGGCCTTGATGATCCATGTGCTTCTTACCATGGCTTCCCCGTCGGTTCTAGCGTAAGGGAAATCAACAACGTAACGAGTACCGTATTCATCGACTGCGCCGACAGCGCAGTCTGACAGGGCGATCGCATCAAAATATTATCGACTACTGTTAGACGAGATCGACGGATTATCCCAGACTCGCGGGCCCATCGTGGCTGCCCTTGCGAAAGCCCT
>JANQGF010000025.1 GCA_028277465.1 Chromatiaceae bacterium
TCGATTTGGTGGGAGCGGCGCCTCGCCGCGACGAGCCCGCAAACTGCTGCGGCTCTTGTTCCATGCTCCGGGGTGCCAGAGACACGGCATGACCGTTAGCCGGTCCCAGCGGCGGCCCGCTGTTCGGCATAGCGATGATAGACCGGGCTCGCCAGCACCGCGCCCTCCAGGCCCCGCTCGAGCGCCTTCTGAAAGAGCAGCTCCATCGCCAGCGTCTGGGCCTCGCGGATCGGAAGCGGCTCGGCGCTCTGAGCGTCCGGGAGCTGATCCAGGATCTCCAACGACCTGGTCATCCGCCCTTCGTCGGTCGCGGCTGCCAGCAGGGCGTACAGCATGCCGTAGAGGCCGTCCAGCGTCCGGGGTAGCAGCGCGGCGGTCTGCGGGCCGGGAGGCGCGGCGAGCAGCGCGATGACATCGGTCCCTGCCTGGATCTCACGCAGTACACCGAAGAACTCGGCGGCATTGGCCGCGCCGATGCGTCCCTGCACGAAGACACGCTTCGCTTGCTCGGACAGCGCCGATTTGATGACGTTGGAGATGTCCTCCCAGCCGCGTGGGCTGGCGCCGACCAGATGATCGTTGGCGAGCTGGCTGTGGGTGTCGTCGAGCTTGTCCGGGCGCACCTTGAGGTAGGCCATGACCTCGGGCGCGAGGTCGTTGGCCAGGGCATAATCCAGGAAGGCGTCGATGACCGTCTGCACGTTGAAATGGAACATGCGGTCAGCGAGCGCCGTGCCCATGTCGTGGCTGACGGCACCATGGTAGGCGGCGTTGCCTGCGGCGACCACCTGCCACCCGTCGGGCAACCAATAGTTGCCGACACGACGGTCGAGGATCAGCGAATAGGCCGAGATCTGCAGCCGTTGGTCGGCGGCGGTCAGCTCGTCGAGAAAGAGGATGCCCTCGGGCTGATCCTGGTCCGGGAGGAACTCCGGTGGGAACCAGACCGTTTGTTCCCGCGTGTCGTCGGCATAGATGGCACCCCGAATATCCACTGGCTCGATCGTCGTCAGCCGCAGATCCACCAGCGGGACCTCGAAGTGCTCCGCGACCTGTCGGACGACGGACGACTTGCCGACCCCACGGCTGCCCCACAGCATGGAGGCCCGCCGACGCAACATGGGTTCGCGGTACTGCTCGATCAGCGCCTGTTTGGCCGCCGCGATCGAGACCGGCGGGATGTTCATCGGATCGCCCTGCACGGGACCCTCCGATCAGGAATCGGCCGCCGCGGGCGGCTGTGGCGATCGGCCTCGACGCGCGTCTTTCTCCGCCGCTTGGGCCACCCAGGCCTGATTGGTCAGGGGGCGCGGAATGGGCGGCACCTCGATGCGCGGCAGCTCGCGTAGCAGGAACAAACCCGCCAGCATCAGGGGTGGTGCGTGGAAGATCAGCATTCGCAGGATCGAGCCGTCGTCCAGGTCCAACCATTGCACCGCCGGCGTCAGGGCGACGATGCCCAGCCCGATCGAGAGCGGGATCGCACGCTGAAAGGCGACCCGCCAGCGTGCCCGCCGGTGGCGCGGATGGAACCGCGCTGGCGGCCCGTCCAGGGTGCGGGCCAGATGCAGGACGGTGCGTCTGAGCTTGGATTCGATGTCGGCGGTGTGTCGCGGCTCCTTGGGCGCGACGTCGATGCCGCCTCGCCAATAGCTGACGAACTCGCGGACCGGTCGCCACGACCAGCCCAGGACCGCGACCAGGTCCTCTGGGATCAGAAGCTTGGTGCCGGGCGCGGCGGTGAGCCTGAGCTCGACCGTGTGGTGGTTGAAACGCTCCGCCTTCATCTCGAGCGTGACGCCAGCGATGCGTGCCTTGGCGCCGGTGATCAGGGTCCGCGCCGAGCCACTCGCGCCCGGCTGTCCATCCTCCGGCGAGTCCACCTCGTAACTGCGCGCGACCAAGATCTCACCCTCCATCCTGAACTGGCGCTGGATCGGGACGGACTCGATCTGGGTCAGTAGTTGGTCGGCGTCCGGGCCTTCGGCGCTCAGGCTGGAGTCGAGCCCGGATGCCTCGGTCAGGGTGCGCACGAGCCGGAGTGGCCCGGACTCCGGGACTTGCAGCGAGAGCACCTCGCGCAAGGCCACCGGTCGCTCCTCGGTTGGACCATGCTCGATGGGCTTGAAGGCCAGGCGGCGATCGGCACGTGTGCTGGCTTGGAGGTCGGCGTGCCGCCCGCGGCGGGTGAAGGGTGCCATCAGAGAGAGGATCTCGTGATGGGTCAGGGGCTTCAGCGCCTGTTTGCGGCCGTGATAGACCTCGTCGGGCAAGGGCGGCGGCGGGTTGTAACGGATGCGGATCTGGGTCATGGGCGCGAGATGGGTTCGAAGGGCTTGGGATCTGAGGTCTTCGGGAGCAGCTGACGAGTGGCCGTCTTGGCCAAGAGCGGCGGGCGATTCGAGCGCCTAGCCGCCGAATCGCTCGATGCCTCGTCACTGAGACGGCCGGGTGCGGTGGAGCACCCGGCTCCGCCCGGGTCGAAGTGGCCGCCGACCGTTCCCTTTAGATAGGGGCTGTGTCACCCGCTCCCGACTCTGGAAGCCGTTAGAGCGGGCATGGTTTTGCTCGTGCCTGGTCATCGTTGTACCCTTTGGCGTTCATCTTTGAGGGGAGTCTCGATGGCCATCAAATCCGACCGCTGGATCCGCCGCATGGCCGCGCAGGGGATGATCCAGCCCTTCGAGCACACCCAGGTTCGCGAGGGCGATCATGGGCGACTCATCTCCTACGGCACCTCGAGCTACGGCTATGACGTTCGCTGTGCCGACGAGTTCAAGATCTTCACCAACATCAACTCGGCCATCGTCGATCCCAAGAACTTCGATTCCAACAGCTTCGTCGATCTCAAGTCCGACGTCTGTATCATCCCACCGAACTCCTTCGCACTGGCACGCACGGTCGAGTACTTCCGTATTCCGCGCAACGTTCTCACGATCTGTCTGGGAAAGTGCTTGGCGGCGGACACGCGGGTTGTCGATGCGGAATCCGGTGCCTACTTGCCAATCGTCGATCTGGCGTTTGGACGCAAGACCCTGGGTATGCGGGATTGGCGGTTGCAGCCGGTCGGTGTCGGTGCATTCCTCTCGCAAGGCACCAAGCCCCTGTATGAACTGACCACTGACGCCGGCTTGAAGATACGCGCGACCGCGAATCATCCCTTTCGACAACTGCAGGGCTGGACGCAGTTGGGTGACCTCAGACCAGGAGATCGAATCGCCGTGGCGGGCGAGATCCCGGTATTCGGGAGGACGGCCTTGCCAGATCGGGAGGCAACCTTGCTCGGTCTGATGATGTCCGACGAGCTGCGCGAGCGGTTCGGGCAGGGTGCGACTGACTCCGTGGGCGACCCTGTGTTGTCCGATTTGCTGGGGGCGTGCATGAGAGCGTGCGACGTCGTCGATGGCACAGGATGCGGATGCGACGCGGGTGACTCGCTCAATCGTGCGGATGAGGGCAGCGAGCCAGGGCAGGGGCACAGAGACCAGTGGTTGACGCGATACGGTTTGCAGGTGACGGCAGCGCAGGAGTCGGTGCCCCAGGCCATCTTCAGATCACCCGAGAAGACGACTCGCCTCTTCTTGTGTGCCCTCTTCTCGATCAATGGTCACCTCGCCCGTTCCCATGAGGGCCCGTGCGTCGAGTGCTCCTCCAAGTCGCGCCGATTGATCGAGGATATCCATCATCTCCTCTTGAGATTCGGTGTGTTTTCCTCGATCCGTGAAGATCGAATGGCTGGCCGCGGGGACCTCTACCGTCTTCAGATCGCTGACGGGGAGCAGCTCGAGCGGTTTGCTCGGCGAATCGGCTTCTGGCCGGGGTCCATGGTGCAGAGGCGCTTGGAGCGGGAGATTCCGCACGCCTTTCTCGACCTGCCTGCGTCCTCATGCAGGTGTCTCTCCCAGCCCGCTTCGGCGTTGGTGGAAGGGGCAGTCGCACCTCGAGTGAGCGGTCCGATCACGCATGGTCCGGTCTGGGATGTGGTGGCCCGGATCGAGCCTGCAGGGGAGGAGGAGGTCTTCGATTTGACCGTGCCAGGTGTCCACAATTTCGTGGCGAACGACATGATCGTGCACAATTCGACCTATGCGAGGTGCGGGATCATCGTCAATGTGACGCCCTTGGAGCCCGAATGGGAGGGGCATGTCACGCTCGAGTTCTCTAACACCACGCCACTCCCAGCCAAGATCTATGCCAACGAAGGTGTGGCGCAGATCCTCTTTCTCGAGTCCGACGAGGTCTGCGAGACCTCTTACAAAGACCGCGGTGGCAAGTATCAGGGGCAGCGCGGTGTGACCCTGCCGAAGTCCTGAGGTGACGGTGCGGAACCAGCCGCTCCGCATGTCCCTCGGGGGTTGGTACCGCGGCGAAGATCGCCATTTCTGGTCCCTGTCATGACCTTCGACCGCCCGACCAAGCTGTTCGTCGTCCTCGGCGGCTTCTTCGTCTGTAACGCGCTCATCGCGGAGTTTCTGGGCGTCAAGATCTTCGCGCTCGAGGACACCCTGGGGCTCGAGCCCTTCGACTGGGATCTGTTCGGACAGACCGGCTCGCTGAGCTTCACTGCCGGCGTGCTGCTGTGGCCCGTGGTCTTCCTGATGACGGACATCATCAACGAGTATTTCGGCCGGCGCGGGGTCCGTTTTCTCTCTTATCTGACGGTCGGCTTGATCCTCTATGCCTTCGCCTTCGCCTATCTGGCGATCGGCTTGACGCCGGCCACTTGGTGGGTCGGGATCCAGTCCGAGCAGGGTGTGCCAGACATGCAGGCGGCCTTCGGGGTCATCTTCGGGCAGGGGATGTGGATCATCGCCGGTTCGGTGATCGCCTTCCTCATCGGCCAGCTGATCGATGTGACCATCTTCCATCGGATCCGGCGCGTCACGGGGGAGCGCTTCGTCTGGGCGCGTGCCACGGGTTCGACCCTGGTGTCGCAGCTGGTCGACAGCTTCGTGGTGCTCTATATCGCCTTCGTGCTGGGGCCACAGCAGTGGTCGATGGAGCTCTTCCTGGCGGTCGGGACGGTCAATTATCTCTATAAGTTCGTCGTCGCCATCGCGCTGACGCCCCTGATCTATCTGGGGCGTTATCTCATCAATCGGTATCTCGGGAGTGAGCTTTCCCGCATGCTGACCGCTCGTGCGGCGGGGTAGACCCCTCCCGATGTGAACTGAGTCACAGAATCCGCCGAAAGATTGCCGGCCTACTTGGATTTCGGCTAAGTTTGGAGTAGTGAATACGGACTGAGGCGAGGGCGCGGACAGGCTCCTGGCCTTGCATGCCGGGGACCCGCCGAGTCTCCCTCCCTCTCCTCGGCAGGTCCCCGGCTGGAAATAAGGCGATTGCCGGAAATGTTTATACCAGATGGCGCCGGATTGAGGCTCGCCTTCAAGGAGTGCCACCAGGAGCATCGCCGGGCGATGTGACTGGTG
>JANQGF010000185.1 GCA_028277465.1 Chromatiaceae bacterium
CTGGTCGAGCGGATCCAGAAGCGGCGCCGAGTGCTGATCCGCCAGCTGGTCACCCAGGTCGAGACCGGGGCGCTCGACCAGGAGATGGCGCAACGGCTACGGAGCCTGCGCGAGCAGGAGCTGAGGATCCACCAAGAGGCAAGGACACGACAGAATGCCTTGCGAGAGGTCCTGGCGCGCACCCAGACCCCGACTCAGCCAGACAGACTCAGCCGGATGCAGCGAACCTACGCGGCCATCGAGTCGCTGCGTATCGACCCCCCGCCGTCACAGGAAGTCGAAGAGTGACAGGCGGGTGACCTGGACATAGGTCTGCTGGGCGGCCTGCAGGACGACGTCCTGAAGCTTGAACCGGCTGATGGCCTCGGCATAGTCGAGATCCCGGATGTCCGAGAGGGTACTCTCCATGTCGAGCAGCTGCTTCTCGTTGAGATCGCTCTGAGTCTCCAGGATCTGCAGACGTGAGCCCACCGAGGCACGCACCTCATTGAGTCGATCCAGGCCGGAATCGATATTGCGCAGGGCCAGGCTGGTGGCACTGGACAGGGCCGCACGGCTCGCCTCGTCGTCGGCCGGCTTCTCGAGTGCCGTAGCGATGTCATCGAGCGTCTTGAACAGACTCATCTGCTTCACGGGGCGCGAGATGATCTCGTCACCGTCGGCGGGAGCCGTGGGAGGTCCGGTCAGGGTGATGCGGCGCCCGACGAACTCGATCGGTTGATCGGGCACATAGGGGCCACCGATGAAGGCACTGTTGGAATCGCGGACGGCATTGCCCGCGGGATCCAGGACCTGATAGCGCATGGTGCCGCCATCGTCGTAGAAACGGATCCGAAAGGTCTCGCCCGCACTTCGCAAGGCCTCGTCGAGGTCGGCGGCCTCGACCTTCACGACATCCAGATCACCGCTGTTGCCCGGGGCCGGCACCGCCTCCGTCAGCAGACCACTGCGCTCGGGGATCTCCATGAAGACATGGGCCCCCGTATCCCCGGTAGCGACCCGGCGCGTGCTCGAGATCGCGACCTCGCGGATGGCACCCGCCCCCTCTGCACCGACATAGGACACCTGCCCCTGGTCGCCGGCGACGAAGGGCAGCGTCAGCGAGCGCGTCCCGGAGAAGAGATACTCGCCATTGCTGTCTTGGGTGTTGGCGAGTGCGAGGATGTCCTTTCGCAGTTGTCGGATCTCGGACGCCAGGTAGCCTCGGGTCTCCTGGTTCTGCGAGCTGTTGTTGCCCGCGATCACCAACTCACGGACCCGTTGCAGGTTGTTGATCACCCCGATCAGAGCGGACTCTTCACGCTGCAGTCGCGGCGTCGCCAGATCGTTGTTGCGCTGAAACTGCTCCGTCGCCGCGATCATGCTGTCGAATTGGGCGGCCTGAGTCGCGCCACTGGGGTCGTCGGACGGCGTGAGGATGCGTTTGCCGGTCGCAAGCTGCAGACCCGTGTAACTGAAATCCGACTGTGCGTTCTGCATCGCGCTGACGCCGGACTGGTAGAGCTGAGAGGTGGAGACTCGCATCGGTCGACCTTCTAACCTAGAAACGGCAGTTGACCGCTTCGTGCTTCATGCCAGGTATGGATAGAAAAGACTTTTCTCGCTTCACGCGACCTCCCCCCTGGGTGAGGGCCGCCCAACCGCCGCTTCTAGGCTTAACGGCGCACGGCACTGATCAGGGTGTCGAAGACCGTGTTGCTGGCGGCGATGACCTGCGCCGCGGCCTGGTAGGCCTGCTGAAAGCGCACCAGATTGGCGGCCTCCTCGTCCAGGTTGACCCCGGAGATGGCCTCGCGCTGTTCCTGGGAGGCCTCGAGCAGGACGGCGCTGGCATCGCGCGCGATCTGGGCCTGACTGGTCTGGGTCCCGACCTCGCCCAGCAGACTATTGTAGCTACCCTCGAAGGTGTCGCTGCCGTCGATCACCGGCGCCCGCTGCAGACCCGCCAGGGCCAGCATGTTGCGGTTGTCACCCTCGCGTCCACGGCTGAGATCGACCGTGAAGAGGTCATGCGGATCCGGTGTCCCGCGGATATCCAGCTCCCAGCCAGGACCTATGATGGTCGTGGTCGCGGGCTGGGGCATCTCCACCGGGGTCGGCGTCGTGTCCACGTTGAAGGCCGTACCATCATTCGGCGTCCCGCGGACCTTGAGCTCCCAACCGTTCGCGGCGATGGTGGTGGTTCCCGAGGGATCCAGCGCGAAACGCTCCTCACCAACCCGGAACTGCCCCTTCGTGGCGTCGAAGATTACCAGTGTGGGATTGAACAGATCGGGATCCTGGGGATCCAGGACGCGAAAACCCTCGATCGTCGCCTCTCCCGCGTCCGCATCGTACTGCGCGCCGAGCAGGTTGTAGCTATCGCCCGCGTCGTTCACCACCAGCGCGGCGGGCAGATAGGTCGCCGGGGTGTCCGCCGTGATCCGAAGACCGGTCAGGCGCGCCTCACCACCGTTGGCGGGATCCACCAATGCGCCGGACATGGTGGCGACACCGTCCGGATCCGTCATGACGGCCGAGAGCCCCCCAGCGGCGAAGCGAGTGGGCTGAATCAGCCAGCGGTCGCCGACCGAGGCACCCAGCGCATTGGTGTCGACGCTCAGTCCATCCGCCTCCAGGATTCCATTCAGTGGCGCGGTCGCCACGATCTCGTCGTCCGACAAGCGCTTGAGCTGGTAGTTACCGCCGGCGAAGGTCAAGAGATAATCGCTGGAGGTGACCGCCGAGATCTCCTCGGTCAGAAAGGACACCTGCGGCAATCCGCTGACCGAGTTGTCGCTGTATCGGCCCACCACCGGCGCTGGCACCTCGAAGATGGCGCCCCCCAGGTTGCCGTCTCGATCCAGCCCCAGGCCGTTCTGCTGGTTGACCAGCGTGCCCAGGGTCACGGCGATGAGACCCATGCGGTTGTGCGTGGCATCGAGAATCCTGTCTCGGGTCTCCAGATAGGCACCGATCTCGCCACCGGTCATGAAGCGGGTGATGTCGACCGGGGTCCCGTTGCCGCCGCCGACGAATCCGATCTCCAGATCGATCGCACCCCCTTCCTGCGGGATGGTCGCGAGCCGATTGGATTCGCCACCCATCACCAGGGCCTGTCCATTGCCGATGAAGACGTTGACCGCCCGATCTTCACGTTCCGTGATCCGCAGATCGATCTTCTCCGCCAGCTTGCTCAGCAGGTTGTCTCGCTGGTCGAGCAGCTGATTGGGGGAGGCGCCACGACTGAAACCCGAGACGATCTGCCGATTCAGGTCCGCCAAGGAGTCGGCGTACTCATTGACTTCATCGATGCCGACCTGGAGCTGACCATTGAGCAACTGGCGTTGCTCATCCAGACGCCGACTGATCGCCCCGAACTGCTTCGCGAGACCCTCGGCCTCGCCGAGAAAGACGGTCCGAGCCGTCGTCGACGAGGGGTCGCCCGCGACATCCTGGGCGGCGTCGAAGAAACGCCCGATCGCGGGCGCCAATCCAGTGGTCGCATCCCCCAAGAGATCGTCCACCCGCTCGGCGAATCCAGCCCGCACCAGGGCATTGGCGTTGGTGGAGACGCTCTGGCGCAACTGGCTGGTGACGAACTCGTCGGCGATGCGCCGAATCCCCGTGATGCCGACCCCCTGACCGATATAGGAGGACCCGAGAAAGGCGGGTCTCAGATCGGCCAGCTCGACCCGTTGGCGGCTGTAACCCTCGGTCCCGGAATTGGCGATATTGTTGCTCGTGGTCGCCATCGCCCTTTGGAAGGCCAGCAAGCCGGAGAGACCCGCGCCGAGGATGCTCATGGTTCAGACCCCGCCCTTGGTTGCGCCGGTCGTCCAACCAGTGTGGCTGTGCTCGATGGTCATGCTTCACCCCTGCTGTTTGCTATCGGCTTGATTGGCCGAGACTTGAGTCTCGGCGGAGCTCAGCCGCTCCATCCGATCGCGGATGCGTAGCACCTTGGCCGCGTAGCTCGGATCGGTCGCGTAGCCGGCCTTCTGCAGCCCGCGAATGAAGTCCTCGCCATTGGTGCTGGTCAAGGCATCACGATAGCGCGGGTTGCGACGCAGAAAGGCCACATAGTCGACGAAGGACTCCGCGGGGTTCGCGTAGGCGCGAAACTTGGCGCGCTCACGTCGCGCGACCCCGTTGCGATACTCCAGCGTCCCGACCGAGACCTTCTCGCCCTTCCAGCTCCGGTCTGCCTTGATGCCGAAGAGATTGAAGCTGCTGCTGCCATCGGCGTGGCGCGGCACGTGCCGGCCCCAACCCGTCTCCAGGGCACTCTGAGCCAGAAGCACGCTGGTATCCATTCCCAGGGTCTGTGCCGCCTGATCGGCGTAAGGCTTCAGATAGGCGACGAACTCCTCGGGGCTGCTGGGCGGCCAATCACCCCGAGGCGTGGTCCCGAGGGACCCGATCGGGCTCGTGCTGGCGGCGGCACCCTGGGCACTCGACGCCGCGACCATTGGCTCCGTCTTGGTCTCGGCAGCCACCGACGGCTCATCCGAGCGAGCAGCGTCGACTTCTTGACGCTGCAGACGCCTGAGCCATGGATTGCGCTCCGGGACGATCAGCTCCTCGGGGTCGCGCTCGGCGACACCCCGGCTCGAGGCAGACGTCATCTGACTCAGCAGGGCCTCACGCAGGCCCAGCCCCTCGCCCTCGCTGATGAGACTCGCAATCTGCTGGTCATAGAGGTCGCGATAGAGACCCGTCTGCTCGGAATCGAAGAGGCCGTCCCCAAGCGAGGCCGAGCGCATCTGTTTGAGCATCTGACCCACCAGCAGGGCCTCGAAGGCGCGCGCGGCCGCCTCCAATCCAGCGGTATCGCCCGAGCGCGCCGATTGGGCGAGCGTCCGATAGGCCGACGGATCGCTGGCCAAGCCGGTCTGGCCCGTCAGGCTTGCGGACAGGCCCTGATTCGCTCCGAGAAAGGTGCTGCTCGATAGCATGAGGGATCAGATGACGACCAGCTCGGCGCGCAAGGCCCCCGCCTCGCGCAGTGCCTCGAGAATGGCGACCAGGTCACCTGGGGCGGCACCCACGTCGTTGACGGCCTGGACGATCTCACCCAAGGAGGTCCCCGGGTTGAAGAGGAACATGCGATTGTCCTCCTGCTCAATCTCGATATCACTCTCGGGGACCACGGCGGTCCGACCGCCCGCGAAGGGCCGTGGCTGCGATACCCTGAGTCCCTCGCTGATGGTGACGGTGAGGTTCCCGTGCGAGACCGCGGCCGGCAGCACCTTGACACCCGAGCCGATGACGACCGTGCCGGTACGCGCATTCACGACCACCCGCGCGCGGGGCGCGGCCGCCTCCAGCGGGAGGTTCTCGATCAGGGCCACGAAGGAGACGCGCTGACCGGGGTCCGTGGGTGCACGGACCTTGACCGAAGAGCCGTCGAGCGGCCAGGCGACGTCGCCACCGAGATTCTGGTTGATCACCTCGGCCATGCGATTGGCCGTGGTGAAATCCGGTCGGTTCAGGTTCAGGACCAGCGACTCTCCCTGCGCAAAGCCGGTCGGGACCTCATGCTCCACTGTAGCCCCATTGGGAATGCGGCCGACACTGGGGACATTGACGGTGATGCTGCTGCCGTCGGCCCCATCGGCCCCGAAGCCGCTCACGGTCAGGTTTCCCTGTGCCATGGCGTAGACCTGCCCGTTGGCACCCTTCAAGGGCGTCATCAGGAGTGTCCCGCCACGCAGACTCTTGGCATTGCCGAGCGATGAGACGGTGACATCCACGCGCTGACCTTGCTTGGCGAAGGGCGGGAGATCCGCGGTCACCATGACCGCCGCCACGTTCTTGAGCTGAGGCCTGAGGTTGTCGGGGAGGGTCACCCCGAGTTGCTTCAGCATGTTCTTGAGGCTTTGGACGGTGAAAGGGGCCTGGGTCGTCTGGTCGCCCGTGCCATCGAGACCCACCACCAGGCCGTAGCCGGCCAGCTGATTCTCACGCACCCCGGCGATGCTGGCGAGATCCTTGATCCGTTCCTGTCCGCCCGTACCCGACCAAGCGGGAGGGTCTCCATAGGGGGCCCAGGGACCGCTCGACAAGGGTTCGTTACCGGCCCTCGAGCTGCCATGGGTCAGTGGTAGAACCGCCAGGAGTGCGACGACCGCGACATGCTGTGTCCTCTTCATGCTGGATCTCCTCGACGATTCGCGCATGTGGGTTCAGATGGGCCAGATGGGGCTATGGAAGAAGCGCGTCAGCCAACCCGGGGCGTTGCTCTCGCGCAGGACCCCGGTACCCCCGTAATAGAGCTGGGCGTTGGCGATCTGGGTCGATCGCACCCTGTTGTTGGTACTGATGTCCAGGGGTCGGACGATCCCGCGCAGGCGCACGAACTCGTTCCCTTGGTTGATCCCCAGCCACTTCTCGCCCTGCACCACCAGGTTTCCGTTCGGCAGGACCTCGGCGACCGTGACCGTGATCTCGCCGCTGAGCTGATTGCTCTGACTGGAGTCGCCCGACCCCTCGAAGGTGCGCGCACTGTCGGCGGACGCGCCGAAGAGCGACAGTCCTTCCCCGACCACCGGGCGCCCACCCACCGTGAGACTCCCGAAATCCATGTCCGCCTCGGTCTCCTTGGAGGTCGATGTCGCCGAGGACTTCTTGGCGTCGGTCTTCTCGGCCAGCACGACGGTGACCAGATCGCCGACCCGGAGGGCCTTGGTGTCCTCGAATAGACCCGGGTCCCGAGCGGCTTGAAAGATGGCCCCGCTGGGGGTCTCCGGTGCCCTGGGCAGGATCGGCGCCGCTGGACGATACTCGGCGGCATCCCCCGGTTTGGGTGGATTGACCGTGCTGCAGGCGGAGAGGGTCAAGACCGCCAGCAGGGAGACGAAGCGGCTGTCGAAGAGGCGCATGGTAATCACCCGCTCAAGGCCCGGTTACCGGGCCAGATTGTTGTTGACGAACTGCAGCATCCCGTCCGCCGCGGCGATGGCCTTGGAGTTGACCTCATAGGCGCGCTGGGCCTCGATCATGTTGACCAACTCCTCCGCCATGTTGACGTTGCTGGTCTCGAGCGACCCCTGGACGACGGTCCCCGCACCGTTCTCGCCCGGGTTGGCCTGTTGGGCCACCCCGGAGGACCCGGTCTCCAGATAGATGTTCTCGCCGACCGCCTGAAGGCCGGCCGGATTGACGAAATCGGCGAGCTGGATATTGCCCAGCTCCACCGGCGCTACCTCCCCGGGCAGCTGGGCCGTGACGGTCCCGTCCTTGCCGATCGCCAGCGACTGGGTGTCCTCCGGCACCACCAGACCGGGCTGCAGGGCATAGCCGTTGGACATGACCACCTCCCCGTCGGCATTGAGCTGGAAGGCACCGTCGCGCGTGTAGCCCATGTCGCCGTTGGGCATGAGGATCTGAAAGAACCCCCGTCCCTCGATCGCGAGGTCCAGTGAGTTATCGGTCTGGACGATGTTGCCCAGTGTGAACAGCTTCTCCGTTGCCACGGTGCGGACACCTGTCCCCAAGGTCAGACCAGAGGGCAACTGTGCCTCCTGGGTCGCCTGGGCGCCGGGCTGGCGAATGGTCTGGTAGATGAGATCCTCGAAGACGGCCCGCCCCTTCTTGAAGCCATTGGTGTTGACATTGGCCAGGTTGTTCGAGATGACCGACATCCGCGTTTCCTGCGCATCCAGGCCGGTCTTGGCGATCCAGAGTGCACGGTTCATCTTGTGTCTCCTGCGTTGGTCCGGTCGATTCTGGACGCGGTTCAGCTGATGCCCAAGAGGCGGTTGTCGGTCTTCTCGAGGTTGTCGGCGGTATCCATCATCTTGACCTGGGTCTCGAAATGCCGGGACAGCTCGATCATGCGTGTCAAGGCCTCGACCGTATTCACATTGCTGGTCTCCAGCATCCCGGTGATCACACGGACGTTGGCGTCGGCCGGCACCGCCTGTCCGTCGCCGGAGCGAATGAGACCATCGTCGGTCCGTCGCAGATTCTCCGTGTCCGGATTCACCAGACGAATACGCTCGACCGCCGCCAAGGCGTTCGGGCCGGACCCCAGGGGCCGGACCGTGATGGTCCCGTCGGTCCCGATGACCAGGCTCTCATTGGGCGGGACGGCGATCGGACCGCCGTCTCCGAGCACCGCCAGTCCACGCTCGGTCCGCAAGACACCGAGCGAATCGATGTGGAGATTCCCTGCCCGCGTATAGGCCTCGCCACCGTCCGGGGCCTGAACGGCAATGAAGCCTTCGCCCTCGATCGCGATGTCCAGGTCGCGACCCGTGCTCTGCAGGGTCCCATGGGAAAAGTCGATGACCTCGTCTCTGGTCTGCACATAGTCTCGAGAGTCATAGACAGGCCCGCGCACGGGCGCGGTATAGGCCTCCCCGAGGGCCTGGCGAAAGCCATGGGTATTGGCGTTCGCCAGGTTGTGGTTGTTGATGGCCTGCGCATAGAGATTCTCTTTGGCGCCGGACATCGCGAGATAGAGAAAACGGTCCATGACTCGGTTCCCCGCTGACGCGCGCGTCAGCGGATATTGATGATGGTCTGAGTGACCTGATCGGCGGTGGAGATGGTCTGGGCATTCGCCTGGAAGTTGCGCTGCGCCGTGATGAGGTTGACCAACTCCTCGGCGATATCCACGTTGGACGCCTCCAGGCCGCCCGAGTGGATGAGGCCGAAATTGCTGGTGCCGGCCGCACCATAGGCCGGTTCGCCGGACCCATGGGTCTCGCCCCAATTGTTGTCGCCCAGCTCCTGCAAGCCCTGTGGATTGGTGAAGTTGGCCAGCGCCACCTGCCCCAGCAAGGCGGACTGCCCATTGGTGTAGCGGGCAAAGAGGGCGCCACTCTGGTCGATGTCGAGTCCGCTCAGACGCCCCGTGGTGTAGCCATCCTGGCTGAAGTCGTTGACCGTGTATTCGGTCCCGAACTGGGTCATCCCCGTGAGGTCGAGCGAGACCACCCCGGTCCCCTCACCCGTCGTGGGGTCGATCGGACCGATCGTGGCACCATTGATGGGGTCGTAGTTCGCCAAGTCGAATGGCACATCGAGCGCGCCGGTGGGATTGAGCAGCTTGCCGTTCGAGTCGAACTCCAGCTCGAAGCTATTGGCCGGCGTATGGGGGGTCGCGGCTGGCGTCAATCCGTCGAGCTCCGCATAGACCTTCCATTTGAGCGGATCGGCGACGACCGGCGTCGGTGGTGGTCCCCCCGTGCCGGGCTTGAGGAAATAGAGCGTCATGGTGCGCGGCGTACCCAGAGAATCATAGACGGTCACCGACGAGGAGAAGTTGTAGGTATCTGGATCGTTGAGATCGATATCCGTGACCGGGACACCCGTATCGTCGACGGGCGGATCGGCGTCGGCACGCAGATTGATCTGCGCCTTGACCTGACTGGTCGCCAACGGGGCCGAGTCGTCCAGCGGGAGTTTCAGATCGCTCAACTGGCCGATGTTGAACTCCGAGTCCGTTTCTCCTGTCGTGCGGGGGGGATAGGTCTGGAGACGCAGCCCCCCCGAATTGACGATGTGGCCATCCCGGTCCAACTGAAAGGCGCCGGCACGACTGTAGACCTTGCTGCCATTGTCATCCAGGACGAAGAATCCCTCGCCATTGACGGCGAGATCGAGCGAATTGCCGGTGAACTCGATCGTGCCCTGGGTGAACTCTTGCGTCACGGCACCGACCCGCACCCCGGAGCCGATACTCGTCCGGCTGATCCCGCCGTAGGATTGGGAAAAGACGTCCGCGAACTCGACGCGCGACACCTTGAACCCCGTGGTGGAGGCATTCGAGATGTTGTTGCCGATGACGCGCAGATCCTGCGAAGCCGCGTTCAAACCGCTCAAGCCAATATTGAAAGGCATCTTGTCTACTCCTCTGTTGTTGTCGACGCGGCACTCTCAAAGAATGCGGCGAACATCTGAAAAGGCGATCGCCCCGAGCCCGCGCACACTCAGCTGCAGGCCGCCGTTCTGATCGATGGAGACACTCTCGACGCGCGACTTCACCAGGGTGCCGATCGCCTGCGTGCCCGAAGAATCGGCCGCGGTCGCCCGAAACTCATAGACCCCCTCCGGCGCCGGCGAGCCGTCCTCCAACCGGCCATCCCATTCGAACTCCTGGAGTCCCGAGCCAAGTGCGCCCAGATCCAGTGTCCGGACGAGCTGACCGCCCGCGTCGTAGACGCCGATCTTGACCCCGGAGGAGGCCGCCGAGAGATCGACCGCACCCCCGAGGGTCCCGTCCGCTTCCAGGTGCCCCGTCTGGCTTGGAACCAGGACATCCCGACCGACCAGGGCCGCTGCTTGCAGGGCCTGTCCCTGGGTGAGCGACGCGGAGAGCGTGTTGAACGAGTCGGTCAGGCTTTCGATCCCCGCGACGGTCGAGAACTGGGCCATCTGACTGAGGAAATCGCCATTCTCCATCGGCTCCATCGGATTCTGGTTGGTGAGCTGCGTCGTCATCAGACGCAGAAAATCTTCCTGCCCGAGGGTGTCCTTGGATGCCCCGCTGTTCTGCTGATAGGTCGCGAGACCCATGCTTTCCAAGGCGTCGGTGCTGACCTGTGTCATCGAATGAACTCCTAGCGCTTACCAACCTGGAGGGTGCGTTGCAGCAATTGACGCGAGGTATTCATCACCTCGACGTTGGCTTCATAGCTGCGCGATGCCGACATCATGTTGGCCATCTCCTCGACCACGCTGATCGCCGGCCGAAAGACATAGCCGTCCTCGTTGGCTTGAGGGTGATTGGGTTCGTAGGTCGGGACCGGCTCGGCCGGCGAGTCCACGATGCCGGCGACCCGCACCGGCATGGCCACCCGATCGGGATCCGCCTGATCGAGCAGGGTCTGGAAGAGGACCTGTTTCGAGCGATAGGTCGCCTCAGGCGTGGATGCCGCCGTGTTCGCGTTCGCGAGGTTGGAGGCCACGGTATTGAGCCGGACCGACTGCGCGGTCAAGGCCGAGGCCGAGGTGCTGAAGATACGAAAGAGGTCGCTCATGACTGTCACTCCTTACTCAGGGCGGCACGCAGACCCGAGACGCGACGATTGAGGAATTCCAGGGTGCTCTGATAGCGCACCGCGTTCTCGGCAAAGGCCGCACGCTCCAGTTGCGGGTCGACCGTATTGCCATCCAGGGAGGGTTGGGCGGGGATCCGGTAGAGCAGCTCAGGCGTTTGAGTGGGATCCGGGATGGAGAGCGTCAGGTGTCCGGGCTGGGTCCGGGTCAGTTTCAATGAACTGCCGACCCCCTGGATGGACGCCAGAATTCCGTCGAAATCGAAATCGCGGGACTTGTAGTTCGGGGTGTCGTCATTGGCCAGATTGGAGGCCAGCAACTCCGTGCGTTGATCCCGCAGGTTGACCGAGGCCGGTAAGATCCCGAAGGCCTTGTCGAGAGAAAGGCTCATGGCTGATGGACCCTGCAACTGTCGTTGCCCGGGTCGATGCAACCCATGTGCCATTCAGCGCCGGCGCAGCACCGAGCCTCGCGGGGTACGGATCATCTCGAAGGCGTCGGTGTAGGAGCTCACGGCCTCTGACGCACCGACGAAGAGATAGGCCCCGCGGTCCATCTGACGGGCAATGCCGTCAAAGATTCGACGCTTGGTCTCCGCCGAGAAATAAATCAGGACGTTGCGGCAGAAGACGATGTCGAATTTCCCGAGTGCCGCGTAGGAATCCATCAGATTGAGCCTCTGGAAGCGCACTCGGCGCTGGATCTCCGGCTTGATCCTGTGACCATTCTCGACCGCATCGAAATAGCGTTGGCGGCGCTCCGGACTCAGACCACGCGCAATGCTCAACTCGTCATAGATACCTGCCCGCGCCTCCTGCAACACGCCCTCCGAAAGGTCGGTGGCGAGGATGTTGAGAGAGACCGTCTTCGGCGGATAGGTCGCCTCCCATTCCGCGAACACCATGGCGATACTATAGGGCTCCTGGCCGCTCGAGCAGGCCGCCGACCAGACCTTGACGGCCTTCTTCTCCTTGCTCAGGCCGGGCAACACATCGTGGCGCAGGATCTCGAAGGGATAGACATCGCGAAACCAGGAGGTCTCGTTGGTCGTCATGGCGTCGATCACCCGGGATCTCAGCAGCGGATCGGGTGAGCGCCTCAGTGCCCGCAGCAGGTCCTCGACCTTCTCGAAGGAGAACTCATCGAGCAGGCGTGATAAGCGACTGGAGACGAGATATTGGCGGTTCTCGCCCAGAACCAGACCGCAACATTCAGACAAGAAGCGAGAGAACTCGGCGTAATCCTGGGCGTCAATCACGGCTCGACCCTAGTGGACCCCGAAAATGCCCCCTGAACCCTGGGCAGCTTGAAAACTGGACGCCCAAACCGCCGCCGCGCGGCGGCGGTCACTCGTGTCCACTGCCTCGACGATCGGACAGGGTACTAGGGTCCTGATCCTCCCCTCCCGGCAAGCGGCAATCAGGATTGCCTCACATACTTGAGCACCCTGGAACCCAGCTCATCCGAACTGAACTTGGCCAGAAAATCATCGGCCCCCGCTCGGGTCACCATGTCGACATTGAACTGGCCACTCAAGGAGGAATGGAGGATCACCTTCAGATCCTTCAGCTTGCCGTTTTCCCGGATCCGTCGGGTCAGGGTATAGCCATCCATGCGCGGCATCTCGATGTCGGCGATCACCATCTCGATCGTGGAATAGAGGCTGCCCGCCGCTGCCAGCTCTTCCAGATAGTCCAGCGCCGCCCTGCCGTCTGAACGGGATTCGGTGCGAAAGCCCAGCTCGGAGATGACGCGCTCGATCTGTTTGCGTGCCACCATCGAATCATCGACGACCAGGATGCGCCGCTCATGGGGGAGCGTCTCGGACTCCTGCTGGATCTCCTCGGAGACGTCGAGGGGCACCTGATTGACCTGGGCGAACACCCGCTCGACGTCGATGATCTCGACCAATCGGCCGTCCACCTCGGTGACCGCCACCAGATAGCTCTCGCGTTCGGTCCCGCGAGGCGGTGGCTTGACCGTCTCCCAGTTCACATTGACGATCCGGTCGACCGCGGAGACCCAGAAGCCCTGGACCGAACGGTTGAACTCGGTCACGATGACCTTGGCATCCTGGTCCTCGTCGACCGGCTGGGCCGCGAAGCCGATCGACATCGCCAGGTCGATCACCGAGACCGTCCGGCCGCGGATGTTCGCCACACCGCAAACCACCGGGCTGGAGCCCGGCAGGTGGCGCAGCTGGGGTTTGGGAATGACTTCCCGGATCTTGAACACATTGATGCCGAATGCCTGTTCTCCCCCGAGATGGAAGAGCAACAGATCCATTCGGTTCTGCCCCACCATTTGGGTCCGCTGATCGACATCGTCAATAAACTGACTCATTTGGCGCCTCCGGCTCGATCTCAGTGGTCCCATCATAACAGCATGATGGCAAGACGCTGCGACTTGATGCATGGATCTCGCTCGCCCCAAGACCTTCTTGGAAGGGCCCACTTCATGCATCCCAAGGGTCGAACCAATCCCGGCAGGACCTAAGGCGATTTCCGGCAATCGCCTAAACCTCCTGTACAAGTAGGAGATGCGACATGATCCCTAAGAGTCGCCGGGCAACGGGCCTTCTGGCCGGCCTGTTTCTGGCCGCGACCCTCTCGGAGCCACTCGGTGCGGACACCGAACCATTGGAGCGGCTCCAGGATACCGCTCGGGCCTTTCTCGCCCAACTGCTCGCGACGGATGGGGCCGCGGAGACCCGGATCGAGATCGGCCCATTGGACAATCGGCTGCGCCTCGTGCGCTGCAACCGAGCCCCGATCGCCCAGCTGGCACCAGGCGCCCGCACGGATGGCAATACGAGCGTCAATATTCGTTGTTCGGACCCTGTTCGGTGGTCGATCTTTGTACCTGTTCGGGTTGAGCGCTACACTCAGGTGGTGGTGGTCGCAAGACCACTCTCGCGTGAGCAGGTCATCCGGCCGGGCGACCTCGGGCTCGAGCGTATGGAGACCTCGAAGCTCGCAAAGGGTTACTTCATCGATATGGAGCCCCTCGTTGGCCTCGAGGCGCGGCGCCGGTTGATCCCGGGCCAGGTCCTCACCAGCGCCCAGGTCGCGAAACGACAATTGGTCAAACGCGGACAGCAGGTCATCCTCTTTTCCACCCGACCTGGATTGAGCGTCCGCATGAAAGGCAAGGCATTGGAGGATGGAACCGAGGGCCAGCGCATCCGGGTCCGCAACGGCTCCTCCAAGCGGATCGTCGAGGGCTATGTCGAGGCATCGGGCGCGATCCGCGTTGCATTGTGAGTCGGGTCGCGATTCGCATCGGGCTCCGGGTGCATGCTGCTACAGTTCCGCTCAGCGCGGCCGTTATACTGGTAGACCTATAGACCTATCCGTTGACCGGGATCATCTTGATGGACATCAACAACCTGATCGGTAACAACCTCCGCACCGAGGGGGCCCATTCCGGGGGCAAACCGCGTCAGCTCAAGAGCGACCCAGACCGACCGGCACCGAAGCCGGAAGCGATGGCCGGTGAATCAGTCACGCTCACGGAGACCGCCCGTACCATGAGCGCCGCGCACACGAATGCCAGTCAGGCCCCATTTGACAGCGAGCGGGTTGCGCAGATCAAGGCGGCCATTGCCGAAGGTCGTTACCCGATCGACAATGAGCGGCTTGCCGACCGGATCATCGGGTTCGAACGACTGCTGGATTGACCGGCTGGGGAAGCGGCGATGCGCAAAGCATAGACCTCGTCCTTCGGAAGTCTGGGGCCGGTCCGTCCTTGGGATCCAAAGCCATTGAAAGCTGGGCGGCCTCGATCAGGTTCCGAGGCTAAAGCGCGTGGAGCTTGGCCCCACTCATCACACAGCCACATCACACCCGGGGGTCGCAACCTCATGGATCGGATGAGCCAGTTCGCACAGTCGCTGGAGACCTCGATCCGACTGGCAAACCGGTTGGAAGAGACGATGCTGGAGGAGACCCGTGCCGTCGAGACGCGGGATCCCGATCAGCTGCAGCGCCTTGTTGACGAGAAGCAGGGTCTGGTGACCCAGCTCGAAGCGGAGACGCAGAGACAGAAGCGATGGGTCGAGCTCGAGCAATACCCTTTCACGCCCGCTGGAGTCCTGAAGTTCTTCTCGGCCTCTGGTGACGGCCTCGACTTGAGCGCGCGCTGGACACTCCTGAGAGACGCCATCCGGCGCTGCGATCAGTTGAACCGGGCCAATGGACGCCTCATCGAGCGCGATCGCAAACGCGTCGCCCTGTCGCTCCGTCTCCTGACCGGCGAGGATGAGACCGCGGCGACCTACGATCCGCACGGCCGCACCCGGGGCGCGGGCCCGCGCAGCCGCATGACCAGTCAGGCGTGATGAGGGACCCGCACGAGACCCGATCGAGCCAGATCGAGGACAGCTGGGAAGCCCGGACCGATGAGGAGAGTGTGCGGGGACCGGCAAGGATCTCGGCGACCCTCGCTGAGATCAATCGGCAACTGGTGCCGGTCGCCGTGCGCCTGGACCCCGAAGGCCCCCTTTACGACTCCCTCCTGAGTCGCCTGGAGCCCGTGGAGAGACGGCTCTACTTGGATCATGTCGACCCCCTCCAAGAACCTGCTCCATTGCGTCCCGATCAGGCGATCCAAGTCTTCATCAGCCTGCGTGGGACTGCGATTCGTTTCTCGGTAACCGTCCAAGAGGTCTTGGTCGAGGACGGCAAGGGGCTCATCCGCTGCGATTATCCGACCGAGATCCTCTATCTGAAACGACGTGAGATCTTTCGGGTCCAGCTGCCTCACTACGATCAACGCCGCGTCTGTCTACGTCATTTGGACTCGGACCACGAGATCGACGCTCAGTTACTTGACCTGTCGGTCAAGGGCTTCTCCGTGGAGCTGGAGAGCGGAAGGATCGACCCACGGCAGATCGGCACACCCTTCGAGTACACGAGAATGGAGCTGCCCGGCCTCAGAGGCACAGTGTCTGGCGAAGCCGTCCTGGTCAATCTGAGGCCATCCTCCAGATCGGGTTGCCTGTCGGCTGGTTTCTCCATGATCGACCTCGATCCCCAAACGGAGCGCTCACTGATGCGCGCGTCCTTGTACTATCAGCGCAGGGCGAGAAGGATGGGGGATTGAATACGGACCCCTGGAAGAACGAGTCGCTCGCCCATGATGCGCCCTTCCCTTCCTCCGACCTTGACTGGACTCATAGGGACGCCACAGAAGGCGACCACCCAGACCGCGTCCGACCCCCTCGGCGCGCGTCTGCAGGCCGCGCTCGCACCTGGCGCGCGGGTCGAGGTCGACCTGGTGCGGATCCACTCGCCGACTCTCGTCGACGTCCGGCTGCGACCCTCAGGCGGGAGCGGTCCCTGGTCGGCGGCCTCGGGCGTCCGGTTGGCCGAACCCTTGCCCGGCCCGGCCCCGACCGGGGTCGACAACCGATCGGGAGAGTGTGCGACCGGCTCGTCAAAGGGCGTCGATGGGATACGCTTGCAAGCCGAGGTGGTGCGTCAGGGCCCGACACTCGTCCTGCGGACCTTGTCCGTAGCAAGTCCGGACGCCATATCATCGCCGACCGCACCTCCCGTGAAGGAGCGGGAGTGGTTGGATTCGGTGATCCGCCGACACCTGCCGCAGGCGCAGCCCTTGTTGCCCATCCTGACCACCTGGAGGGATCGATCGAGCCTCCCGGGGGATCGCGTCGGACGATCGAACGAGACCTCCCCGCTCGGGTCGAAGGCGACTCGCCAGGCCATCGAAACCCTGCTGGACCGGCTCGCGACCACGGGCGACCTGATCGATCCAGCACGTTTGTCCAGCCGCCTTCAGGCATCGGGCATCTGGCTCGAGGCCCTGACGGCATCGAGAATGACGGACCCCTTGCGACCCGTCGATCACACGTCGGACCTCAAGGCGCAGCTCTTGCGTCTTGCGGCGCAGATTCGCTCCACCGCCCAGCTGTCCCCAGAGCTCGGCGGCAAGACCTCGACCCATCCCGCCGAGTCCGAACCGATCCGGCCGGGCGTACCCGACCCAAACCCAGCAAACTCGCGACGGCCGGCTGACCAAGGGCCGCCGGCCAATCGTGAAACGCAAGCGCCGACGACCTCGGTCAGACCAACTCAGCCGAGCACCCCTGACCGCGGCCAGAGCCCACCGAGCCGGCCCACGGATCAGAGGTCGCCACCCACCAATCGGGAGACGCCAGCACCAGTCGTCCAGGCCAAGCCGACCCTTTTGGACAGTCCCGACCGCGCTTCGGCGGTGCCGAACCGAGCCACCGAGCAAACGGCCCTGTCCACGAGCGATAAGACGCCACCGACGATCCAGGCGAAGCCGGCGCCCGGGGAGAATCCCAACCGCGGCCAGACCATGGCTGACCGGCCAACCGATCCGGTGACGCCGCCCACCGATCGGAAAGCCCCATCGGGCTCGCTGCGCGAAGGTCCAACCCAGCTAGATGGCCCCAGCCGCGTGCCGAGCCGATTGGCCAACCTGCCGACCCCGCCCCCAACCCGGGAGCCATCAGGGCCGACGCCCCCAACCAAGCCGGCCCCACTGGACGCCTCCAACCGCTTTTCGAGCCAACCGAGCCGGCCAGGCGACCAGCCACCAGGGCTCGCGACCCGCGAACCAACGGCGGCGACCCAGACCAGGACACCCCTCTCGGAACCACTCGACCCGGGTCGGGACCCGTCGAGCCGCGCCGCCGATCGGATCCTTCCTCCGGGTCGTCACGAACGAGCACCACCGAGGGCGACCCTCGAGGCCGAGACTCGAGGTGTTGTCGGCCGCGACACGGATGGAGCCGTCAAGACGACCGTCAGCCAAAGATCGTCCGCCCTCGATTCAGGCCTTGCGCCTCCGCGCCCAGCCGCCAAGCAAACCCTGGAGACCGGCCCGGATCGGCCGAAGGAGCGCTCGGCGGACCCTCCCCCGATCGAGGCCCTGGCTGGACGGGCTCTGGAGACCCGGCCGGCACCCTCCATCACGCCACTGCCAAGGGCAACGCATCCGACCCAGGATGTCGGGGAACGGCTCATACGTTTGGCCGCGCAGATCCGAGCCGCGAACGGGCTGGCGGCTCGCGCCAGCGGGGGGACCCAAGCGCCAGCCTCGAGGCCCACCTCGGCCGCACCGGCAAGCCACCTTGGAGCCCCCTCCGTGCCATCCCGCGCTGGCGATCCAGCGGCAACCCCTGCGGACCGCGGGGCCCGAGAAGAGACCTTGGGACCCAAGCCCACCCTCGCGGGTAGCCTCCGCAGCACACCGAGCGCGCTCGGGCCAATGAAGGATGAGACGGGACACCCAAGCAGACCCGATACGCAAAGGCCGACGCTGCCTGGCGGGACAACTGCACTCGGTATGCTCGGCAAGGAGGTCGACGCCATGATCAAACAGGTCGTCACGCATCAGCTGCAGACGCTGGAATCGAGCACGGAGCAGCCGCGCTGGGTGCTGGAGCTGCCCTTCAAGACCCCTGCCGGCCTGATGGCATTGGAGGCCGAGATCGAACGGGAGCATCCGCACGGCCAACCGGAGGATGCGTGCTGGAGCATACGCCTCCGGCTCGATCTGCCGCGTCTCGGCCCCTTGTTGGTGAACCTGACGCTGCGCCAGGGGCGATTGAATGCGACCCTCTACGCCGGTGCGCAGGAGGCCGCCAGGGTCCTGGATCGGCACCTGGACGAGCTGCGCCGACAGTTGGAGGCACGGGAGATCGAGGTCGCCAGCCTGCATGCCGGGCATCGGCAAGCCGAGTCGGCACGGCCCCGACTCGACACGCCACTGGTCAGCGAGCAGGCGTGAGCAAGCACCAGCCTGAAGGAGACAGCCAAAAGGCCGTCGCGCTCCATTGGGATGGCCGCAACGCCCCGCGGATCACGGCCGCTGGCTCCGGCCTCACCGCCGATGAGATCATCCGCATCGCCATGGAGCATGGGGTTCCCCTCCAATCCGACCCGATCCTGGTCGAGGCATTGGCACAGATCCCCATCGGCGACGAGATCCCCGAAGAGCTCTATATCGCCGTCGCCGAGATCCTGGCCTTCATCTTCATGCTGGAGGGGATCGACCCGCGTGCAGGCTGAACAATAGGTCCAACTCGGATTGGGTCAAACCACAGAGTTGACGGACCTCTTCACGCGTGCGCCCGTCCTGAATCAAGCGGATCGCTTGGGGATACAGCCCCTCACCGACGTCGCGCAGACGCAACTCACTCTGCTGGTCGGCCAGGCGTTCGAGCGCCCGTTTGACCGAGGACTGGACCTGGCCATGGGTGATCACATCCTCCGAGATCATCTTCATGGCACCATGCAAGGCCAGCATGGCCGTGTTCTGTCGTTGCAGCTCGCTCCGGAGCTCTCTGATCTGACGGCGCCAGACCAGAAGGGCAACCACGGCGTAGACCGCCAGCGCCATCGCGACGAGCGCCGCCGCCAGCGCCAGCCACAGCATTCCGACCCCGAGCTGGCCGTTCATCCGAGAGACCTAAGACCGCAGCCCATCCAGCCTCGCCGTCGGACCGAATCCGGGACGCGCGCAGGCGTCAGGCATAGTCGTCCACCAGACCTCGGCGACGCCTCGGCATAGGTGGCGAAGTAACCTCTCGGTCGCTCGGGCCGCGGGTCTCGCGCGATTCTTCCTGAACGCGTCGATCGGCTCGACGGCGGTCATGGACGCGACGCTCCCCCGAGCGTCGCTCCTCGAGTCGTCGCTCCTGCGACAGACGCGCACTGACGCGGCGCTCGTCCGAGCGACGCTCCTCGGAACGACGCTCCGACTTGCGGCGCTCCCCCGAGCGTCGCTCTCCGGAGCGACGCTCGAGCGGACGAAGCCGGCGGCGAACACCCAGTTGCTGTGCCAGACTCCGATCCTGCTCATCGCTCATGGAGCGCGACGGATTCGGTGAATGCACTGGCTTGAGTGGCTTGATCGGATCGCTCATATCAACCACCTCGAGATCAGTCGGAATCGGGTTGATTGGAACCTGGACACACCTGATGGAACTGCCCCCTGAGCCTGCAACCACGCCCCGAAGGACACACCGAGATCTGACGCGACCGGGCCGGTGCGTTGGCGCCACCCGTCTCAAAGCTCGCGGATGGCCGCCCACTCCTCATCTGACAGAAGCTTATTGAGATCGATCAGGATGGTCAGTCCCTCGTCGCTACTGGTCACACCGAGGATGAAGCGACTCGTCTGATCGCTACCGACGGCCGGCGCCGGTTCGACCGCATCGGGCGAGATCTGCACCACCTCTGCCACCGAATCGACCAGGATGCCGATATTCTGGTTATCGACATCGATGATCACGATCCGGGAGGCGTCATCGGGCTCACGTTGGGGAAGCGACATCCGGCGGCGTGCGTCGATGACGGTCACGACGTCGCCTCGCAGATTGATGATACCCAGGATGTAGTCGGGCACACCCGGCACCGGGGCGATGTCGGTGAGCTTCAAGACCTCCTGGACCTGAAGCACGTCGATGGCATAGGTCTCCTCCGCCAAGCTGAAGGTCACATAGGCCGACGAGGCCCCTGTCGTCTGCTCTTGCGAATCTACTGCGGTCATTGCTTCCTCGCGGTTCTCTGCAAAACCTCTGGTTGATCTAATGATACCGAGCACTCAGCCATTTCTGTGCGTGGCAGGATGCCCCACTAGGTGCAGTCGCCGCGGCGACTGTGCTGAAGCCATTCGGACACCGCATTCTCGAATTCCCTCTACTGGGATTCCAGTACCTCGATCTTCATCGGATCTGGCCGAGATCCGGCGCATAATCGCTTCGCAGCCGCTCGGGCTCGAGGCGCTCGCTCGAGCGCGGATGAATGCCGGGAAGAACGATCACCGCAACACGTCGATTGCGCGCCCGGCCCTCCTCCGTCGCGTTGCCGGCCACCGGTTTGAACTCGGCATATCCGATCGCCACCATGCGCTCCGGGTCGATGCCGTGCTGCGCAAAGAGGTTAACGACCGTTGCGGCCCGCCCTGAAGAGAGCTCCCAGTTGGAAGGATAGATCGGATTGCTGATCGGCAAGTCGTCAGTGTGCCCTTCGACGTGGATGCGGGTATCTCGTTTCGCCAGGATCCCGGCAACCCCCTCCAGCACTGGACGCGCGGTCGTCTCCAGGGTCGCCGAGCCGCTGGCGAACAAGAGGCTGGTATTGATCTGAATCTCGAGCCAATAGGGCCTGCGCGTCACCTGAATGAAGTCATCCTCGATCAGCCCCCCCAACGCGGACTCGATCTCGCCGGCCATCTCGCCGATCTCGCTCAAGATTTTGCCCCGATCCCGCGCTTGCGCCGAGTCGAGCAGGCTCTCGATGGCCACATCCGTCGGCGAGGACCCATCGATGGCGGACGCGCTCCCCGACCCAGTGTCGCTGTATGCCAGGTCCATCTGGATTGGGGCGAGCGAGCGCTTCGCCTCATCGCCGATCAGGCTCAGATCCGGGTTCGGCTCCCCGACCTGAATTGGCGGCCCCCCCTCCTGCGCGCCGAACGCCTCGATCAGCGAGTTGGACAAGACGCGATACTTGCCCGCGTCGACCACCGAAATGGCATACATGACGACGAAGAAGGCCATGAGGAGGGTGACCAAGTCGCCATAGGGAATCGCCCAGGCCTCGTGATTGTCCCGCTCTTGGTGTCGATTCTTGCGCGCCATGGACCCCCGTCAACCCTGAACGAAGCCGCTCAGCTTGTTCTCGATATTGCGCGGATTCTCGCCCTCGGCGATCGCCGCGAGTCCCTCGAGCAGCATCATCTGATAATTCGCCCGCGCCTGAACGATGCCCTTCAGCTTGTTCGCGACCGGCAGAAACAGCAGATTGGCCAGACCGACACCATAGATGGTCGCGACGAAGGCCGCGGCGATCCCGTTTCCCAGCTTGCTGGGGTCGGCCAGATTCTGCATGACCGCCATCAGTCCCATCACGGCGCCAATGATGCCGAGCGTCGGTGCATAGATCCCCATGCTCTCGAAGACCCTCGCGCCCTGCAGATCGAACGACTCGCGGTTATCGAGATCCGACTCCAGAATCTGGCGCAGCACCTGCGGCTCGGTCCCGTCGACCAGCAGTTGCAGCCCCTTGCGAACGAAGGGATCGGTCTCTTCCTCGGAGGCGGCCTCGAGACCCAGCAGCCCCTCCTTACGGGACAGTTGGGACCAGCCGACGATGCGCGCGATCATGGAGACCCGATCCAACCCCGGTGGGACCAGGACCCAGGGCACGATCCTCAAGGCATGCAGAAAGACCGGTGTGCGCGCCTGCACCAAGGCGGCCCCGAGGGTGCCGATCACCACGATGAGGAAGGCGGCGAGATTCCAGAGGGCCCCCAGACTGCTGCCCTTGGCAAGCGCACCGCCCAGGATGGCCAGGAGACCCAGGAGGATCCCGACCAGGCTCAGGATATCCATCTCAGCAGAAGCCCTTGACCAGTGCTGGACCCACCTCCTTCAACGGCAAGACCTGATCGGCGAGACCGGCGTCGATCACCGCGGCAGGCATGCCGAATACCACCGAGCTGGCGGCATCCTGCGCCCAGACGTGGGCACCCTGGGCCTTCAAGGCCCTCGACCCTTCACGTCCGTCGGCCCCCATGCCCGTCAGCACCAGAGCGAGCACCTGCGACCTCAGCGCAGCGACTGCGGAGTTGAAGGTGATGTCGACGCTCGGTTTATAGATGATCCCGGGCGCACTGTTCTCCAGCCGGACCCGCGTCTGCGAGCCCCCCTCCAGCACCAGCTGCCGACCACCTGGTGCCAAGAGCGCGCATCCGGGCCTCAGGACGGACCCGGATGCGGCCTCGTAGACCTCGATCTCGCACAGATTGTTCAGACGTTCGGCAAAGGCGGGGGTGAAGCTCGCGGGCATGTGCTGGACCAGCACGATGGGCAAGGGAAAGGTCTTCGGCAGGCACTTCAGCACCTCCTGCAGCGCCACCGGCCCGCCGGTCGAGGTACCAATGAGCACGGCGCGTAACGCATGCAGTGGGGTGCCACTGGCCGGCGCCCGCTGGGGCGCCACCATTCGCGGGACGGGCGTCGCGCTCTCCGGCATCGGTGCCGCTGGACGCTCGCGGGATCCAGACCGAGCCTGTGCACGGCTGCGTCCCCTGGCAAGGGCACGCACACGCCGACGCAACAGGACCTTCGCGGTATTCTCATCCTTCGCCATCTCGCTGAAGCGCTTCGGCAGGAAGTCCATCGCACCCGCGTCCAGGGCGTCCAGGGTCGCGGTCGCCCCCTCGGTGGTGAGGGTCGAGAACATCAGGATCGGCCGTGGGGACTCGGCCATGATGCGCCGCACCGCGGTAATGCCGTCCATCACCGGCATCTCGACATCCATGGTCACGACGTCAGGACTCAGACGCTTGACGACCTCGATCGCCTCCAGACCATTGCGCGCGGTCCCGACCACTTCGATGCCGACGTCCGCATTGAGGATCTCGAGGATGCGTCTTCGGAAGAAGCCGGAATCATCGACCACCACGACCCGCAGCGTCATGGTTCAGGCACCTGCTCCCAGCGCCTCGCCCGGCACTTTGGCATGCGACCCGCGCCCACCGACGCCGGGTCGCCCCAGGACCCGCAGAAGCTCCGGGACATCCATGATCAAGGCGATCCCCCCATCGCCCGTAATGGTCGCACCGGCCAGACCCGGGACCCCTTGAAGGCCCAGGCCAAGGGGCTTGATCACCACTTCCTCCTGGCCGACCAGTCCGTCCACCACCAGGCCGACCTTGCGCTGCGCGACATGTACCACGACCACATGGGCGTCGCGCTTGGGCTCGACCGACTGGTCCGGTTGCAGCCAGCGCCCGACATAGTAGAGGGGCAAGGCATGACTGCGCACCATGATGACCTCCTGATCGTCGACAAAATGGGTGCGGGTCAGGTCGAGGTCCAGGATCTCCGAGACCGACGCCAAGGGAATGGCGAACCGGCGACCGTCCAGGATGACCATCAGCGCCGGCAGGATGGCGAGGGTCAAGGGAAGTTTGACCTGCAGCCTGGTCCCTCGGCCGAGCTGAGAATCGATCTCGACGGTTCCATTGAGCTGGCCGATGCTCGTCTTCACCACATCCATCCCGACCCCCCGGCCCGAGACGTCCGAGATCTTCTCCTTGGTGGACAGGCCAGCCATGAAGATCAGATTGAAGGCATCGCGATCCGACAGACGCTCGGCCGCTGCCGGATCCAGCAGACCCTTCTCGACCGCCTTGCGACGCAGCACCTCGGGGTTCATGCCACGCCCGTCGTCCTCGATGATCAGCGAGATATGATCGCCCTCCTGGGCAGCACCGAGGACGACCCTGCCCCTGCGCGGCTTGCCATTCGACTCCCGCACGTCTGGCATCTCGATCCCGTGATCGACCGCGTTGCGAACCAGATGCACCAGTGGATCGGCCAATGCCTCGACCAGGTTCTTGTCCAGGTCGGTCTCTTCACCATAGGTCTCGAGATCGATCTCCTTGCCCAGGCTCCGTGCCAGATCGCGGACGACCCGCGGGAAACGGCTGAAGACCTTCTTGATCGGCTGCATCCGGGTCTTCATCACCGCCGCCTGCAGATCGGCGGTCACCAGTGCCAGCGAGCCGATCGCCTTGCCCAACTCATCGTCGGCGGTCCGCGCGCGCAGCATGCTCATGCGGTTGCGGACCAGCACCAGCTCCCCGACGAGGTTCATGATCTCGTCGAGCCGGTGGGTATCGACCCGCACCGAGGTCTCCGCGGGCGGTGTGTGAGCGGCCCTGGCCGGTTGAACGACCCTTGTCTCGGCACTCTTCTTCTCTTCATCCCCGAGCCGCACCGACCCGGCACCAGACGGCGGGGCCGAAGGTCCCGGCTGCCGATCCAGTGCCGCGGGGGCCTCATGCCTCACCGGCGACGGATCCGCGGTCCGAGACTGCTGGGAACCGTGCAGCTGATCCAGGAGGTTCTCGAACTCCTCCTCCGTGATCAGATCACTTTGCGCCTCGGGCGCCACACCCTCGGGTGCGGCCTCGCCCTGCTCCGGCTCGCTCGACCTGGCCGACTTGTCCCTCCCATCCAATGCATCGAGCAAGGCACCGAACTCTTGCTCCGTGATTTCCTCGCCGGTACCGACCGGGGCCTCTTCGCTGATCGACGTGCCCGTCTCGAGCGCCTGGGCCGGTGACTCTGAATCGATGGACGCGGTCTCCACCGCGGAGGTCTCGGGTTGGCCCGGCTGCGAATCGCCGTCCGCCGACCCCGGCGCCGGCCCGGCGGCGGCCGGAGTCGGCGCTGGATCGCCCGGCACCGCCAGTCGTTCGAGATCCTCGATCAGCTTGCCTGGGGCAGGCTCCGGTTCTCTGCCCCCTTTCAGATCACCAAACATGACGTTGACCACATCCAGGACCCGTAACACGGTGTCCATGAGAAAGGGGTCCATCTTGCGCTGATCGGTGCGCAGCAGATTGAAGACGTCCTCCGCATGATGGCAGACGACGACCAGGGCATCGAGATTGAGGAAGCCGGCGCCGCCCTTGATGGTGTGGAAGCTGCGAAAGACCGCATTGAGCAGGTCTCGATCCTCGGGATTCTGCTCCAGATCGATCAACTGTTCATTCAGCGCCTCGAGCAGCTCTCCGGCCTCGATCAGGAAATCCTGAAGAATCTCGTCTTGCGGATCGATTGGCATGCATGGTCACCTGAGATGAGGATCTAAACCACGTCAGTCAGGTCATTGCGTTGCTTGGTGTTTCGACTCGGTCAGGCCTCACCAAGGAACCTCGCTGGACGCGGTTCAAGTATTTCATTCACTAAAGAATCTAGCTAAACCCGCGCCCCACCGATGGCCCGTGATCGTTGTGCGGCTGGAGTCACTCGAAACAACGCATTTCTCGGTCTGAACGCGGTCTAGAAGCCGAGGCTGGACAGCAATGCGTCCACGTCGTCCTGACCGCTGACGACCTCTGATGCAGCATCCTGTGTATTTGGGACAACCGGACCGACCGCGCGGCCTTCGCCCGAACCCGCGTCCTTACCCGCGACCTGACGACTCTTGCCGTCAGGCTCCATGCGTGCGCTGGACAAGCGGATCAAGCCGACCAGGTTCTCTTCGAGCTCCTGGACCAGACGAATGACACGGCGAATGATCTGACCCGTGAGGTCCTGAAAGTCCTGGGCCATCATGACCTCCGACATCAGGGACCGCAAACGTTCCGTTTCCTCTCCGGTCGTGAGAAAGAAGGAATCCAACTCCTGAGCGAGCTCGCGGAACTCCTCGACCGAGAGCTTGCGGCCGCGAAAACGAGTCCAACTCTCGGTGAGTATCTGCGCCCGCTGGTTGAGCGACTCGGCGATGGGGAGCCCCTCGTCGATCGCGTTCAGAGTCCGATGCGTCGCCTGTTCCGTCATGGAGACGACATAATTGAGGCGCTCCTTGGCGTCCGGGATCTCGTCCTGCGTCAGCTCGACCAGACGGGAGTCGCCGCGAAAGCTGTTCAGTGCCTCGTGCAGCTCGCGCGTGAGCTTGCCGAGCTCATCGAAGAGCTCGCGCTCATAGGGCGCCCTCAACTGGCGGAGCACCAGGTCCGCCGACTCATCATCGCCGGCCTCGAGATGCTCGACGAGCTGGCGAGCGAGATCCAATTGGGAGTTCATGCCGTTTGCGTCATTTTCCATCGGTGGTTCCCGGAGGGGCTAATGGATGATCCCTGGTCTGTGGCGACCAAACCGTCAACGACAGCCGACCCAGGTCGAGGAGACAAACGAGGTGCTCACCCAGGATCGATGACACCTGATGGAGGAGCGGGCCCCGGATCCCAGACCTAGGAGGCTCAGATCATCCCTAGGACTCGAGACGCTCGAAGATCTTGTCGATCTTTTCTTTGAGCGTCTCGGCGGTGAAAGGCTTGACGATGTAGCCATTGACGCCCGCCTGCGCCGCCTCGACGATCTGATCGCGCTTCGCCTCGGCCGTCACCATCAGCACGGGTAGATCCTTGAGAGCCGGATCGGAACGGACCGTGCGCAGCAGCTCGATACCCTCCATATTCGGCATGTTCCAATCCGTGACGAGGAAATCGAAACTGCCGCTCTTCAACATCGGAAGCGCCGAGGTTCCGTCGTCCGCCTCCATGGTGTTGGTGAATCCCAGGTCGCGAAGTAAATTCTTGATGATGCGTCTCATGGTGGAGAAGTCATCCACGATGAGAATTTTCATGCCTTTATCCACATGAAGCTCCAGCAGCATTGATTCGGGTTGACGATCATGAGTCGGATCCTTCCTGGATCCAAAGACTCAAGCGCACGCGCAGACGATGTAGCGCCTGACTGCGAATCTGGCTCACACGCGATTCGGTGACACCAATGACGGCACCAATCTCTCTCAGATTGAGCTCTTCGTCGTAATAGAGGGCCAGCACCAGCCGCTCCTTTTCCGGCAGGGCCGCCAACGACTCCGCGAGGGCGGTCCGAAACTGCCCTCGCTCGACCTGTTCGCTCGGCGCCGCCTCATCGCCCGGCAAAACACGATCCGGGTCCATCCCTTCGGCGAAGAGATCCTCCAGACCCAGAATCTGCGCGCCCGCGGCATCGCGCAGCATTCCATGATACTCGTCCAGCGTGACCTCGAGCACCGAGGCGATCTCGCGATCCTTGGCCGCGCGGCCCTCGCGCGACTCGACCTCCCGAATCGCCTCGGCAATCCGACGGCTGTTGCGGTGAACCGAGCGCGGCGTCCAATCGGCACGCCGCAGCTCGTCGATCATGGCACCCCGGATACGAATCCCGGCATAGGTCGCGAAGGTCGCACCCTGCCCGGACTGAAACTGACGCGCCGCCTCGATCAGGCCCACCATTCCGGACTGCACGAGATCCTCGATCTGGACCGAGGCAGGCAGACGCGCCGCCAGATGGTGGGCGATTCGTTGCACCAGGTCGATGTGTGTCGCAACCAGGTCTCCTGCTCGATCAGCAATCCCCGGATAACCAGGCAATGAGCGATTCTGGACCATCAGGCACTTTGTAACATCCGTTCAACGAAAAAGCCGATGCCACCCGTGTCGGTGTCGGCCGCGGTCCAACGCTCCGCCTGCCTGGCCAGCCCGGCGAAGGCGCGCCCCGCCGGGCTTCCGGGAAAGAGCCCCACGACCGGTGCCCGCCGCTGGACGGCGCGTCGCACATGCTCGTCCATGGGAATGATACCGGATGCATCCAGCAGCACGTCAGGGAGATAGCGAGAACAGACCGATGACAGCTTCTGAAGCAGGCGCCGCCCGGAATCCGCGTCGCGCACCATATTGCAGATCACGCGAAACCGTCTCAGCCCATAGTTCTGATGCAGGACCTTGATGAGGGCATAGGCATCGGTCAAAGACGCAGGCTCGTCGCAGACCACCACGGAGACGTCCTGGACCGCCCGGCAGAAACTCGTCACCGAGTCCTGAACGCCGGCGGCCGTATCCACGATCAAGACGTCCAGGGGCTTGTCGTAGGAGCTGAAGGCGCGAATCAGACCCGTGTGTTCGGCCGGACTGAGATTGGCCATGGAGCCGATGCCCGAAGACGAAGGAACCAACAGGATTCCTTCCGGACCCGGCACCAGGATATCCTCCAGGCCGTCCGCCCTGCCGGCGACCAGGTCATGCAAGGTCTTGCTCGGGCGCAATCCGAGCAGAATGTCCGCATTCGCCAGACCGAGATCGGCGTCGAAGAGCATCACGCTCCGACCCATCCGGGCGAGAGCGACCGACAGGTTGACCGCGATATTGGTCTTACCGACGCCGCCTTTCCCGCTCGCGATCGCGATACTCTTGAGCCGCCGGCTCCTAATGGGCTGCATGCAGACGTTTCCTGAAGGGCACTACAGACTCCAATACCATATTCTCGGGCGCAGTTCGAGTCTGTGATCTGTATGGCACCCTGCTCGGCGGAGCCTCCTCGCTCGGGGCCATCTCAACAGCGACCGGCCTGCGCGGCGCACGCGCCGGCTCGCCCAGCGCGAGCCGTGTCAGATGGAGTGTATCCACCTTGTGAAAATCGTCGTCGACACGCTGTCCGTCACTATAGAAGACCAACCCGAGGCGCTGCTCCAAGAGGACCGAGAGGGTTTCGCCCAACTGTTCCGCCTCATCGACCTTCGTCAACACCAGTGCCGAGGGCTCGCTGCATCGAAAGGCCTCGATCGTCTGTCGCAACACGCTCGCCTGATGATTGGCCGCGATCACCAACCAGGTCTGCAGGGCGACCTGGCTGCGGATCCGCGCGAAGAGTCGACGCTCCGCCGCGTCACGCGCCGTCTGACCCTCGGTGTCGATGAGCACGAGTTTCCCACCAGCTGCCCGACCGGACAAGGCGGCCAGGTCGCGCTCGCTCTCCAGGAGCTGCACCGGAACGCCCGCCATTTGCCCAAAGGCCTGCAGCTGCTTGTAGGCCCCGATGCGCTGGCGGTCGAGCGTCACCAGGCTCACAGCGTCACGCCCCATCCGCCGGATCTGGCGCAGCGCGATCCGGTTGAGGGTCGTCGTCTTACCCACGCCGGTGGTACCCACCAGCGCGAGCATGCCGCCCTGCTCCAGGACGGTGGGCTGGGCGGTGGCGATCGAGGCCGAGAGACGCGCACGCAGACGTGACCAAGCGGTCTCGGCGGAGGTGTCCTCCAAGACGCTCCCGGCCAGGCTGCGGGCAAGCCGGTCGCTGAAACCGCATTGGAGCAGACGCTCGACACACTCGGCGGCCAAGGGATGGCGCGCCGCCCACTGGTCTCGCTCATTCAATGCCCGCTGCTGAAGGAGGAGGTTGCGCAAGTCGCACAACTCGCGACGCATGGCGGCCAGCTCGGGATCGACGGGCAGGGCCGAGTTGGCCTCGGGCGTGGGATGCTCGGCCGAGGTCGCGCCCGAGACCGGCTCGGTCGCGGCGATGACCTCCAGGACACCATCGACGCGGCGATTGGAGAGAATGATCGCGTCGGACCCCTGATGCTCGCGCACCTGCCGCATTGCATCGCGCATGTCCCGCGCCCGATATCGCCTTACATTCATTCGGTCTGCTCCTCTCTGCCAATCATGCCCGCGCTCGGGCAGTATCGCCTTCGCCCACGGTCGCAACGACCCGAATCCGCCGGTTGTCCGGGATCTCGGTGAATGCCAGGACCGTCAGGTTGCGCACCGCGCCCCGCAGCCAGCTCGCGATCCAGGACCGGATCTCCGGGGCCACCACCAGCACCGAGGCCAACCCCTCGGCCTCCTGGCGCTTCGCGGCATCGGTCACCGAGCGTTGCACCCGCTCCGCGAGTCCAGGCTCGATGCCGATGATCTCGCCCTGACTCCCCTGCAAGGATTTATGCAAGAGCTGCTCCAGCGACGGATCCAAGGCGATGAGGGGGAGCTCCTCGTCCGGTCCGATCAGGTCTTGGACGATCGAGCGGGCGAGGGCGACCCGAACGGCGGCGGTCAAGGTGGCAGGATCCTGACTCTTGACCGAGCGCTCCGCCAAGGTCTCGGCAATGGTACGCAGATCGCGGATCGAGACCTGTTCTGCCAAGAGATTCTGCAGGACCTTCAGGATCCCGCCCAGCGACAGCGCCTTGGAAGAGAGGAGATTCTCGACCAGCTTCGGCGAGCGCCTGGCCAGTTGATCGAGCAGGTGCTGCACCTCCTCATGCCCGATCAGACGGTGCGCGTTCTCACGGAACAACTGGGAAAGATGGGTCGCGATGACCGTCGCCGCGTCGACCACCGTATAGCCGGCCGCCTGGGCGGACTCGCGATCGGCGGGGTCGATCCAGAGTGCATCCAGATTGAAGGTCGGGTCCTTGGTCGGCGTCCCCGCCACGGTCCCGAAGACCTGGCCTGGATCGATCGCCAACTCGCGGTCGGGAAAGACCTCGGCCTCGGCCAGGGTGACGCCCAGCAGCGAGATCCGGTAATGATTGGGACCCAGCTCCAGATTGTCGCGGATATGCACGGGTTGGATCAGAAAGCCGAGCTCCTGCGAGAGCTTGCGCCGAATGCCCTTGATCCGTCCCATGAGCTGGCCATCCTGACTGCGGTCGACCAAGGGGATCAAGCGATAGCCGACCTCCAAGGAAACCAGGTCGATCGGTGGGACATCGTCCCAGGAGAGGTCGCGATCCTCGGGCGCGGGGAGCTCGACCCCTTCGGGCAGGCGCTCGACCACCTCGGGGCCCGGCGCGACCCCTTTCCGCCCGGTGAGATAGCCCGCGCCAGCGAGCATGGAGGACAACCCCAGAAAGACCAGGTTCGGCATCCCGGGGATGAGACCCAGGATGCCGATGACACCCGCCGCCACATAGAGCACGCGGGGATTGGAGAACATCTGACCGAAGACCTGCTCGCCCATGTCCTGCGCCGAGGAGGCGCGGGTGACGATGATGGCCGTGGCCGAGGAGAGCAAGAGCGACGGCAGCTGAGCGACCAGCCCGTCACCGATGCTCAGGAGGACATAGTTGTTCGCCGCATCGGCGAAGGACATGCCGTGCTGCGAGGTCCCGATGACGATCCCGCCGAGGATATTGATGAAGAGGATGAGAATGCCGGCCACGGCGTCGCCGCGCACGAACTTGCTGGCGCCGTCCATGGAGCCGTAGAAGTCGGCCTCCTCGGCCACGTTCTCGCGCCGCTTGCGCGCCTCGTCCTGCGAGATGAGCCCGGCGTTCAGGTCGGCGTCGATGGCCATCTGTTTGCCGGGCATGGCATCCAGGGTGAACCGGGCGCTGACCTCCGAGACCCGTCCGGCCCCCTTGGTCACGACGACGAAATTGATGATGACCAGGATGGCGAAGACGACCAGACCGATCGCGAAGTTCCCACCCAGAACGAACTCGCCGAAGGCCTCGATGACCTGCCCCGCGGCGTCCGTCCCGCTGCCTCCGTGGAGCAGGATCACCCGGGTCGAGGCCACGTTGAGGGCGAGGCGCAGCAGGGTCGCCAGCAACAAGACCGTGGGAAAGGCCGCGAAATCCACCGGCCGCGGGGTATAGACGGCCACCATGACCACGACGAGCGAGAGCGCGATATTGAAGGTGAAGAGCAAGTCGAGCGCCAGCGGCGGCAGCGGCAGCACCAGCATGGAGAGCAGCGCGACCAGCAGCAGGGGCGTCACCAGACCCGCGCGACCGATCCCGCCGAGACGCTCCGCGACGCCAGTACCCCGTTCCACCCTTACCTCCGCGCCCGACGCGCCGAGCGCGGGTCGAGATAGTCGTCGGGCACCGGCAGGTCCTCGGGCATCTCGATCTCCGGGTCCTGGCGCTCGAGCTGGTAGACATAGGCGAGGATCCTCGCCACGGCCACGAAGAGACCGGCCGGGATCTCCTGGCCGATCTCGGTCGTGTAATAGATGGCGCGCGCGACCCGTGGCGCCACGACCAGCCGGATGCGATGCGTTTCGGCCAGCTCGCGAATGGCCGCCGCCACCTCGTCGGCACCCTTTGCGAGCAGGCGTGGGGCCTGCATGGTCGCGGCCTCATAGGCGATGGCGACGGCGAAATGGGTGGGGTTGGTGATCACCACGTCCGCCTTGGGGACCTCCGCCATCATCCGTCGCCGCGCCATCTCCTGCTGCAACTGGCGGATCCGACCCTTGACCTCCGGCTTGCCATCCGTGTCCTTGAGCTCGTCCTTGACCTCCTGGAGCGTCATCTTGAGTTGCTTGCGGTGATTCCAGAGCTGGAAGGGCACATCGATCACGACCACCAGCAAGAGTGCGAACGCGGCGATGAGGAAGATCCAGGCCGCCATGCGCCCAGTCTCGATGATTGCGTTCTCGACCGCCTGCTCGCCGAGCGCCAGCAGGCGCCCCCAGAAACCGATCATGGCCATCCCGGCGATGATGGTCACCAGGAAGAACTTGCCCAGTGCCTTCACCAGCTCCATCAGCCCCTGGACCGAGAAGACCCGTTTCAGGCCAGTGATCGGATTGAGCTTGGAGAACTTGGGCGCCAAGGCCTGAGTCGAGAAGTTGGCCCCACCGATCAGGATCGGTGCCAGCAGCGCCACGACCGTCACCGCGACGAACAAGGGCGATAGAAGCAGCAGGACGCGGGACACCAGCTGCTCTAGATGACGCAGCAAGAGCCCCTTCTCGAAGACCAGCTCGCGGTCCAACTGCAGGGCATCCACCATCAGGTCGTTCAGGCCCGCGCCCAGGTGGTCCCCGAAGGCCAGCAGACAGGTGGCGCCCACGACCAGCACCGCGAAGGTATTGAGCTCGCGCGAGCGCGGCACCTGCCCCTTCTCGCGCGCCTCGCGCAGACGCTTTGCGGTCGGTTCTTCGGTTCGTTCTTGGCCGCCCTCGTTCTCCGCCATCTCATGCCCTCGTGATCTGCTGAACCAGCGGGAAGGCGACCAGGAGCAGCTCGCCGATCCGGGCCGACAAGCTGGGGAGCGTCAAGATGAGTAGCAGGAAACCGGCAAGAATGGTGAGCGGGAAACCGACGGCGAAGATGTTGAGTTGAGGTGCGGCGCGCGTGATGACCCCCATCGCCAGATTGACCAGCAGCAACGACGCTACCGCCGGCAAGGCGATCAGCATGGCACCCGCGAACATGGTACTGCCGAAGCTCACGACCGCCCAGAGGTCGTCCGGCCGCAGTCCCCCGGCGCTCACCGGGAGCGTCTCGAAGCTGCGGATCAGCAGCTCGATCAGGACCAGGTGACCGTTCAAGGCCAGGAAGATCAGGGTCCCCAGGATCAGAAAGTACTGGGAGACCATGGGCACCTGCACCCCTCCGACCGGATCGACGGCAGAGGCGAATCCCAATCCCATCGACAAGGCAAGGCTCTGCCCGGCCACGATGAGCGCGGAGAACACCATCTGCAGCACCAGACCCATGGCGACACCGATCACGACCTGCTCGGCAGCGACGAGGATCCCGCCCAGGCTCAGCGGATCGATGAACGGCTGTTCGCTCAACTGCGGGGCCACCAGCATCGCCAGCAGGAGGGCCAATCCGATGCGCACCCGAACACTGACGTTACGGGCACCGAAGACGGGAGCGACCAGCAACATGGCGCTGATACGCACGAAGGGCCACATGAGGGCGGTCACCCAGAGCAGGATGTCTTCTGCGGCGACACTCATGGGGGCTCATATCCAGCGGCGTCTAAACCGCATCCGGCATGATCAGGGCGGCTTGGTACATGGGCTCTGAACTCGTGTGCGGTCTCGGCATCATCACTGACACGGCTCAACCGATCAGATTGGGGATGCTGGTGTAGAGACGGATGATGTAATCGGTAATGAGTGAGAGCATCCAGTGACCAGCAAAGATCAGGGCCCCGCCGACGCCGACCAGCTTGGGGATGAAGGTGAGCGTCATCTCCTGAATCTGGGTCGCCGCCTGGATGAGACTGACGATCAGCCCGATCACCAGCCCGGTCAGGAGTGGCGGAGCGGACACCAGGATCACCACCACACCCGCCTCCTTGCCGATATCGATTGCCATCTCGGGAGTCATCGCGAATCACCTCAGGTAAAGAAGCTCTGGGCCAGCGTCCCCATCACGAGCGACCAGCCATCGACCAGCACGAACAGCATGAGCTTAAACGGCAGCGAGATGATCATGGGCGAGAGCATCATCATGCCCATGGACATGAGGACGCTGGCCACGACCAGATCGATGATCAAGAAGGGGACGAGGATCAGGAATCCGATCTGGAAGGCCGTCTTGAGCTCGCTGATCACGAAGGCCGGCACCAGCAGGTTGAGTGGAATGTCCGCTGGCGACTCGAAGCCGTCGAGGCCCTTGATGTCGGCGAAGAGCGCCAGGTCCGTCTCTCGGGTCTGAGCCAACATGAAGGCCCTCAGCGGCTGGACCGCCTTGCCCAAGGCCTCTTCGGTCCCCAGCTTTTCCGCCATGTAGGGCACCGCGGCCGTGTCATAGATCTCCTGAAACACCGGCGCCATCACGAAGAGGGTCAGAAAGAAGGCGAGACCGAGCAGGATCTGATTGGAGGGCGTCTGAGTGGTCCCCAAACCCTGGCGCAGGATGGCCAAGACGATGATGATGCGGGTAAAGGAGGTCAACATGATGAGCGCCGACGGCAGCAGGGTCAGCAGGGTCATGAAGAGCAGGATCTGCAGGGTGACCGAATAGACCTTCCCGCCGTCCGGCTCGGTCGTGACCGACAGTGCACTGAGCCCGCCGACCTGGGCGATCCCGAGACTGGGGACTAGAATCAAGACCAGAAGAGGCACCAGATGCATCACGCGCTTCATTTCTCACGCCCCTTCGATCTGACTCGGCTCAAGAGACCTGCGAAGTCGCCCGCCCCGGGTTCTCGCTGGGCGATGGTGATGGGTTGGTTCAGCGTGTGCAGGTGACGCATCCCGCTGGGCGCGACACCGACCAGGATCTGCTCCTCGCCCACCTGGATCAGCATCAGACGTTCGCGGGTCCCGATCGCGCGCACGGCCAGGACCTCGATCATCTGCTGCCCCGGGCCGACGCCCCCCGGCATGCGCCGTAGAACCCACGCCAGTGCCAAGATGAGTGCCAGGACGAGTAGCAGACCGCCCAAGAGCTCGGTCAGATAGCCCGCGGCCGCGGGTGCGGGGTCGACCGGCAGAGCGGCCTGGGAGGGAAGCGTGATCCAGGCCAAGGGTCCACCCAGGGCTGCGGCCATGCGCGCGGCGACATTGGGTCGGTCAGCGGCCATCAGCGCAGTTTCCGTACCCGTTCGCTGGGACTGATGACATCGGTCAGACGGATGCCGAACTTCTCGTTAACCACCACCACCTCGCCATGCGCAATCAACGTACCATTCACCAGGACGTCCAGCGGCTCCCCGGCCAGCCGGTCCAGCTCGACGACCGAGCCCTGATTCAGCTGCAGCAGATTGCGGATGGGGATCCTGGTCCGTCCGATCTCCATGGCGATGGTGACCGGCACGTCCAGGAGCATGTTGAGGTTCATCTCCTGGCTGTCGGGTGCCTGCGAGCCCGAGAAGTCCTCCGGATTCAAGGGACGCGCCTGAGACCTCTCACCCGGGTATCCGCCAACGGCCGACCCCGCAGCGGCACTGGCCGGAGCGGCTTGCGGCGACGGCGCCTCGGCCCCCCCGACCTCCTTGCCACTGGCGTCCGCCGCTCCTTTCTGCTCCTCGAGGGCCGCGGCCCAATCGTCGGCAATGCGGTCGTTCAGGTCGGCATCTGTGTCGGGTCCGGTACTCATGTCGCGATCCACTAGCGATTGACGAAATCCAGTACTTTGATGGCATTGGAGCCGTTGGCGACGCCGAACTTGCCACGATAGACCGGAATCTCCTCGACCTTGAGGGTCACGCTCTCCGGGAAGTCGATGGGAATGATGTCACCCGGGCGCATGTCGAGCAGTTGTTGAACCGTCACCGTCGCCTCGGTGAGAATCGAGCCGATCTCGACGTGCGCCCATTGGATCTCCTCCTCCAGGGCCCGCAGCCAGCGCTCATCGACACCGGAGCGATCGGACTGAAGCCCCGTATCCAATTGCTCGCGGATCGGCTCGATCATCGAATAGGGCAGGGTGACGTGCAGATTGCCGCCCCCACCATCCAGCTCGATCCGAAAATCATTGATGATCACGATCTCGGTCGGGCTCACGATATTGGCGAACTGCGGGTTGACCTCCGAGTTGACGAACTCGAAGCTCAGACGCATGACCGGCTCCCAGGCCTTCTGCATGTCGGCGAAGGAGGCGTCCAGCAGGTTCTGGATGACCTTGAGCTCCATCGGCGTGAAGTCGCGGCCCTCGATCCGAGAGTAATAACGCCCATCGCCGCCGAAGAAGTTGTCGACGAGACCGAAGACCAGCTTGGGATCGAAGACGAACAGGGCCGTCCCATGGAGTGGCGACACACGCACCAGATTGAGGCTCGTCGGGACATAGAGCGAATGCAGATACTCCGAGAATTTCGTCAGTCGCGTCCCGACCACGGAGATCTCGGATGAGCGGCGCAAAAGATTGAACAGATGGACCCGCAGATAACGCGCGAAGCGCTCATTGATCATGTCCAGCGTCGGCATCCGCCCGCGAACGATGCGCTCCTGCGTGGCGAAGTCGAACGGACGCACCTGTCCATCCGACGGAAAGGGATTGTCATCGAGATCCAGATCGCCACTGTCGACGCCATGCAGCAGGGCGTCGATTTCATCCTGGCTGAGAATATCGGTTTGCTGCGACATGCGGCCCCCTACTGCATCACGAGGTCCGTGAAGAGGACCATCTCGACCTCGGACGGCTCGCCGACCTGCGACAAGACGTCCTGGATCGAGGATTTCAACTCTTCCCTCAGCGCATCTTTGCCTTCCGGTCGATTGAGCACCTCGAACTCCTGCACCGCCAGATGCGTGAGCAGATCATTACGGATCATGGGCAAGTGCCTCTCCACCGCGGCAATGACATCCGGGTTCCGCACGGCTACCGTGATGCCGACGCGAAGAAACCGCACGGGTCCGGGCTTGGTGATATTGACCGTCATTGAATCCAGCGCATGGTAGGCCAGTGGCGCTAGCTCGGGCGTGGTCGCCTCCTCCACCTCGGCGTCACCCGATTCGCTCTCATCACCCCCCGACCCGTCCAGCAGGAAATAGGCGGCAATGCCACCCCCGATCGCGATCAGCAGCAAGATGACCCCGATCACCAAAAAGAGCTTGAGCTTGTTGCTGGAACCCTTGGTCTCTTCCGCTTCCGGAGCCTTATTCTCAGCCATGTCTCACCCAGTCCTGTATTCGTCGGTTGAAACAATCCGCAGACCATCATCAGCAAGCCAGATGCCAACGCCTTTTCCAGAAAGGCCTACACCTCCCATACCTGTAGGATGGGCAAAGCGCGCGCTCCAGCGTTTGAGTGATCCTCATCGGGTTGGCGCGCGTGCCCATCGTTCTGAGGTCGCAGCAGGCTCGATGGGCACGCCCTGCAAAGCCATGAGCCATCCTTCCAGGGCTCCGCCAGGGGCTTTGCCCATCCTACGGATACCTCTCCTTTTCGGTACGAAGGTTCTCGGAATTCGCCTAAACAAAGCAATCCAGTTTTCCCGACAAGACCGACAGGGTACTGCCGGACGGCCTCGGATCCTCGTCGACCTCTCCCATCTGTGCGTCAGAAAGCTGACGGTCGGGGCTGTCTCCTGTCTCGTCTTGCGCGGAGTCGCCGCGTCGCTCGGCGGATTGGTCGGACACCGAGACATCGCCCAGCGACAGACCATCCTGCGCCAGCGCTTCACGCAGCCGAGGCAAGGCGGCATCGATGACCTCGCGGACGACTGGGTGCGGCGAGACGAACTGAACATGGGCCTTATCGGCCT
>JANQGF010000219.1 GCA_028277465.1 Chromatiaceae bacterium
CACGCGGGAGGGTGGCCGCCGACCATGCTGGGGTTCACTCTCGTTCACCCCAGCCTACGTCACTCACGTTCACCGCAGGACGTAGGCTGGAGCGAGGGACGAATCGTTGGGCAAAGCGGAGCGTGCCCAACAAGGGCGGTTCAAGTTGCACCACTTGTTTCTGAATCGTTCCTTAGCCTCGCTGGCCGGGCCGCGCGGCACCAAGGCCGGATGCCCGCTGGAGAAGGCTTGGAGAGAGAAAGGAGACCTCCCCTGCGCCGCCCGGTTATGCACTTTCGTCCCGGACGGATCTTCTGTAGTGTTAGGCGTCCGCGTGGGGCCACCAGGTCCGTTCAGGCCCGCGCCGCCGAGAAGCGACCTCCAGACAGGTCGAAACCGCCGGACACATTACCCGGCGGCCATCCGCAGAGCAAAGAGACGACTACCCATGGGGTTCCTGCAAGACAAACGTATTCTGGTTACTGGAGTCGCGAGCCATCGCTCCATCGCCTGGGGCTGCGCCGCCGCCATGCGTCGGGAGGGGGCCGAGATCGCCCTGACTTACCAAAACGACAAGCTCAAAGGTCGCGTGGAGGAGCTCGCCGACCAGCTCGACTCCGACATCGTCCTACCGCTCGATGTGAGCACCGACTGGCAGATCGCTCACCTCTTCGGGACCCTGGCGGAGCATTGGGATGGGCTGGACGCCATCGTCCACTCGATCGCCTATGCGCCCAAGCAGGAATTGGCTGGAGACTACGGGGAGGTGCTGACGCGCGATGGCTTCACCGCCGCGCACGAGATCTCCTCCTACAGCTTCGGCGCCATGGCCAAGGCCAGCAAGCCCCTGATGGCGGGCCGCAATGGCGCGCTCCTGACCATGACCTTCATCGGCTCGGTGCGCGCCGTGCCCAATTACAATGTGATGGGTCTCGCCAAGGCGAGCCTGGAGGCCAATGTCCGTTATTTGGCGGCCTCGCTCGGCCCCGAGGGCACCCGGGTCAACGCCATTTCGTCCGGCCCCATCCACACGCTGGCCGCGTCCGGCATCTCGCACTTCCGCTCCATGCTCAAGCAGGTCGAGCGACACACACCGATGCGGCGCGCCGTCACCGCCGAGGAGGTGGGTAACGCCGCCGCCTTCCTGTGCTCGGACCTCGCGAGCGGCATTACCGGGGACGTCCTGTACGTCGACACCGGCTTCCACATACTGGGAATGGGTTGAGCCGGCACGACCCTCCAGTTGCTCGCCGCCCGGCACAGCCGCCTCAGCGGCAGATAGCCCCGGACACGCCGCGCCGCGCGGCGGACCAGCCGACCGCCCCGCGGGACCCCGAAAGCCACCCTACACTTCGCTCTGGACGCGGTTTAGGGCTCAGTGCCGATCCAACACATCCTCGCGCTAGACGAGGACGTCGTCGGCGTAAAGCAGATCGCCGAAGAGGTCCTTCTTGATCGCTTCGGCGTTTCTGCGCGCCTTGGTCGCCGCATTGATGATATAGCGGCGGGCGATGAAGACCTTCCGGTTGTCCTGCTCCGCTTCCTCCATGAGCAACCAGCCAGTGTAGAGATAGCTGTACAGCTCCACCAATTCCTTGGCGGCAACGCTCTGGAAGTGTTTGTCGGTCTTGTCCGTGACATACTTGAGGCAGTCGAGGAACAGGGCCCGCATCTCTTTCAGCTCATCTGCCAGATTCGCCAGATTCCCCGGATTCTCTTTCTCTTCCCTGGCACTGAAGAAATCAGCGAAGATATCGTTGATGACTCCCCCGATGGCCGCGACGATCTGCAGCTGGGAAGTGCCCTCGTAGATGTTGGTGATCCGCGCGTCACGGGCCAAGCGTTCGACGTTGAACTCGCGCATGTACCCGGTGCCGCCGTGAACCTGCAAGGCGTCGTAGGTGATCTTGTTCGCGTTCTCGCTCAACACGTACTTGACCATGGGGGTGAGCAACGCGGCCGCGCGGGTCGCCTCCTTGAGTTTGGCATTCTCTGCCGAGGCATCCTTACCGGCCGCCTTGAGGGACTCGATCTTCTCCTCCAGTTTATTGCGCAGGTCCACCCAGTGACAGGCAGCGTAGAGCAGGGAGCGGTCACTCTCCAGCGTGACCCGCATATCCATGAGCACATTGGTGATCACGGGGATGTTGTAGATGGACTTGCCGAACTGCTCGCGCGCCTTGGCGTAACTCAGTGCCTCCTCGTAAGCCGCTTGGGAGATGCCCAGTGCCTGGCCGGCGATCCCGAGACGGGCGCCGTTCATCATATCCATGACGTACTTGATCAGGCCGAACTTGCGCTTCCCGATGAGCTGCGCCGGGGTGTCGTTGAACTGCAGCTCGCAGGTGGGCGAGCCGTGAATCCCCAGTTTGTTCTCGATGCGCCGCACCTTGACATCGTCCTTGCCGTAGCAGGCGAAGAGGCTCAATCCCCGGCCATCCTTGGTGCCGGCCTCCGAGCGGGCCAAGACCAGCAGAATCTCGGCATTCCCATTGGTGATGAAGCGTTTGACGCCCTTCAAACGCCACTGCCCCGAATCGTCCTGGTAGGCCAGCATGTTGACGGCCTGAAGGTCCGATCCCGCGTCCGGCTCGGTCAGTGCCATCGCACCGGTCGCCGCTCCGCTCGCGAACTGGGGCAAGAATTCCTGGCGCTGCTCTTCGGTCCCGTACTTGTTGATGGTCTCGGCGATGTCTTGCAGACCGAAGAGATTCATCAAGGAGGCCTCGGCACGGGAGACCATTTCGATCGCCATGGTGTAGATGGTGGTCGGTAGATTGAGCCCCCCATAGCGCCGAGGCAGGGTGAATCCCATCAATTCGGCCTCGGTCAGTCGCTTGAGGGCCTCTTGAATCCCTGCCGCGTAGGTGACCCGACCCTCGGCGAAATGGCTCCCCTCCTCGTCCACGGCAGCCGCCTGGGGGGCAACGGTGTTGGCCGTGATATCACCGACGATCTCGAGCACCTTGCGATAGTTATCCAAGGCGTCCTGGTAGTCGGTCGGGGCAAAATCGTAGTGGGCGGCCTCGGTATAGCCCTGTTCTGCGATCTCGACCACCTCCGCCAACTGCAGGCGGTCGAACTGGAAGAGGAGATCGGTATTCTCGGTGAAATAGTTGGCCATGGCTCGACTACTTGAGTTTGTGCTTATAGGCGTCGATGAGCATCGGAATCACTTCCATCACATCGCCGACAATGCGGTAGTGGCAGATACTGAAGATGGGCGCATCGGGATCGGAATTGATCGCGATGATCTTATTGGCATCCTGCATCCCGGCCCGGTGCTGGATCGCGCCGGAAATACCGCAGGCGATATAGAGTTTGGGACGGACAGTGACACCCGTCTGCCCCACCTGTCGGACATGGTCGATGAAGCCCGCGTCGACCGCAGCGCGCGTTCCGGCGACCTCGCCGCCGATGAGATGGGCCAGCTCGTAGAGGACCTGGAAGTTCTGCCAGTTGCCCATGCCATAACCCCCAGAGACGATGATTGGAGCGGCCTTGAGGTCGACCTTGGTCTCCTCATGATGGCGGGCAATGACGCGCACCAGCTCGTCGCAGGTGTCAGGTGTATAGGTCAGGGGTGTGATGCGGCCGTCGACCGGGTCGGCGAGCGGGATCTTCTCCATGACCCCCTCACGCACCGTAGCCATCTGCACCGGTGAATCCGGACAGATGATGGTCGCGATGATGTTGCCGCCGAAGGCCGGGCGAATCTGGAGCAAGAGCTGAGAGTAGTCCTTGCGCAGATAGGTGACGTCGGAGATCTGCAGATCCGTGCAGTCCGCGGTCAGTCCGCTCAGGGTATGGGAGGCGACCCGAGGCGCCAGATCCCGTCCGACGAAGGTGCCACCGAAGAGGACGATCCGCGGCCGATGCTGGTCCACCAGCTCGCTCAGGATGCGGCTATAAGGCAGGGTATTGTAGTGCTTCAGGTCTGGATGATCCGCCAAGAGCACTTCCGACGCACCGTAACGGAACATCTCCGTGGCCAGGGCCTGCATGTCATGGCCGATGAGCACGGCCTTCAATTCCCCCTGGAGGCTCTCCGCCAGCTTTCTCCCCTTTGAGAGCAGTTCCAAGCTCACCTCAGCAGGCGTGCCCTCCCGCTGCTCCACGAACACCCAGACCTGCCGTGTATCATCGTTCATAGACTTCATCCAAAGATGTGATCTTCCATCAGCTTATCGATCAGCGCGTACATCCCATCCTTATTGGCGGGTATGGTCTCATGCTCGCTCGCGCCCAATACGACTGACTCGATCTTGTGAACCTTGGTCGGTGATCCACCGAGCCCACAACGCTTGAGATCGACATCCAAATCATCGGCGGTGAAAGTGGGTATGAAAAGGCCCTTGGAGACATACTCCTCTTTGAGTTGATCCGCGTAGAGAAGAGAATTGGCCTCGGCCATCTTTTCCAATTCCAGGAGGGTATGAGCGTTCTTGTAGGCCATCACCCGCTTGGCCCGGAAGGGCCGCGGCACTGCGGCATCCTTGATCACGGTGATCAACAAGGGCAGCGTACCTTCCAGCACCTCGAAACCCTTATCGATCTTGCGTTTGACGGTGATCGTCGAGCCCTCTGCCTGGAGGATGCCCTCGGCGTAGGTGATCTGAGGAAGGCCCAGTTTCTCGGCGGTCTGAGGACCCACCTGGGCGGTATCGCCGTCGATCGCCTGCCGCCCGGCAAACACCATGTCGTAAGGACTCAGCTTACGGAGGGCCTCGGCGAGTACATAGGAGGTCGCTAGGGTGTCGGCGCCGGCGAATCTGCGATCACTCACGAGAAAGGCCTCGTCAGCGCCCATGTACAGACAATCGCGCAGCAAGTCCGAGGCCTTGAGGGGCCCCATCGTCACCACCCGCACGGTTCCACCGTAACGATCCCGGAGCTGTAACGCCAGTTCCAGCGCAACCTTGTCTTCGGGGTTGAAGACGGTCGGGAGCTTGCTTCGATTGACGGTGCCGTCTGGCTTCATGACCTGGCCGGAGATGTTGGCCGTGTCAGGAACCTGTTTGACCATTACGATGGAATGGTAGCTCATGCTCTGCCTTCTAACCTTGTTCTGAAATCATCGGGAACGCGACCGCCGCAGAGTGCACTGAGGAGACGGCGGGGTCTGGAGCGGTGACATAACCCGGACGAAAACGCGGTGGGATTCTACCCTGTCTCCCAACCGCCGTGGTAACCCTTCTGTCTCTGCTCACTCCTTGCCCGCCGCCCGATCAAGGGCCCTGAGCCGCTCCAACTTCTCGCGAATTCGGAGCTCCAGACCGCGATCCGTCGGTTCGTAGTAGCGGGGCTCCACCAGCCCATCGGGAAAGTACGACTCGCCGGCCGCATAGGCCTCGGGCTCGTCATGGGCGTAACGATAGGCACGGCCATGCCCGAGCTCCTTGAGCAAGCGGGTCGGCGCATTACGCAGGTGTAACGGGACGTCCAGGGACCCCGACGCGCGGGCGTCGGCGAGCGCCGCCTTCCAGGCCCGATAGACGGCATTGCTCTTGGCCGCACTGGCCAGGTAGAGGGTGGCCTGAGCCAGGGCCAGCTCGCCTTCGGGCGATCCCAATCGCTCCTGGACCTGCCAGGCATCGAGTGCGAGATCCAGTGCCCTGGGATCCGCGTTGCCGATGTCCTCGCTGGCCATGCGCACCAGCCGGCGTGCGATATAGAGCGGATCGCAGCCACCGTCGATCATGCGTGCCAACCAATAGAGGGCCGCATCCGGGGCCGAGCCACGCACCGACTTGTGTAGGGCCGAGATCTGGTCATAGAAGATGTCGCCACCCTTGTCGAAGCGCCGCACCGGGGCCGTGATGACCTCGGCGACGATGGCGGTCTCGATCCGCTCGCCGGTCGTCAGTTGGGCCGCCAGTTCCAGCAGACTCAGCGCGCGGCGCGCGTCGCCGTCGGCCGCCCGGGCGAGGAGCAGCGCGTCTTGGTCCGCGAGGCTCAGGTTGCGTGCCCCGAGCCCCTTGTCCCGATCGAGCAGGGCGCGGATCAGGACCTGCTGGATGTCTTGCAGGGTCAGGGGCTCGAGTAGGTAGACCCGGACCCGGGACAACAAGGCGTTGTTCAGGGAGAAGGACGGATTCTCGGTCGTCGCCCCGATGAAGGTCAGAGTGCCGTCCTCGAGATGCGGCAAGAAGGCATCCTGCTGACCCTTGTTGAAACGATGCGCCTCGTCGATGAAGAGGAGGGTGCCCCGTTGCTCCATTCGGCGCAGCGCCTTGGCCTCGGCGACCGCCTCTCGGATCTCCTTGACGCCGGCCAGCACCGCCGAGAGCGTCAGGAACCTGGCACCCGACTGAATGGCGATGAGACGAGCCAGCGTGGTCTTGCCTGTGCCGGGTGGACCCCAGAGGACCATCGAATGCAGCTCGCCGGAGTCGATGGCCCGCCGCAGTGGCTTGCCGGATCCGAGCAAATGACGCTGACCCACGAAGGCATCCAGGGTCGCCGGCCGCATGCGGTCGGCAAGGGGCGCCTGCTCCGATCTTGACATCGGAATGGGCTCAATCGACCTGCAGGAAGTCGTCGACGCTGCGCTGATCGATCTCGAACAGATCGGGCTTCAGGCGAAGGTTGCGTTCTGCCTGGGAGAAGTTCAGGCGGGTCTCCTGACCGAAGCTGTCCTCCATGATGAGGCTCTCGAGCGTCTGACCACCGAACCCGACCTCGATCCGCACCACATCCGTATCGCGATCCTTCGGGATGAGCTCCACCCAGTCGCGGCCGTCCGAGCTGGGGATGGACCTGGCCTTGAAATGGCGCTCGATCGGTTCGGCGTTGGCGAGTAAGAGCGCCGGCGTGCCGCGTAGCGCCTTGGACTGGCTCTGATGCGAGACCTGCCGCAGCTCCAGGTCGTGGAGATAGACGCGTTTTCCGTCGGCGACGATGACCTGCCGCATGGGGCTGTCGTACTCCCAGCGGAAGCGGCCCGGCCGCTGCAGATAGAGGGTACCGTGCGCCTTCGTCATCCGGGTGCGGTCCGAGTTGAATGTGTATTGCTCGAAATCCGCCCGCAGGCTGTTCAGACCGGCCAGATAGGCGTCGATCCGCCCTGCCCCGTCGGCTCCGGCCGCCAGGGCGACGCACGTCAAGGCGACGAGTGCAATCGAGGAGGACAACAGCCGGCGGACCGAGCCGTGATGACGGGAGACGCGCAACCCGGAGGTCGAGCGAGGCGGGGATGGTTCCATTGGCATGGTGAGATCTCGGATGGAGTCGATCAACCGAAAGAGACAGCGGAACCAAGAGGAAGTGCTCCCGCCGTCACACGCTCCAGACCGCCTGGAGATCGAGCCTGGCTCAGTCGTCCATCGGCGGCGGCGCCAGCACCTCCCGGTTGCCATTGGTCTCGGCCGGGCCCACGACCCCGATCCGCTCCATCTCCTCGATCATGCGCGCCGCCCGATTGTAGCCGATCTTGAGACGACGCTGGACGCCCGAGATGGAGGCACGGCGGCTCTCGATGACGAACTGGACCGCCTCATCGAAGAGCGGATCGGTGTCCTCCGTTTCGCCCCGCGGCTCCGGATCGATCCCTGGGAGGGACTCGGTCGGCTCACGCAGGACGTCGTGGACATAGTCAGGCCCACCATAGTGGGTCTTCAGAAAATCCACGACCTGGTGGACCTCGTGGTCGTCGACGAAGGCCCCATGGACACGCTGCGGTATATTTCCGCTCGGCGGGAGATAGAGCATGTCGCCATAGCCGAGCAACTGCTCCGCGCCCATCTGGTCGAGGATGGTACGCGAATCGATCCGTGAGGAGACCTGGAAGGCCATCCGGGTGGGGATGTTGGCCTTGATCAGGCCGGTCAGCACGTCCACCGAGGGCCGCTGGGTGGCGAGCAAGAGATGGATGCCCGAGGCCCGCGCCTTCTGCGCCAGACGCGCGATCAGCTCCTCGACCTTCTTTCCGACCACCATCATCATATCGGCGAGTTCGTCGATGATGACGACGATGTAGGGCAGATGGCCCAGCGGGGGCGCCTCGGCCGCCGCCATCGGGTCGAGCTCGGGCCCGATCGTCGGATCCGGGATCGGCTCGCCCGCCGCCTCGGCCTCGGCGATGCGGCGATTGTATCCGGCGATGTTGCGCACCCCCAGCTTGGCCATCAGCCGGTAGCGCCGCTCCATCTCGCCCACGCACCAGCGCAGCGCATTGGCCGCCTCCTTCATATCCGTGACCACGGGCGTCAACAGATGGGGGATCCCTTCGTAGACGGAGAGCTCCAGCATCTTGGGATCGACCATGATGAGACGCACGTCCTCGGGCCCGGACTTGTAGAGCAGGCTGAGGATCATGGCATTGATGGCCACCGACTTGCCGGACCCGGTCGTCCCCGCGATGAGGGCGTGCGGCATACGTGCCAGATCGGCCACTACCGGGGCACCGGAGATGTTGGTGCCCAGACCCAGGGTCAAAGGAGAGGCCGCACCCTGATAGGCGGGCGAATCGAAGATCTCGCGCAAGAACACCGTCTCGCGCTGTTTGTTCGGGATCTCGATCCCGATGACCGACTTGCCCGGGATGATCTCGACGACGCGAACGCTCACCGTGGTGAGCGCGCGCGCCAGATCACGGGCCAGCCCCGTGATCTTGCTGGCCTTGATGCCGGGCGCGAGCTGAAGCTCGAACAATGTGACGACCGGACCGGGATAGACGTCGACGACCTGGACCTCGACACCGAAGTCCGCCAGGTTGGACTCTACCTGACGAGACAGGGCTTCGATCTGCTCCGCCGAGTAGCCACGTCCGCTCCGTCGTGGCAAGTCGAGCAACTCCAGGTGCGGGCGCGGTTTGTCATCCGCCACAGGGACACCGAACGGCCTCCCGACGCCGACTTCCGGGGATGCAGCTCGCGTCGCCCGACCCGAGACCGCCTCGGGTATCGGTCTCTCATCCGCCACCGCCTTGGGGGTCGGCCGTTCGCTGCGCATCCGATCGACCAGAGACCTCTGCTCGTCGGGCCGGGGGTCCGGGCCGGCAGAAACGGCCCCCGGGTCGGCCATGGCGTCGCGAACGCCCTGCGGCAGCCCAGCCGCCGCCCTCTTGGATCCGAGCTCGGGCCCCTGGATCGCCGGCTCAGGCAACGCGGCTGCCGAAGGGTCGATCAATCTCAACTCTTTGGGAAGCGTGCCCCCGACACCCGGCCGCCCGGCGCTCGACGCGCCTCGCAGGGATCGGAGCTGCGCCAGAGCAGCCGTGAGCCCCGACCAGACCGTGCGTGCGACCTGCAACACGCCCGCCCCGAGACCGTCCAGCAATCTGAGCCAGGAAACACCGGAAAAGAGGGTCAGGCTGACCAGCAAGGCGCCTCCGAGCAGGAGATCCGTGCCAGGCACATTGAAGGCCTCGAGCATGCGCCCGCTGACCAGCAGGCCAAGCCCGCCGCCGGCACCGTTCGGAAGCTGTGTCCCGACACCTGCGAGATGGATCGAGGCGTAGCCGCAGCCTGCCCCCAGCGTCACCAGGAAACCGACCCAGCGTAGCGAGAGCATCCAGACTCGCAACGCCGGGTCCTCGCCGCGTCCTCGGAAGACCAACCAAGCGCTCCAGGCCACCATCAGCGGGAGCAGATAGGCGAAGAAGCCGAAGAGATAGAAGGCGACGTCGGCAAACCAGGCCCCGGTGCGACCGCCGGCATTGGTCACCTGAGCGGTCTCGCCGACATAGGACCAGCCGGGATCCCCGGGGGAGTAGCTCACCAGCGAGAGCGCTAGATAGAGCGCCAGGCAGATGAGGGTCCACATGGCGCCCTCACGCAGCGCGCGCTCCACATAATCGCTGAAGGTCAGTTGCCCGTAGCGTGTCGCCTGTACCATGCGCTTCTCCAAATACTCCAGCGCATTATAGCTTTACCAGTGTTTCCTCGCGCAATTTCATTTGTTTGACAGGCTTGGGTCGAGGCGGGATCGCATCACCCAGGGGTCAGGCGGCACAGCGGATGATCCCAGACACGATCCCGAGGATCTGCAGCTCCTCATGCCGCAGATAGATGGGCGCCATGTCCGGATTGGCCGGCTGCAGTCGGACGCCGTTCGACTCGACATAGAAGCGCTTCAAGGTCACGCGCTCACCATTGATCATCGCGACCACGGACTCCCCGCTCTCGGCGGTCTCGCGCCGCTCGACGATGATGATATCCCCGTCTTGAATCTGGTCGTCGATCATCGAGTGGCCCCTTACCCGCAAGGCGTAACTCTTCTTGCGCACCATCTGGCGCGGCACCGTCACGCCTTCGCGGTCGGGAGCCACTTCGACCGGCGAGCCAGCCGTCACATATCCCAGCAAGGGGATCTCGACACCATACTCCCAGTCGATGTCGATGGGCTCTAGCGCAGGGTTCCAGATCTGGTGGCGGTTCTTGGGCAGGAGATAGGCGAGATTCTGCTGCATTGAATCCTCCTCGGCTGGAGTCGCGAGCGTTCTCTATTTGTTCTCCGCAAGACTAGCACAGAATCCTCCGACAAGGTTCGAGAACTCGCGGACACAAACCGAGTCCAAACTGCGCCTAGCGCAGTATGCACTTTGTTTACCGTGGAACAGCACCCCAGCCGCTCGATTTGGTAGGAGCGGCGCCTCGCCGCGACGAGCCTGCAAACTGCCGCGGCTCTTGTTCCATGCTCCGGGGTGCCAGAGACACGGCATGACCGTTAGGTTGGATCGTCCTCAGAGAGACCGACAATCGTCGGAGCTGGCGCGGTTTAAATAAGAATAGAAATCTTAGACCGCGTCTCTACTACGGCCGAAGAAATCCTCACGCAGCAAGGGGCCACGCGCGCCCCTTCCGAAGAAGCACAAGAGGGCCATCGAGGGCGCGGGAGTCGGTCTGGGGAAAAACGAGGGGAACGCGGGATCCGGAGACCGGATCCCGCCCATGTCCTCGAGGGGCCGGCGACGACCGACAACCGGCCGAACGGTCGCTCAGCTCGGGGTGACGTTCTCGGCCTGAGGACCCTTGGGGCCCTGGGTGACCTCCATGGTCACCTGCTGACCCTCGAGCAGGGTCTTACGCCCTGAGCCATTGATCGCGCTGTGATGGACGAACACGTCCTTGCCGCCCTCCCGCTCAATGAAGCCGTAGCCCTTCTCGTCGTTGAACCACTTGACCCTTCCCGACACCAATTCGCCTGCCATATCAACCTCATCACTATTAACCTACCAACCTTGGTTGGCATTACTCAAGCCGGCCTCCCATGGAGACCGGCGTCACGCCCACTCGGATCCGAGCGGAATTCCAGCCACGCACTCCTTCAATCAGTCTGACAGGCCGCCCGCGATGGGTCCGGCTCGCCCACGGTCGGGTTCTCTGTCGCTCACGTCTGGTTCGGCCGTTCAGGTTCCATCCTCCGGTCCAGGAGGAATCGCTGGCACCCTGGGATCGATCCGCAGGACACTCGGATAGACCAGCTCTTGATACGGCATACTCATGAAGTTCCCCTGGATCGCATCCACACCAGCATGAAACAACATGGGAAGTAGCGCGGTGTTCTCGACGGCCAAGGCGATCACCCGAATCTTCTGTTTGTGTGCACATCGGACAAAGGCATTCAAGGCGCTCTGAGAGGCAGCCCCCTCGACCAGACCCCGCGTCGCGGAGCGATCCAACTTGACATGGGTGACGAGTGCGCGATGGGCCTCGAGAAAGGGGCAGTCATCCAGCTTTGTGGCCTCCACCAGCAAACCGTGCTTATTGGGCTGGAGCACGGAGGCCAATCGCTGCACACCCTCCGGCGCCTCGAAAAAGGCCCTTCGCGGCAGCTCGACGACGACAGAGCCCGGAAACAGATGGACTGCCGACACGAAGGCACCGATCGCACGGACCAGTTCCTCGGACTGGAGCGTCTCGGAGGCTAGGTTCACGAAGAGAACGGCGTCGCGCGCACCACCAGCCTGCATCTGCTCCAAGGTCGCCAGCGCCTGACGGAAGATCCAGAGATCGAGCTTTCCCATCCACCCAGCCGCGGCCACAATGGGTAGGAAGGCCTCAGGGAGCAGACGATGGCCCGATTCGTCCTTGAGCCGCACCAAGGTCTCGAACATGTTGCGGTGCTCCTCGTCGGCCCGGAAGGAGACGATCGGCTGAAACTCGAGGGCGAGCCCTCCGCCGTCGATCAAGGACTTGATGCGCTCCTGGGCCGCCGCACCAGGTGACGCCGCCCTCTGGTCGGTCTCGCCCGGCACCGGCTGCGCATGAGTCGACGGCAGCGTCCGGCTTAGATCCGTGATGGTGGCCAACACCAATGGCTGGGACCCGGCCCCTTCCGATTCCAAGGCGACCGAGGAGTAGAGCAACCGTCGCAGCTGCTTGCGTAGGGCGGCGTTCTTGAGCTCGCGTTCACAGACCATGAGCAGATGATCCAGATCGCCTCGCGGCACGACATCCATGGCGCCGCGCCGATAACCCTCCGCGGGCGAGAGCCGGCTCTCGGGTTCCTTCAGGAGGACGAGCGAGGCATCGAGCCGATCCTTGACCTTTCCCAACAACCCAGCAACATCCAGCTCGTAGAAACTCGCGGCATCGCAGAGGACGAGGTCCCACCAAGCCGGTTGCTCGATGGCGGACCTGAGCGTCTCGGGACGGGAGGCCTCGCGTATGTCGACGGCGGTCCCCTGACGGTTCAGCAGGGCATGGATACGAAGTTCGGCGGGTTCAGGATAGATACAGAGGATCTGCTTGACCTTGGTCATCCGGACTCATTCGTTTTGGGGCGCGAGGACAGCTTGGCGAATGCGCGCACCTTACGGCTCGGCGGTGCAAAGCGCAAGTGCAGCCACGCGAGCCAAGCCCCCCTGACCCTGTACGCCCGACCTCCGGGGGCAAGCCCAGGAGACCGGATGCCCCCGAACGGCCCAGATGTTTGCACCGCCGCGGCTCATGCGCCGACACGGTGACAGTATAGGATACGCGAATCGCTCAACCGCGTCTGCGCCGGGAAGACACGGGCGCAGATCCCATCGGACTCCGGACAGCGGGGATGGAAATGACAGCCCGCAGGCGGGTGGCTCGGCGAAGGCATATCTCCTTCCAGCCGAATGACCTGGCGGCGCGCTGCCGTGTCGATCACGGGGACGGCGGACAGCAGCGCCCGGGTGTAGGGATGACGCGGGTCGCCCAGGACCTCCTCGACCCGCCCCCGCTCGACCAGTCGCCCCAGGTACATCACCGCCACCTCATGAGCGAGAT
>JANQGF010000228.1 GCA_028277465.1 Chromatiaceae bacterium
GGAACGCGGCCCGGCGCCGATGCGCTTCGCCACCCTGGTGGAGGAGCTGATCGCCGATCCGGGGCTGCGCGCGGCGATCGACGACCTGCTGCGGATCAAGCGCTCGGCGCAGGAATCGGGCTACGGACCGCCGCAGCCGCTGATCGATGCCTTCATCCGGCGCGAGCTGACACGCCTTGAGGCAGCGCTGCCGCCGCGCCCGCGGCCGTTCGATGGGGCCGCGTTGGATCACTTGCTGCTGGAGAGCATTCTGCACAGCGGGCCGTCCGCGACGGCGGACGTCTCCAGCGAAGCGAGCGCCGAGCACGCCGACAGGGCGCAGCCAGAGGATCCGGATGCGTCGGACGACCGCGTTTGAGAGACTGCCCTCGGCGGCGCAGATCCGCCGCATCGCCCACCAGCTCCAGGCGGACTTGGTGCTCGTCATCACCGAGGCCTGGACGCTGCCGCCCGAACAGATGCCGCGGTATGAGGCCATCCTCGCCGAACACGGCTCGATCAGCGCCTCCCCCCTATCGCGCCGACAGCGTCTCCTTCGCGTTGGAGACGGACCGGGAATGTGGGCGGCGCAGATGCCGCTGCAGGAGAGCAACCAGGCCCCGGGCGCACGAACCTTCGCCACACCCCGCCTCGCCGAGCTGCACCGGGACGACCTCCCGGCTCTGACGCCGGGGAAGCCTCACCACTGCGGCGCCGATCAGTTCTCGACCAGACGCCGCGTCAGCTATGACAGACAGTCGGTTACAGTCGTATGACACAGCTTATCCACAAAACCGCTCACGGGACCTGGGGACAAGCGCTCGATGCGAGATCGTTGGCCTTACCCCAGAGCGGGCGCACCAGCCAGCGCATCCCTTCGAGATAGCCGCAGAAGTCGCGCGCGAAGGCATTAACCTTCTCGCGCCCGTCCAAGACCAGGACGTGCACATCCGATGGCGGAATCCCCATGGGCGCCGTCTAGGCGGCCGCAAGGATCTTGTCGATCAGTTCAGACTCGACGGGCCGCGCTTGAAACTCCCGGATGCTACGGCGGCACTGCAGCAGGGCGTGCAAGGGTGCATAGGTCGTGGCCGCCGCGCGCTCGGGTAGGTCGAAGAGATCTTCGGGCGAGAGGGTGCGGCCCAGAATGCGGACCGCGCCAGTGGGACAGATCGCCATGCAGTGGCCGCAGCCGATGCAGCCGAAGACCGGATGACCACTGAGCGCCACACGCCCCTGCACCAGGGTGAGCTCGTTGTCTTTGCAAACGGCCACGCAGAGCCCGCAGCCAGTGCAGCGCTCGGGATCGAGCTGGATCTCGGCGGCGACCGTGGTTCTGGAGGTGGGGATGGCCATCGATGGCGGCCTCTCATCGCCTGCTCGCCGCCTGCGTTCGTTCACTCTGGGTGCCGCCGGTACGCGTGACGCTGCTCGACGACTCCGTCGTATGATGCGCCTGGTCTGAGGTGATGCGCCATACGGCCTGATCGACACCGCTCGGTTGGCGTGGCGGTGCACCTCTTCTCACGTGATCGGAGGACTCCGAAGCATGCGTGTCGCACTCACCCTGAGCTTCACTGCAAATCTAACGCTGGCCCTGGTCTCCGCCATCGTCTTGCCGGAGCGGGTGGCCATTCATTTCGCCTGGGGCGGTACCGCCGACGGCTGGGCCTCTCGGCTCGACAGTATCCTATTGACGCTCGGTCTGTACACCCTGTTGTTCCTGACCTTCTGGCTCTCGCCGGCGCTGCTGCGCCGGACACCGGTCAAATGGGTGAATCTACCCAACCGTGCCTATTGGCTGAGCCCCGAGCGGCGTGAAGTGACCATCGCCCGCTTCAGCCAGCGACTCTGGGCCTTCGGAACGGCACTCTTCCTCTTCCTACTGGCCGCCGGGCTCTTGACGCTCGAGGCCAATCGCTCGGATCCCGTCCGGCTCGATCAGCCGCTGTTCCTTGTCGCGCTTGCGCTCTTCCTAGCCTACACGCTCTACTGGAGCCTGACACTGGTACGGGACTTTCGTCTGCCGAAGGGCTCGGACACCTAGCGAGCGGCGCAGCCAGCTGACACCAGCTCAATTGGACACAAAAGGGTCGTGCCCCACCCCTGGTAGATCGATGCTATCCGATCTCTACGGGCGGCCGAAGCAATCCACACCGCATGAAGACGATCGGGTAGTGTTCCAGATCTGCTGGAGCGTTGTATTCCGCCATTCAAGCTCAATGAGTTGGGGGATCAATCCAACAGATCTGCGACACCACTCAAGAACCTAAACCAGCCTACGTCCCGTGAACCGACGATACGTGCCCAACGTCAGATGACGAAGGACCGGGAGCTTTCGCCCAAGGCTGCAATGGTCGCGTCTGGAAGACGTTTGGCCTATGCTTAGCCATAGGCCAACAGATCTAGGCTCAGATGCCATGCAATCGGAACGTCATGTTCGCCTCTTTCGCAATGGTCGCAATCAAGCGCTGCGGATCCCGCGCGACTTGGAGCTGGATGCCGACGAGGCGGTGATTCGCCGTGACGGCGAGCGGCTGATTATCGAGCCAGTCAAGCGCCGAGCCGATCTCGCGACGCTGCTGGCCGGCTGGGAGCCCCTTGATGAGGCTCTGCCGGACATCGACGAAGGGCTTCCGCCGCTCGACGACATTGCGCTCTAGCCATCTTGTGCCCTCATGTCTGAGCTGCGCTATCTCCTCGACACCAACATTTTGTCGGCGCTGATCCGTGAGCCGCAAGGCCCGGTCGCGGCGATCCTGAGCCGCCGTGGCTACGATCGAGTGTGCACCAGCCTCATCGTCGCAGCCGAGTTGCGCTTCGGCGCGCTCAAACGCGGTTCGCCCGTCTTGCTGGGCAAAGTCACGGACCTGCTCGCGTCCATGCCGGTCTTGCCGCTCGAGGCCGGTGTCGATGAAGCCTACGCGAGGGTACGCCTTGCCCTGGAGCAAACGGGAACGCCGATCGGCCCCAACGACCTGATGATCGCCGCCCATGCCCTGGACCAAGATCTCACGCTGGTGACGGACAATGCGGACGAATTCAGGCGGGTACCAACCCTCCGGGTCGAAAACTGGCGCGACCCCCAGCGCTGACCGAGGCAGATCGCACCTCGGGAATCGCCCACCGTAACGGGCTGCGCGAGGTCAGAGGCTCGGCGTTTGGTCGAGCGATTGCGCGCGTCGATCGCCGTTACCAATCCCCGTACTGCGCGGGCGCCGTGCCGTGCGCTTCCAGCACCTGTGGCTTCATGACCTTCCTCGCTGAGGCGCCCGCATGAATGTCCGCACGGAGATCCGTAAATTTCCGGGTCCCCAGCACGTTGACCCGCAGCGACTACAAAGCGTTGACCATCCTCAAGCCCATCGCTCCAGGCATAGGCCATCGATCCTCGAAAACTCTCGGACGTTGTTCGTCACGAGGATCGCAGCCAGTGCCAAGGCATGGGCGGCGATCAGGAGATCGTTCGAACCGACCGGGCAACCAGCAAGCTTGAGCCCGCGACGCAACCGGCCGCAATGTCTAGCTGCCTCGGCATCGAACGCTACGATCTCCAAGGGCAGCAGGAACCGCTCCAGGCGACCCATGTTTTCGTCGACCCTGGCGCTATTCTCTACGCCGAAGCGCAACTCGGCGTAAGTAATGGCAGAGATACCCACTTCGCCGAGCGAATAGCCCCGAACCCGAGAGAGCACCTCGGGACGTTTGCGATTGATTGTGTAGATGCAGATGTCCGTATCCAGAAGGATCCTCATGCAATGGGCTCCCGTTCCTGCAGCGCCGATTGGTCGCGGGTCAGCGTGAAGTCCTCTGGAAACTCGGCCAGGGCGTCGAACATCACCTGCCAGGGGTCGTCTTTCGGCAGCAGCACGACGGCGTTCCCCATCCGCTTGATCACGACCTCGTCGCCCCGGAACCGATACTCCTTAGGCAGACGCACAGCCTGGCTGTTGCCGTTGACAAAGAGCTTTGCCGTTTCCATCATCGCGAGCTCGTTAGTGTATATATGCAGAATATATACGCCATCGATCCCCCGGCAATGCACCAGGACGAGCGCGTATAAATCTTCTCTCGGACAAATGGTTGCGGCATGACGGCAAGAAACTGTTGGAGGAGTTTCTCATGTCGACCAGCTTCATTAGCCACTGGCACACCGCGACCGGGCAATGCGGTTGCTGGATGCCGTGCAGGCAAAGGACATCATGCTGCGACCACAAGTCATCGCGCCCTACTCAGGCCATCCGGGCATTGGACGCCGCCCGGCGGGCGTTGGGTCAGGACGATACCGAAACGGCCGCGGATCGTGCCTATTATGCCGTCTACTACGCCGCCTGGAGCCTGCTGGATCTTGTAAAGAGCACCGCGCCTGAAAACCCACAAAGGGCTGAGTGCAGAATTCTCCCGCCGCTACGTCAAGACGGGTCGCATCGACCTGGAAACCGGTGCAATCCTCTCGCGTCTATAAAAGAAGACTGCGTCTAATCCTTGGACACAACTTTGAAGCGACATCAGTTAGTGAAAAATCGCTTCCAGGGTATCGACGGTAAGCCAGGTAGGGTACGCATCGCGTACCGTTCGGCCGTCTTCCGACCACCCCGCCAACGATGCCCCGACATCCACCCCATCCCGGTTGGCAAGCATGGCACCCCACCAACAGGCGCGGCGGTTACCCGACCGAGAAAGGTACGCGGTGCGTACCCTACAGAGAGTCGATAGAATTTCATCACTCAAGGCCTTAAGCGATGTTTTTGTAACCATGCCTCAGACGCGCCGCATGCTCTCTCCCGCCACGCGCCAGGCCCTGCGACTGCTCGGCGGTCTGATCGAGGAGGGTCGGATCCGCAATGGCTGGTCCAGGGAGACGCTCGCCGAGCGGGTCGGCGTGGGGGCGCTGACCATCCGGCGCCTCGTCCGCGGCGAGCCGGGTGTGGCCATCGGCACCTAATTTCGAGGCCGCCTCGCTCCTCGGCATCCCGCTCTTCGGTCAAGACTCGGCGCGTGCATTGGAACGCGAGGCGGCTCGCCAGCACGAGCGGCTGGCGCTGCTACCCGCGCGGGCTCGCCGCGGTCCCGAGGACGCGCTGGACGATGACTTCTGAGCCCCACGAGGCCTACCGTCTGGATCTGGCTGCCGGGCGCCACGACGCCGGTCGTGGCCGGTCTCCTGCGCCGCGACGCACGGGGCGCCCATGCCTTCACCTATGGCCGACTTTACCCCCGCGAATTGGCCTATTTTTCGCCGCTAGGCCCCGTGGTTGTTGACTTTCTCGCCGATACATTTTTTCAATATTTAGCCATGCATGTGAAATATTAAGCTTTGCCTTTTATGCGCTCATGCGTCCAAAATTAGCCATGCAGACCGCGCATGGCAATTTGCACCTGGAAATCCAAACCACCCACAAGAGTCCGGTGGGTATCTTGCGCACCTCTTTTCGCGATAACGGCAAAATGCGCCACACCCAGCACGGGCGCATCACCGGCTGCTCGCTGGAACAACT
>JANQGF010000287.1 GCA_028277465.1 Chromatiaceae bacterium
CAGTCACATCGCCCGGCGATGCTCCTGGTGGCGCTCCTTGAAGGCGAGCCTCAATCCGGCGCCATCTGGTATAAACATTTCCGGCAATCGCCTTAGAGCGAAGCGCGCTCCAGCGAGACGAGCCGATGCGCATCGTCCACCGTCAAGCAGAAATGCCCGTGGATTCCGTCGCCCGCGACGAAGCGCCGCAAATTCGAGGCGGGGACCGAGAGGGTGCGCCCATCATGGGCACGGACCACGACGCGGGCGGCAATACCCTGGTAATAGAGCAAGTAGTCCGACGCGGCGATATCCAACCTGAAGAAGAACCGCTGCATGATCTGACCGAGAGCGCATGTCACCGACTGCGCGCACCATGGCAGCGGCACAGCCGCGCCGCCTTCAGCGCCAGGGTCGGCCGGCGCCCGACCCGACCTATCCGGCCTCCGTCAAGAACTCGACCCCAACCAGATAGTCCGACTCGCATTGCGTCACCCGCGCGACCCGCCCGGCCCGCCTCAAGGGCTCGATCCGCTCGCTCGCGCCGCGCACCAGGATCTCGAGCTCTTCGCCGGGCTCGATGGCCGTCGCGGTCACGAAGGAACAGCCCGACGCACTCAGATCGCTGAGCTTGACAGACAGTGCCTCACCGCTCGTCAACCGCGTGACGCTCGCCTCGGTCTCCGCGCTCAGGCGCATGAAATCCCGACGTTCCACATCCGGTATCATTCTGTTTAAACCCCCTCAATTGCATTTCGTCAGTACGTAGGAGCCTGCCCCAGCATCAGTGTGAGTCCTTCTCCCCAGCGGGCGGATCCGAATCGGACTCCGCGTCCGGCAGACGCCTGGGATCGATCTCGTCCTCGTCCAACAGAATACGGCGGCCATCGCCCTCGAGGTCGTCGAACTGCCCGCTGCGCGCCGCCCAGAAGAGCACGGCGACCGCCGCGAGTCCAAGCAGCAAAATACCCGGAATCAGACCGTAAATGACATCCATATGAGGCAAGTGGATCAAGTTGCAAATAGCGGCCAGGCAGGCTCCTGACGTCATCGCGACCCGTCACATTCATCCGCATGGATCAAGTCGCCCTGCGAAGGGGGCGAATGCGCGCCGAGTTTCCGATGACAGCCAGCGAGCTCAGAGGCATGGAGATGGCTGCAACCAGAGGCGTGACGATCCCGGTCATGGCGAGCGGCAACATGATCAGATTGTACAGAATGGAGAGTCCGATATTCTGGCGAACGGTGCGCAGCGTCTGACGGGACAGTTCCGTGGTCTCGACCACGCGCCCCAGGTCGCCTGACATGAGCACGATGTCGGCACTATCGATCGCGACATGGGTGCCACTTCCCATGGCGATACCGACATCGGCGCGCACCAGGGCAGGTGCATCGTTCACCCCGTCCCCGACCATGGCCACCCGTTCACCATGACGCTGGAGCTCGGCGATCACGCGGTCCTTATCCTGCGGCATCACCTCGGCGATCAAGGCGACATCGCCGAGCTCGCCCGCGATCCCTTCTGCCGCCTCGCGGCGGTCGCCGCTCAAGAGGGTCACCCGGATGCCCTGGCCTTGCAGCCGCGCAATCACGGCCGCCGCCCCTGCGCGCAGCCGATCCTGAACCAGAAGCCTCAGCACCTCACGACCATCGACGGCGCAGTGGACCAGACCGGCGGGGTCCGCACGGCTCGAGGTCCAGCCATCCTCGCCCCCGGCGCCGAGACGCACCCCGTTGCGCGCGAGCCAATCCAGGCTCCCGATCACCACCGGCGTACCCTCGACCCGACCCTTGATCCCGAGCCCGGGTACGACCTCCACCGAGTCCACCGAGGACCCCGCGACCTGAATGCCGGCGCGCTCACAGAGGTCCAGGACGGCATCGGCCACCGGGTGTTCAGACAAGCGCTCGAGCGCCCCGAGACGGCGCAGGTGCAAACGCTGTGTCTCTGTCGGCTGGGGCGACTCGATGTCGACCGGATGCCAGGGCTCCAGGCGGCTTGCTCGGGCTGGGCTCGTCGGCGGCGGCGTGGAGACCGGCTCGACCAGGCCGGCGTGCGCGGACTCGTCCCAACCGATCTCGCGGAGCGCCTTGACCCGGAGGCGCCCCTCGGTCAGGGTCCCGGTCTTGTCGAAGACGACATGATGGATCGCCGACAGACGCTCGAGCACCGCTCCATTCTTGATCAGGATCCCGCGTGCCGCACCACGGCCCGAGGCCACCGCGATCGCCATGGGTGTCGCCAACCCGAAGGCGCAGGGGCAGGTGATGATGAGAACCGCGGTCGCCGCCATGAGCGCCATCTCGACATCCGTTCGCATCCAACCGAGGAAGGTGAGGGTCGCGAGCCCCAGTGTGGCCGCCACGAACCAGGGCACGATCCTGTCGGCCAGCCGCTGGATAGGCGCGCGGCTGGATTGGGCCTCCTCGACCAGACGGATGATGCGTCCCAGTGCGGTCTCGCGCAGCAGACCCTGAATCCGCACCCTCAGCACCCCAGCGCCATTGAGGGTCCCGGCCACGACCTGGTCGCCGGTCGATTTCAGCACCGGACGGGATTCGCCGGTCAACATGGACTCGTCCACCTCGCTGTCACCGGACAGCACCTGGCCATCGACCGCGACGCGCTCACCCGGGCGGACCAGAACCTCCTCGCCAACCGCGAGTGAACGGATGGGGACCAGAGTCTGGTCCCCACCCTCCAGGCGCGTCGCCACCTTGGGCTGCAGATCCAGCAGGCGCTGGGTGGAGGCGACCGCGCGCCGCCGCGAGATCGCCTCCAGATAGCGCCCCACCAGGATGACGAAGAGCAGATTCACGACCGTGTCCCAATAGACCCCTCCGCTTCGAGAGGCGCCGAGAGTGACATAGAGTGAATAGGCATAGGTGGTGGTCGCGCCGATCGCGATCGGCAGGTCCATACTTAGCTGGCCGCTGCGCAATCCCGACCAGGCCCCGCGGAAGAAGGGCGCGCCAGAGTAGATCAGGGTCGGGGTCGCAAGAAGGAATCCGATCCAATGGAAGAGATCACGGAACTCACCCTGATCGGCGCCGCTGTAGAGCGCGATGGAGATCCACATGAGATTCATGGCCGCGAAGCCGGCCCAGGCGAGACGAAACAGCAGGTTCCGGTTCTCACGGCCGATGGCCCCCTCGGCCGAGTCCGGATCGAACGGCGTCGCTGCGAAACCGATATCCGCGAGCCGGCCGAGGATCCGCGAGAGCCTGAGACGAGCATTGTCCCAGCGCACCCGCAACCGCCGACCGGTGAGATTGACCCGCGCCTCCTCGACCCCGGGCAGCGACTGGAGTCCATTCTCGATCAGCCAGACACAGGCCGCGCAGTGGATACCCTCGACCAAGAGTTGGATCTCACGGTCCGCGCAGGCGACGTCGGTGAACTCTTCCTGGACCGCGTCCAGATCATAGATCATAAGGTCCTTCGGCGGCGCGGGCGGGGGCGCCAGGAGCTCGCCCTCCTGGGTACGCCGATAGAAGCCTTCGAGCCCGGCCTTGTGAATGGCCTCGCACACGGACTTGCAGCCGTGACAACAGAAGAGGCGCTCGCGCCCGCCGATCACCGCCGTCGCCGACACCTCGGACGCCACTGGCAAACCGCAATGGAAGCAGGCAGGGGCCGAGACCCGTTCGACCTCGCCTGCCTCTGCGACTGGTGGAGGAGATACCTCGAGCCTGACCATGCGCTAGCGCGCAACGACACTCACGCGCTCGCCGACGCTGTATTCATCCTCGCCGGTGCGCGCGGCGATCAGCAGGTCCCAGACACCCACCAGCGGGAAGGTGGCTTCCACGACATAGCGGCCCGTACCCTCGCGCCACATCGACGACGAGAAATCGCGTGCGGCGTCCGAAGGACGGTAGGCGAAGAAGGTCACCGCATCGGGGTCGACCGGCTGGCCACTCTTGTCGACGAGAAAGAAACGGATGGATTGCGGCTCGCCGACCCGAAGCGGGCGCGGAACATCGGCCTGCATCGTCCAGTTGGGATCGCGCGCCCGGCGCGAGATGAGGGTCCGCTCGTAGTCCTGACCGCGTTCGTAGTAGTCCGGATTGACCAGCCCCGGATTGGTCGCGATCGCCAAATAGACCATGATGAGGTTCACGGCGAGCACCGTGACCACCAAGCCGATCCACCCCAATACCCAAGGGTTGCGAAGTGCGGGGGCGGACTTCCTATCGGTCTCAGTCGTTCGTTGCATTCTGAATCATCTCGATTGCGGCGGCCCAATGAAGATCGTCTCGCGCTCCGCCCTCACCACCTCGCCGGAAGCACGCCTCGCCTCGGCATGGAAGACCAGTGGCTGTTGTTCACCCTCGAGCGCCCGCCTCGGGATCCTGACGAAGACCATGGCCGGCGTGACGCCTCCGGACTCGGCCACCACCGGCTTGTCGGCACCGACCAACGTCAACCCTTTGTGACCTGAGACGCTGAGGGTCACCACCAGCCCCTCGGGCATCTTGTTCAAGAGCTTCAGGGTGTACTTGTTCTGAATCGAGCCGTCGCTCAGAAGGACATAGAGCGGAGCACGCTCGTGAAGCACCTTGAGCTCGAGCGGGGCGAGTGACGTCAAGCCGTAGAAGATGCCCGCCAGCGCCAGGGCCAGGATGGCCGAATAGACCCAAACGCGCGCACGCAGGTGCAACGGTTTGGTCGGCCGACCCTCGAGCTCATCGAGCGAGGCATAACGGATCAGACCTCCTGGACGCCCGACCTTGGCCATGATCTGGTTACAGGCGTCGATACAAAGCGCGCAGGTGATACAACCCTCCTGTTGACCATGGCGAATATCGACCCCGGTCGGACAGACGGCGACACACTGATTGCAGTCGACGCAATCCCCGGTGGTGCGATTCCCGACATGTTCCCCCCGTTGAACCCGGCCCCTCGGCTCGCCACGATCACGATCGTAGGTCGGAACGACGGTGCTCCTATCCAGCATGACCCCCTGAATGCGCGCGTAGGGGCAGAGCCAGAAACAGGTCTGCTCACGCAGGAAGCCACCCAGCACATAGGTGCCGACCGTGAAGAGTGCCACCGTTGCATAGGCCGCCCCATTCGCCTCGCCCAGGAAGAAGGTCTGCCAGAGGGTGGGCGCGTCGGTGAACCAGGCGACGAAGCTGAAGCCCGTCAGGAAGCCGATCAAGAGCCAGAGCCCGTGCTTGACCGACCGGATGCTCGCCTTGTGCAGACTGAGAGGCGCTTGGTCCAGCTTGCGGCGCGCAGACGGCGGCCCCTCGAGCCATTCTTCGATCCAGGTGAAGACATCCGTCCAGACCGTCTGGAAGCAGAAGAATCCGCACCAGACGCGGCCCGCCACGGCCGTCATGACGGCGAGCAGGATGGCGAAGAAGAGCAGCAGGAGCGAGAGCATCCAGAAGTCCTGCGGCAGCACGGTCGCGGCGAAGAGATGATACTGTCGATTCGGGATATCGAAGAGCACCGCCTGTTGGCCCTCCCAGCGCAGATAGGGCCCGAGAAAATAGACCAGCCAGACCGAGGCAGCCAGCCACTTGATGCGCCGCCAGCGACCTGGAAGACGCTTGGCGTGAATCGTCTGATCACCTGTGTTGACATGCCAATAGTCGGCCTCGTCATACAATGCTTGGACAGCGGATGGGCCGGGTAGGGGGTGCTTGCTCTTCAACTTGACCATCTCCACAGCTGGGTCAATTGGCTTGCCGGGGCGTGCGTTGCGGGCGGCATCTGAGGCGATTGCCTGAATGCGCCGGGAGGACGACAACCTGCATCACAGGTTACCCTCCGGCAGATCCTTTGACCATGCCTTTTCGCAAAGATAACCGCTTGATTTTCATTGCAATAAGGCAAGAAAAAAGGGGGATCCCAAGACCCCCCGTGCGGACGCGCAAGCGACGAAGGCGAAGCAGCAGTCGCCTACAGGCCTCCGCCCAGCTTGTGGACATAGACGACGAGCTTCTTGATCTCCTGCTCGCTCAGCTTGCCCGCCTCGCCGAACGCGGGCATCACGGCGTCGCGGGTCTCGGGAACACCCACCTGATTGACGCCATGGAGGATGGTGTATTTGGCACTCTCGAAACCTCCCGGCTCGAAGCGCCAGATGCCGTCCGTCAGGTTCGCGGCACCGACGGTCACCACATCGCCGTTGGGGAGCCTTGCCAGAATTCCGTTCGCCTCCTGACCATGACAGGCCGTGCATCCCTTCGACCTGAAGAGCGCCCAGCCCGCCTCGCGACCGCCCTCCCCCGCGGTCTCGCTCATCTCGACCACCCAGCTGGACAGGGTATCGACCTCCTGCTCGGTCAGAATGGCTCGGTGCGCGGTCATGACGCCCTGCCGACCACCCCTGATGCTCTCTCCAATCTTGGCCGTGGTACCACCCCAGAGCCAATCGTCGTCGGCAAGCACCGGATAGCCCGGGTTCCCTTGACCGCCGCTGCCGTGACAGGCGGAGCAGTTGTCACCGAAGAGGACCTTGGCGGAGGCCAGGGTGTACTGGGTCAGACCAGGATCGGCGAGGATCGCGTCCGCCGTCATGCCCCCGATCTGGTCCTCGAACTCGGCACGCTTTTCCGCGATCTGCTGCAGACCCCGTTCGTATTCCTTGATCTGACTCCAACCCAGGATCCCAGGCGTCGGCTCCTGGCCCACCGGCCAGGTCGGATAGAGGATCGAGTAGCCGACCACCCAGAGGATCGAGACCCAGAAGCCGATCATCCACCAGCGCGGGGGTGGGTTCTTCAACTCACGCAGGTCGTCGTCCCAGATGTGTCCGGTATTCTCCTCTCCTGGATAGTGGTTATTTTCCGCCATCGCGCTCTCCGCTGTTCTCGCTGTCTTCCTCGAACGGGATGTGTTTCTTCGCCTCGAGTCGATCCCGGTTCTTGGGACGGAAGACCTGGAAATAGGCCACGACCATCAGCGCGAAGACGACGACGGTCACGATGGTGCCGATCCAATCGTTGACCGTCATCGCCTGCCAATCGGTCTCGAAATACTCGGCCAAACTACTCACGGTAGACCTTTGAATCATCGAGTGTGACCATGGTTCCGAGGACCTGAAGGTAGCTCACCAGCGCATCCATCTCGGTCTTGCCCTCGACCAGGGCCGGAGCGGTCTCGATGTCGGCATCCGCATAGGGGACTCCGATCAGACGCAGACCACGCATATGACGTTTGAGCCTGCTCCCGCTCAGATAGGCCTCATCGAGCCATGGATAGGCGGGCATAACGGACTCGGGGACCAGAGAGCGCGGCGCGCGCAAGTGCTGACGGTGCCACTCGTCTGAGTACTTGGCCCCGAGACGGGCCAGGTCCGGGCCCGTCCGCTTGGATCCCCATTGGAAGGGATGATCGAAGATGGACTCCGAGGCCAGCGAGTAGTGGCCGTAGCGCTCCTTCTCGTCGCGGAAGGGACGCACCATCTGAGAATGGCAGAGATAACAGCCTTCGCGCTGGTAGACGTCGCGACCGGCCAGCTCGACGGCGGTGTAGGGCCGCACACCGTCTCCCGGCTTCCAATTCCATTGCTCCTGGCCGGACTCGTCGATCGCGACGATCGGATCCTTGCCCGCCCTATCCCACACGATCTCGGGAAACCTGTTGTGCTCGAGCGTGTCCTTCATGAAGAAGAGGGGCACGATCTCGACCAGTCCACCGACCGAGAGGACCAGGGCCAGGACCACCAGCAGGCCCCAGATGTTGATCTCCATCCATTCCTGGAAGCCTCTCGGCTTGGTCTTCTTTTCAGTCATGGCGATATCCCCCGGTCAGACGGCCGCCGGCAGGGCCCGCGCCTTGCTCAGGCTGCCCTCGACGAGTGATTTCCGCACCGTCATGAGCACGTTGAAGAGCATCACGAGGGTGCCGAACAGGAAGATGGCGCCACCCACGGCACGCATCGCATAGTAGGGATGCATGGCATCGACCGACTCGACGAAGGTATAGGCCAAAGTGCCATACTCGTCATAGGCACGCCACATCAGGCCCTGCATGATCCCAGAGGCCCACATGGCCACGATATAGATGACAGTACCGATGGTCGCCGTCCAGAAGTGGAAGTTGATCAGACGGATGGAGTACATCTCGGTGTAATAGAGTCGTGTCATCAGATGATAGATGGCACCGATCGAGATCCCGGCGACCCAGCCGAGCGCCCCCGAATGGACATGCCCGATCGTCCAATCGGTGTAATGCGACAAGGCGTTGACCGTTTTCAACGACATGACCGGACCCTCGAAGGTCGACATGGCATAGAAGGCCAGCGCAATGATGAGGAAGCGCAGGACATAGTCGGTTCGCAGTCGGTCCCAGGCGCCCGAGAGGGTCATCATTCCATTCACCGCGCCACCCCAGGAAGGAATGATCATGGCGATGGATACGGCGGCCCCCAGAGAGCCGGTCCAGTCAGGCAAGGCGGTATATTGCAGATGATGTGCGCCCAGCCAGACATAACCGAACATCAGGGCCCAGAAATGGATTACCGAGAGTCGGTAGGAATAGATGGGGCGCTCGGCCTGCTTGGGAACGAAGTAATACATGATCCCCAGGAAGCCAGCGGTCAGATAGAAGCCGACCGCGTTGTGACCCCACCACCATTGAATCATGGCGTCCTGCACCCCGGAAAAGATGGAGTAGGACTTGAACAGACCGACCGGGATGGCTAGGCTGTTCACCACATGCAGATAGACGATCATGACCATCATCCCGAGGAAGAACCAATTCGACACATAGATGTGCGAGGTCTTGCGAGTCGCGATGGTCATGATGAAATTGATCGTGAAGGAGAGCCAAACAACCGCGATGAGGATGTCGATCGGCCATTCCAGCTCGGCATATTCCTTGGATTGGGTAAGCCCGAGCGGGAGTGTCAAGACGGCCAGGACGATGACCAGGTTCCAGCCCCAGAAGGTGAAGCGAGCCATACGATCGCTCCAGAGACGCACACCACAGGTCCGCTGGACGCTATAGAAGGCCGTGGCCATGAGGGTGCAGCCGCCGAAGGCGAAGATGACGGCGTTCGTGTGGACGGGACGAAGACGTCCGAAGGACAAATAGGGGCTATCGAAATTCAGGAACGGCCAGGCCAGCTCCGACGCGATATAGACTCCAACCGCCGCACCCACCACCAGGTAGACGACGGCCATGATCGTGAACCAGCGTACAACCTCGAAGTTGTACTTCTGTTCCAGACTGGCTTGCATAAGACCTCCCAGGGAACAACGCGAACACAACGAAGGTGATGAGGCATTCCGGCCGTCGGGTGCACTGCCTCGCTCCCTGGACATCTAACGGCCATAAAACTGGATCACGTCTGGAAAGTCAACACGAGTTGCGGCAAATACCCCCATAAATAGGGCTGTTCGTCACAATTGGGTGGCTTGCAATAGACGATAAGTGGATATCGGCCGACTCGGCCGGGGATCGATCGCAGACACGACCGGTCACTTGAAGCCGGTCACTTGAAGAAAGAGTCGATCGAAAAACCCTCCTTCTCCAGAATATCCTTCAGGCGTCTCAGCGCGTCCATCTGAATCTGACGAACCCGCTCGCGGGTCACGCCCAGCTCCTGCGCGACACTCTCGAGGGTCGAATACTCATGACCGTGGAGACCGAAACGGCGCTCGACGACCTCGCGCTGTTTGTCGTTGAGCTTACTCAACCAGTGCTCGAGGTTCGTCTGTATATCCGTGTCCTGAATCCGATCGGCCGGGTCATGGGCCGTTTCGTCCTGCAGCATGTCCACCAAGGGCTTGTCGGCATCCTTGCTGTAGGGTGTATCCACCGAGGCGGTTCGCTCGTTGAGCCCCAACATCCGCTTCACGTCTCCGATCGGCTTATCGAGCAGGCTCGCGATGTCCTCGGAGGTCGGCTCGTGATCGAGCCGCTGGGCCAGCTTGCGTGCGGCCTTGAGATAGACGTTGATCTCCTTGACGACATGGATGGGCAAGCGAACGGTCCGGGTCTGATTCATGATCGCCCGCTCGATCGTCTGGCGAATCCACCAGGTCGCATAGGTGGAAAAGCGAAATCCACGTTCGGGATCGAACTTCTCCACGGCACGGATCAGACCCAGATTGCCCTCCTCGATCAGATCCAGCAAAGGGAGACCGCGATTCAGATAGCGCCGGGCGATCTTCACCACCAGACGCAGGTTGCTCACGATCATGCGTTGGCGCGCTGAATTGTCGCCTCTCTGTGCCAGCCGGGCGAAGTGGACCTCTTCCTCGGCGCTCAGCAGTTTGGATTCGCCGATCTCGTTGAGGTAAAGCCGCGTGGCGTCGAAATCGGTTTCACCCGAACTGAAGCGCCCCCCGGAGGGCTCCATGACTTCCAGGTCGGCGGCATCGAGGTTATCCGCATCCGTCTCCTCCGAATCGATGGTCTCCGCGTCCTCGTTGAGCAGCAGCAGCGACTCGCTGTCGAGTTCCGGCGAATTCTCATTTGCCTCGCGGTCTTCGGCGGTTGGCATCCAAACCTCTCTCCGTCTCCTCGGACGGGGTTAGTTTCGCGGCGGCAGATAGAGTACTGGGTCGACGGCGGTTCCGTGACGACGGACCTCGAAGTGAAGCAGATAGGTGCCCTCCACCCCTTGGCCAACCTCCGCGACCACCTGTCCGCGCTGGACGCCATCCCCCTCCGTGACGAACAGCCTGCGGTTGAAGCCGTATGCGCTCAGATATTTGTCGTTGTGTTTGATGATGATAAGGTTGCCGTAAGCCTTGAGTCCACTGCCACTGTAGACCACCTGGCCGTCCGCGGAGGCACGCACCTGCTCGCCCGCTCGCCCGCCGATGCGAATACCCTGGCGGGTTGGATCGCCCGGTCGGAATCGCTGCACCAGCGACCCATCGAGCGGCCATTGCCAGGGAATACCGGAGGGCCCTCGCCTGCTGCCCGCGCCCTCCGAGACCAGTTTCGGGGTGGCGGTCGCGGCCGTCGCGCGAGCTGCCGCCTCCCTACCGCCGCGCTGGCTGGACACCTTGCGAGCCTTGGGCCGACTGGATGCTGGAGCTGGTGCGCCTGCGGTCCGCTTTGGCTGAGAGCCGTCCGGCGGGGCGACCCGCAGCAGCGTCTGCGCATAGATGGTATAGGGCGGCTTCAGCCGATTCCATCGCGCCAGCGTGCGCACACTGACGCCGCGCCGCTGGGCGATGAGGCTCAGACTGTCGCCCCGACGCACCAGATAGAAACCCGGGGGCACAGGTCCCGACCAATCCCATCCATACACAGGTGCAGGGGATTTGCTGCTGCAACCGCCAAGGGCCAAGAGCAACCCGAGCACCATGAGCAGGGCCAGGCGCGGACCGCCACCCCTGTCGGTGCGCGTCCCAAGATCGCCTAACAGGGTCGCCTCGAGTGTCGGAACGCGCTCAGGTTCCAGCATGCTCTGCAACTCATCGGACCCCAGTCAGCAAGGGCACGAAGCTGACCGGCTCCAGGACCTCCTGTTCGAACCCGCCCTCGACACGGGTCAGCCGCAGGAGCATCTGTCGAGTCTGGCCTCCGATCGGCACGACCATGACCCCGCCTGGCGCCAGTTGCTCGGCCAGCATCCGCGGCACACCAGGTGGTGCAGCGGTCACCAGGATTCCAGCGTAGGGCGCATACTCCGACCATCCCAGGTTACCGTCAGCGTGACGAAAACGGATGTTACGCGTCTGGAGCGTTCGCAGTCTCCGCTGGGCACGCTCGAGGAGCTCGCGGACCCGCTCCACGCTGTAGACTCGTCGGACCAGCGAAGCCAGGACCGCGGTCTGGAAACCCGAGCCAGTACCGATCTCCAGTACCGTATCCGGCCGGCCAGGCTCCAGGAGCGCCTGGGTCATGAGTGCAACCGTGTAGGGTTGCGAGATCGTCTGTCCATAACCGATCGGCAGGGCCGAATCCTCGTAGGCCCGGCTCGCCAACGCCTCGTCCACGAAGAGGTGCCGCGGCAGATCGCGCATGGTCGCCAACACCTCGGGCGAGCGAATGCCGGCCGCCCCGAGTCGGCGGATCAGACGCTCCCTCGTGCGCCGGGAGGTCATCCCGATCCCGAGATCCAGCCGGTCCAACATCAATTGCATGTCGTCAACCAGCCACCAAGCGTCTCGAGCGCGCCATGCCGGGTCAGATCGACCTCCAGCGGCGTGATGGAGACGAAACCCTCGCGGACCGCGAAGAAATCCGTCCCGGGTCCGGCGTCCTGCTCCGGGCCGGCGGGACCGACCCAGTAGATGGTCCGTCCACGTGGATCCTGCGCCGACACCACGGGCTCCGCCTTGTGCCTGTGACCCAGGCGCGTCGCCCGAAAGCCCCTGAGTTCCGCAAAGGGCAGGTCGGGGACGTTGACGTTGAGGATGATGCCCGAGTCCAGCGGCGCCTCGCGCAACCGAGAGACCAGACGCAGGGCCACCTTGGCGACCGCATCCAGATGGCGCGGCTCGTACGCCGCGACCGAGACCGCCATCGATGGCAGACCGAGGAAGCGTCCTTCCGTGGCCGCTGCAACCGTCCCCGAATAGAGGACATCATCGCCCAGATTCGGTCCGTGATTGATGCCGGCGACGACCATATCCGGGTCGGTCTCCGACAAACCGGTCAGGCCGAGATGCACACAGTCGGTCGGGGTCCCATTCACTCGGATGAAACCATTGGCCATCCGCTCGGGACGCAGCGGCACATCCAGGGTCAAGGAGTTACTCGCTCCACTGCGGTCGCGCTCCGGTGCGACCACCACCACCTCGCCAAGCTGTCCGAGCGCATCGGCGAGGGCGATCAAACCCGGCGATTGATACCCGTCGTCATTACTGACAAGGATTTTCATAGGTGAACTCGAAACGGACGGCTTGCTCGACCGAGCGCGGCACCCTCTCCCAACAGACCGAACCGCCGGCGCCTGGACCCGACCAAGATCAAGTGAAAGCGAGCGAATCATACCCAAATCAGGATGGTTCCGGCACCCTGGCCGCGGCGGACACCCGCGGCCCCGATCGCCGCACTTCCGACCCTTGGTATAATCGATCGGAAGCGCTCCGCCGATAGACATTCCGGGAATCGATGAAGACGCCAATCCAAGAGGAGGACCTGGAACTCTTCCGCCAGCAGGTCCAGGATGCCGAGCGGTTGGCGCATGATCGCGCCGAGCCGTATCGACGCAAGCCGCCACCCATCCCGCGGCCGCGCCCTCCGCAGCTTCCAGAGCAGGAGACCAAGACCGAACTCGCGGAGTCCGAGGTCGAGACCGGGGACTACCTCCTCTTCGCCCGTCCTGGGGTTCAACGGCGGGTGCTCGCCGAGCTCCAACGAGGCGCGATCGAGGTCGGGCTCGAGGTCGATCTGCATGGTTTCAGGGTCGAGCATGCGCGTGCCCTGCTCGCCGAGTTCCTCGCCGAGTGCGGCCACCGGCGCATCCGCTGTGCACGGATCATCCATGGGAAGGGCCATGGGTCCTCGGGTCGCCAGCCGGTGCTCAAGCAGAAGATCAACTACTGGCTGCGACTCTACGATCAGGTCCTGGCCTTTTGTTCGGCACCCAGGCACGATGGAGGAACGGGCGCGCTCTATGTGCTCTTGCGCAATCCCAACAAGAGGGTTCGGGCTGGCCCTGGCTGAGCGCTTCCCTCTCGGCCTGTGCGGCCGCGGTCGAGAACGGGCGCGCTCTACAGCAGTCGGTGCGACCTCCTCTCGCATCAGGGACCCCTGGTGGAGCACGGGACCGGTGGTGGCAGCGCGGGCATAGCGGCCTCCTTCGAACCCGTCATATCCCCGTGATACCATCCGCGCCCATGCTGACCTATCCGGATATCGACCCCGTCGCCCTCTCCATCGGCCCGCTCAAGGTCCATTGGTACGGGCTGATGTATCTGGTGGGTTTCGCGCTAGCCTGGATCCTGGGGCGCTGGCGTGCCGCGCGGCCTGGCTCCGGCTGGTCCGGCGAGGCAGTGGATGACCTCATCTTCTACTGTGTCATCGGCACCATCGTCGGCGGGCGGCTCGGCTACATGCTCTTCTACGGCTTCGACCAGATCCTCGCCAACCCACTGAATCTGTTCAAAGTCTGGGAGGGCGGAATGTCCTTCCACGGGGGTTTGATCGGCGTCCTGGCGGCCGTCCTGCTGTTCGCGCGCCGACACCGGATGCACTTCTTTCGCGTGGCCGATTTCCTGGCGCCACTGGTGCCGCCTGGACTCTTTGCCGGTCGGATCGGCAACTTCATCAATGGCGAGCTCTGGGGCCATCGGACCCAGGCACCCTGGGGGGTGCGCCTGCCCTGTCAGGAGTTCCCGAGTCACTGCCGCGACCAGGATCCGGGTACCCTCTGGAGCCCGCCGGTCCATGCCTCCCAGCTCTATGAGGCGGCCCTGGAGGGTCTCGCCCTCTTCGTCATCCTGTGGCTCTTCTCGAGCCGACCGCGCCCCCTGATGGCCGTATCCGGCCTCTTCCTGCTGGGCTATGGAACCCTCCGCTTCCTGGTGGAGTTCGTCCGCGTTCCCGATGCCCATCTCGGTTATCTCGCCTTCGGCTGGCTCACCATGGGGCAACTGCTGACCCTACCCATGATGCTGTTCGGAGCACTCCTGCTAGCCTTGGCCTATCGACCGGAGAGCGGGCGCGGTCATCCGGCGAAGCGTTAGGTGATCGACGGAAATCGCCTGAGGCTTCGGTTAGCGCCGCCCGCCGGAGGCCCTGTTCCGTACCACCAAGTCGGTGCTGGAGACCCGCCCCATCTTTCACCAGCGCGACGCGACTATCCGCGGCCATGTCTTCTGCTCGTTCCTTGCCTTGGTCCTCCGCAAGGCCTTGCTCGAGCGCCTCGAGGCGGCCGGGCAGGTTCCCGAGTGGGCTGAGATGATCGAGGACTTGGAGGCGCTCCAGGAGATCGAGGTCGCCCACCAGAACAAGCGCTTTCGGCTGCGCACCGAAGCGCGGGGGACCTGCGGCTCGGTGTTCCGTGCTGTGGGCGTCGCGTTGCCACCAACCGTCCAACAGATCCGGGAGGTCAACAAGGAAGACTGATCCGCTCCGTCACCCAGACCATGCGAGCGCAGTGCCACGCTCGTTTCGTGTTCGCGTAACTAATTGAAAAGAAGAAATTATCTAATTCTTGGTGTCAAACTTGAGTCAGGGCGACCGGATCATCTATCTGACCCGGCCCGAGCGGATCGTCATCGTGACCGGCGTCCATGGCAGCCGGGATCTGGCGGTAAAAGCCGTTAAAGCACTGGGATGTTCTCTCGGCAGGAGCGCATTGCGCAGACGGTGCTTGCAATGCATCCGAGTGTTGCAAAGGGCGACCTAGCCCCCTTCCTCGCTGATTCATTCCGCCTGGAGTCGGGCGCCAGCGGGCTCGCCGTCACCTCAGAAGGCAGGCTCACGTCATCATCGGAGGCGCTTTCGGGTATGCCAAGGACATACAAGTGATTCCAAGAGGCGCTTGCCGCCACAGCCACTCCGCCTGACCCCTCTCCGTCGGCGTCTGCTCTAAATGCTGAGAGCTTCCTATGTGTCTCGAATCGAAGCGGTACTTGCGGCAAAAATTCAGATAGAACCGCAGCCAGTTCTGGTAATGCGGCCAGAGTCGAGGCGCGACACCGGCCTCCTGCAGTCGGTTGACGTATTGTTGAGAAAGCGACTCAGATACACGTAACACTTGCCTTCCATCCAGATATCTTCCCTGAACCGAAGATAACCTGCTTGAGAGTCTGTCTGGAAAAAGTTTACACTCAATTTGCAAGCGTTTTCTTCAGCATTGCGATGCGAATCATGTTCTCGGCCGTGGCGGTGAGAATTTCTACATCCTTGCTCAAGCGCCGAAACAGGCCG
>JANQGF010000310.1 GCA_028277465.1 Chromatiaceae bacterium
TCCAGCTGCTCTATGCCCAGGAGACGCGGCAATACGCCCTGTGGCTCTTGTTGCTGGTGCTCTCCAGCGCCGCCTTGGACCGCGCGCTCCAGCGGCGCAGACACGCCGACTGGTGGCTCTAAGGCGTGCTAGCGTCTCTTGGCTGTTGCAGTCATCTCCTCAGTCGAGGATGTCGTGATGGGCCTCAATGCCCCAGTGCTCGCGGCTGAAGGCGAGCAGGCGCGTGGGATCGGCGCTGTCGGGGGTGTGATCGGTGACGCCGTAGACGATCTCGGTGGAGGTCTTGCCGGTCTTCTTGTTGATGGTGTGTCGCTCGATGGCGAAGACCTGTCCGACGTGCGGGAATTCGAGGTCGTGGTTCAGCGCGCTAGAGGTCCAAATGGCGCGGCTTTCGGTGCGCCCGTGCTGCAGGGAAGGTGGCTCGCGGAAATCCGGCTCGCCGCGCGCGGCGAAGTGCAGGCAGATGTCGGCGGCAAGCGTCGGTTGGTCGTCCCTGGTGGTGAACAGGTCATGTGCATCGCGTTCGATCAGATACTCGGCGAGCTTGCGCTGGGTCAGCAAGGCGTCGGCCGTGAGGGTCTTGCCGGCCATCGCGATGGGCTCGAGCACCGAGGTGGCCATCCCGATCTCGTTGGTGCGTTTCAGCTCATCGCTGCCAGCGACGGGCATCGAGTGCGTCGGGATCGACACGTGTGAGCACGTCACGGATACGGGTACGGTTGGGGACCTCGTAGCGCCCGCTGCGGTCGCGACGACGAAAGCGTGCACGGGCCGCCTGGCCAAGATCCTGGGCCTCGATCATCGGTTGGTCCAAGCACCTAGGAACGATTCAGAAACAAGTGGTGCAACTTGAGCCGCCCTACGGTGTATAGGTTGTTTCTGAATCATTACCTAGTTGGTGGGAGCGGCGCCCCGCCGCGATCGCGCGCTCTTCGCGGCGGGGCCCCGCTCCCACGTGATGCTGCCGCATGATGCGCGATGCCGACTCAACGGATCGGGCGAACCGGTGATCGAGGCCCGGCCTTTCGACCAAACCGCCCGGCCGGGATCGGGTCGGCGATCGTCTGGATCGCTACATTGGCTCCTGGACTGCCGAGGACACAGCAGCGTTAGAGGATGCCATCGCCCCACTTGGAAGGATCGATCTGGACTTCTGGCGATGAAGGTGCTTCTTGATACCAACGCCTACTCGCAGCTGATGCGTGGCGATCCGGGCGTCTCTGCTCTGGTGCGACGCCTCTGCGGGGGGTCCTGATGTCGATGGTCGTGATCGGTGAACTGCTCTACGGCTTTCGATACGGCCGGCGCTATGCGGAGTGATGCGACTCCGCACCGGGCCGGTGATGCAGAGGTCCGAAATGTCCTGGAACTTCGGCCTAAACCACGCCCAGCGCGGTATGCGATGTTTCTGGCTTGGATCGGTCTTGGCAAACTCGATGACTGCCGGAGCGAGCGTGCTTTAAGCTATGAAAAAAGATGAAATTTTAAACCGCGTCTCTACCAAGGCCAGTGAAGTCCTCAAAGCCAGACACAAAGTAAAAACGATGCATTTCGCTCTGGACGCGGTTTAGATCGAATCTGCAACCTCCGACGACGCCTCGCCCTCGAGCCATAGACAGCCGCTCGGGCTGGCGGCCTGGATGGCCGCGAGCCGCTCGGCGTGCGCGGCACGGGCCGTCTCGTCGGCATGTACGACCTTGAGCGGGGGACGCTCGGGACCGATTCGCCCGCGATTCAGGACCCGGTGCCCCTGCCCTGCCGGCGCCGAGTCGCTCGCCAAATGCAAGGCCACCTGGCCGCCCGTCATCGTGAGATAGACATCGGCCAGGATCTCGGCATCCAAGAGCGCGCCGTGCAGCTCCCGATGCGAATTGTCGACGGAATACCGCTTACAGAGCGCATCCAGACCATTGCGCTGGCCCGGATGGAGCTTGCGCGCCATTTGGAGCGTATCGGTCACCTCGCAACGGTCGAGGATCCCGGGTGTGCCCGGCCGCCACAAACCGAGCTCGTGATCCAGAAAGGCGACATCGAAGGGCGCGTTGTGAATGATGAGCTCGGCCCCTTGGATATAGCGCAGGAAGTCTTCGGCGACCTCGGCGAAGCGCGGCTTGTCGGCGAGAAACTCGTTGGTGAGGCCGTGCACCTCCACCGCACCGGCATCGATCTCGCGCCCCGGCTGGAGGTATTGATGAAAGACGTTGCGCGAGCGCCGGCGATCGATCAGCTCCACGCAACCGATCTCGATGATCCGATGCCCCTGCTGGGGGTCGAGACCCGTGGTCTCGGTATCAAGGACGATTTGACGCATTGGGCACTCCCCGCCGAGCGAGTCGGTCGGCGCGTTCGTTCTCCGGATGACCGGCATGACCTTTGACCCACCGCCAGCGGACCCGATGCCCGCCGACGGCGGCGTCCAAGCGCTCCCAGAGATCGCGGTTCTTGACCGGTTTGCGCTCGGCGGTACGCCAGCCATTGCGTTTCCAGCGCGGCAGCCACTCGCCGATCCCGCGCTTGACATACTGAGAGTCGGTGGTGATCTCGATACAAGAGGGCCGTTTCAGGGACTCCAGGGCGATGATGACGGCCATCAGCTCCATGCGGTTGTTGGTGGTCTCGGGCTCGCCGCCGCACAACTCCTTCTCGACCTCTCCCCAGCGCAGGAGCACACCCCAGCCACCGGGCCCCGGATTGCCCTTGCAGGCACCATCGGTGAAGGCGTGTACGCATTCAGGCATGTCCCGTCCCCCGCGTCGTAGGCTCCACCGCCCCACTCCCGAGGATGGCGCGTCGTCTCGACCAGGAGGGCCTCAGCGGCGTCAGGGTCGCGACCCGCTTGACGGCTCGGATCACATAGACACCGCCGAGCAAAGGCCAGAAGCGGCGACCGAACGACTCGACCGGCGCGCAACGCTGGCCCAGTAGGCGCCGGAAGGGCGGGCAGAAGAGGATGCGCTCGCGCACCTCGATGGCGAAGCCCAGGACCGACAGCCATTCCTCGACCTGCGATGAGGTCCGAAAACGACCGCACCAGGGTACACGCCCACGCACACCCAGAATCAGCCCCCAGAGACCCCAGATGCTGAGCGCATTGAAGCCCAGAATAATGACCCGTCCCTCGGGGATGAGGACACGCTCGACCTCACGCAAGACGGCCAGCGGATCCTCCGTGAAATCCAGGGTGTGCGGCAATAGGATGGCATCGATGCCGTCGGAGGCGAGCGGAAGCGCGGTGGCTTCGGCGACGATCCCCGGCCAACCCTGGCAAGGGGTCTGCTCACAGGGCATCAAGACCCGGTAGCGGATGCGACTCGAGGCCAGGGCTTCGCGAAAGGTCTCGATCACGCCCAACTGAACCAAGAAGTAACCGAAGGTGTTGCTCAGCAGCTGCTGAACACAAATCGTCTCAATCCTGGCCACCTCGAGACCAAGCGGAGAGTGATACCAGTCCTGAAGCCGGGCAAAGGGGGAGGCCCGGCCTTTGAAGTCAGTCATGCGGATGCCTCTATCAGGGAACTCTGGTGAAATCAGCGCTTCCCGTGTGGCCCAGGATGGCCGATCGACGGCCTCGTTCGGCGCACATGGTAACCAGGATGGAGAAGGCTGTCCTGAGGCGACCCAGCCGATATCCGCACATCAGGCCTGGAATTGCACCCGTCCTTTGCGTATGATGTCGCGCGCAACATCATAAATCGTTCGCTCAAACAGCAAGTTAAGAATCCGACTGGGGTTTCCATGCCTGATGTCACCCGCTTGGGGCGGGCAGCCTGCGGGCTGGCCGTCCTCGCTGTCGCCTTCTTGGCCGGTTGCGCGACCAAGACCCCTGTAGGCTCCGCAAGTGACGACGAGGGTTACTACGCAGGCGTCGTCTCAGCGCGCGAGTACGGCTATGTGAGACCGGCGAGGGACGTCGTCATCCTTGGTCGCACCGCCAATGGCCGCCAACCTCGCGGTGGCGATGTCTGGAATCGCGTGCGCTCTGGCATGCGCTTGAACCTGCATGCAGACGCCCGGATCGACCGGACACTGGAGCGCATCCAGCGCGACCCCAGCTATTTCGACCGCATGGCGAGACAGGCCAGACCCTATCTCCCCGTCATCCTCGCAGAGATCGAGCGCCGCGGTTTTCCCACCGAGCTGGCCTTGCTTCCGCATGTCGAGAGCCGCTACAACCCGGCCGCGACCTCCCCCAAGTCCGCCGCAGGCATCTGGCAGTTCATGCCCTACACGGCGCGCGAGATGGGCCTGCGTCTGGACGGCAGCAGGGACGAGCGCCGAGACGTCTTCGCCTCCACCCGTGCTGCACTGGACTATCTGGAGCAGCTCAATCGACGCTTCAACGGCGACTGGGAGCTGGCCATGGCGGCCTACAACTGTGGTCCGGGGCGCGTCGAGTCGGCCCAGGCCGCCAATCGCCGCAAGGGTGAACCGACTGACTTCTGGTCGCTGAACCTGCCCGAGGAGACCAAGCAGTACGTACCCAAGATCCTGGCGACCGCGAGACTGGTCACGGAATCCCCCCACCCGGGCCTCCGGCTTCGCAGCACGACCGACCCATCCAAGATCGCCGTCCGTATCCGTCAGCGACACCGCGCGTCGATGGATGAGGAGATGCGAGACGGCAAGGTTCATGTCGTCAAGAATGGCGAGAGCCTGGCCTCGCTCGCACTGCGGCATGGAATCGACCTCAAGACCCTGGCGGCCTGGAACGGCCTGACCTCCCACGACCCCCTGCTGCCTGGACAGACACTACGCATCCCCACGAAGCAGGCACCTGAGCTCGTTACTTACCGTGTTCGAAAGGGCGATTCGATTGCGGCGATCGCCCGCCGTTATGGCGTCACCGTCGCCGATATCCGGCGCTGGAATCGGGTCGCCGACAATCGGCTGCAACCCGGTGACAAGCTGCGCATCTACCGTCGTGGGATGAGATCGGAATCCTAGGCCTCGATCACCGGTTCGCCCGATCCGTTGAGTCGGCATCGCGCATCATGCGGCAGCATCACGTGGGAGCGGCGCCCCGCCGCGATCGCGCGCTCTT
>JANQGF010000311.1 GCA_028277465.1 Chromatiaceae bacterium
CCGGAGCATGGAACAAGAGCCGCAGCAGTTTGCAGGCTCGTCGCGGCGAGGCGCCGCTCCCACCAAATCGAGCGGCTGGGGTGCTGTTCCACGGTAACCGCGCCTGGCACCTCGTTGCGTCGTCGAGCCAGGTCAGGCTGGCCTCGCCATGATGCCCCCGGAAGCTGACGTTGGGGTGAGCACGACCGTCGGCGGGTCCGTCTCTTGGTAGAAGACGACCGTCAGGTCCATGTCGCCCCAGCGATAGTGGATTGGTGGGGGAGCCGTCAACCTAAGAAGCGGCGATCGCCGCAAGGTCATGACCCTCTCCGGCGAAGAGCTGCGGCGGCGCTTCCTGCTGCATGTCCTACCCAAAGGCTTCATGCGCGTGAGGCACGTCGGCTTCCTGGCCAATCGTTGCCGCGCCCGGCGCTTGCCGGAGATCCGCGCCGCCATCGTCGCGCCCACGGCCCGTCCAGCGAGCGAGAGGCACGAAGCGCCCACGCGGACCTTTGACGGCCATCCCTGTCCGAGCTGCCGCACCGGACGGTTGCGTGTGCGTGCCCGCGCTGGCTCCGAAGCGCCGCGAGGGAGGATAACGCTCGCTCGTCCGCGTCGATGCTGCTTCCGCCTCCTTTCTCAGGCCTCCTTTCTTAGGCCCGACAGGGAGTTTACGCTGGCGCTCGCCTCGCGCCGCGGAATTGGACTAACATACTCCTCAATACACGTCTTCGCAGTACCCTCGGAGCCCCTTCGATGCCTGGTTTCTGCCTCTGTGACGTTCCGCCCCCGCGATCTGCCGACACTGGTGCACCAGCGCCCTCCGCGGCCAACCGATACAATTTTTCTCTCTATATAAAGGTGTGCCCGCGCCGTCGCGACCGGCGAGGTCGTGTCAGGGTCGGATTCGTCCAACAGGCATTTATCCATCGGGCGCTCGAATGTCACCGCGAGACCGTGCTTACTGCCATGCGCCCGATGGATAAATGCTTAATAGTTGGGCGGTAACAAAAGGTGACGTAGTGAAGCCCAAGGTTTACGTCGAAACATCGGTGATCAGCTATTTGACGGCGCGACCGACGAATGATCTTCGAGCAATGGCCAACCAAACTGCTACAGTTGAATAGTGGGGGACCCGGCGCTCGAAATTTGTACATCAGATGAATCGACGGAGGCCTGAAGTATGTGGCAAGACCCCATTGTTGCTGAGACGCGTGCCCTAAGGGAAGAATACGCCGAGCAATTTGGCCATGATGCAGATGCTATTTTTCAGGATATTCTGCACAGACAAAATGTTCCGGGAAAAAAGCTAGTTACCTTTCCGGCACGGAAACCTATAGTCGAAAAAGTTCCCGCCCAACAAGGCGCCCCAGCCGACGCTCGTACCTCGCGCGGCTGAAGCTTTGTCGTTGGCGGCAACAAGCAAAGACGCTGCCAGCCGCGGCAATGGATGCGCAAAACGCAAGACATGACCCTCGACTTTCGATCCAGCATGTGTCAACAACCAACCCATCAAGGAATATATCATGAGAGTATTTATTGCCCCGGCCTTATTGTTACAGGTTTCTTTTGCTCCAGCTGCCGAATGGAACTGCAGGAATTATGACGCCGAAATATCTTGCACCACAGACACATGTGAAATATCCGCTCCGGACGAGTTTACGCCTCTGGATGCGTACTTCGATGACACTGGAAAAATGTCTGTGGGGATGTACTCCGGAGTCTGGGAGGGAGAAGGCACGGTTATAAACGAGCGAGACTTTGTGATCGTTGTTGGTAATGACCTTGTTTTCTCAACATCACCGGAGTCGAAATCAGACATCTTCATCGCACTTGATACCAGAGACAAGGTTGCTGTGTTTAAAGACGCCAGTTACGCGATGCCTATGCGGTGCAAAAAAAGCAGAGGGAGTGAATAAGCTTCACACCATCTGCAACAGAGCCGGAGGCCATATTTGGCCTCCGCTATTGCTTCAGTCTTGGTACTGCGCGGGGGGGGAGGTGAAAAACGCCAGCCTTCTCTTCTGGAAGCTCCAGGCGCATTCGTCAACCACTTCAATAGGTGAAACAAATGGAATACAGAGCCAACCTGCCCACACTTCTCAAGAAACAGCCCGTACAAGGCGAGGATCTCCCCGACGATCAGAAAAAGCCTGTTCTCGAAGGAACGATATACATCGTGAATGAGGTACTTGAATCCGATGGCCTCCATTCTCACGTTGAACTCGCGTCTGAAGCGGGCTCTTGGTGGATTTTCTTGCCTCACTGGGATGTTGAGCTGCAGGGGCAAGATCTAGCGGCTGCATTCTCGCTTCAACAAGACAACTCCAGCACCCTTATCTATGGCTACTTAACATTTAATCGGGGCAATCAAGAGATTCTAAGAGTTCGGGCCACTTCTGGTCAACCCGGATTCCAGTACCCTGGAGCTCACACTGTCAGGGGTAGAGGATGCATTCCCCCAGACAATGACTGGAGGATTTCCACCAGTGGTTACTACTCGTCGACTCGCGGTATCGAAGGCATCTTTTATCACATCACCCCGGATCCGGATCCAGACACTGGACGAAGTGAATTCGGACTCCACCGAGATTCCAACGTTGCAACTTCGCCAGGCTCTGCTGGTTGTATAGTCGTCAAAACCAGCGACTTTAACAACAGAATTCGACCGTTGCTGGATAGCTTGAGAGGGGTTCAACTCCACGTCCCTTTGACTGTTGTGTACAACCAAGCAACTGCTATTGCTGTAGCCTCAGAAGGCTCCGGCGCAAGTTACACTGTTGTACCTGGTGACACACTCTCCGGCATCGCAAGCAAACAAGGAGTTACGTTACAGAACTTGCTTAACGAAAATCCCGGCATCATTAATCCGGACCAAATTCAAGTTGGAGACATCATCAAAGTGCCTGGTTCGGGTGCGGGAGGGTCAAACACAACGGATACGGCAGGGTCAGGCACAAGTGTAGCTACATCGGGAGAGTCCAGTGTCACCTATACTATCGTACCTGGTGATACACTCTCCAGGATAGCAACCAGACACGGAGTTACCGTTGAGAGGGTGCTCAGCGCAAATCCGAACATAACCAATCCGAATCTGATTCACGTTGGTGACATGATCAAAATTCCTCCGGCAGGTGGGCGAGAGTCTCCTGCTTCTGGAGAGTCAGGAGGCGCGGGCACGAATATGGAGACGATGGCTCTCGCCTTGGGAATTTGGACTGAAGCTCGCGACAATCCGAGTGCATCGGTTAGGCGTGAGGAAATGATACGTGTTGGCGGCGTGATCCTCAATCGAGCCCAAACTGGATATCGCGGTAAGTCCACGATCCTGGATACGGTACTCGATAGGTTCCAGTTTTCGCATTTCAACAGCTTGAACAATCCAGAGCGAGTTGCTTTGGGATCCGGGAGCGTACAGACTGTCAGCAATCGGATGGATGGTCGTCCCCGCTGGAATGAAGTGCTCGATATAGCCCGCCATCTCCTCTCGGGCGTAATTGCCAATCCTTGGAGCGGAATGACAACTGTGCGCCACTATTACAGCCCGCGCTCGATGGTGCCGAGAGGTAGCGCTCCAAGCTGGGTTGTTCTCAGCAATGAGGTCGACGTGCCGAATATTCCCAATAACCGGTTCCGTTGGTACCGGGATATCGCATAGGGGAAAAAAGGTGCGGCTCATTAAATGCGCCAACAAGCGGATTACAGCTGACCGCCCAAAGCGCGGCCGCGCTTTGGGCGGTCAGCTGAACCTTGACGGTGGTCGCGAGTCAACACCATCATTATACTCTATTCATTAAAGATCTGCGATTTTTATATAATCTAGAGCTTCAGCGAAAAAAGAATGACAGAGCAACCGCGGCTCTCGGGCCGGCTAGCCGCGGGAACCGCAGCGACTAGCTAGCCCGCATAAAAGTGCACTGAACATTAGCCGAAGAACTCAGTTCTGGGAGGGTCGTAATGACTAAACTAACAGACCAAATGCAGCTCAAGCCTTTAACGTCACGTTATGCGCCGGTGAACGCGTATTGGATGGCCAAATTTTCTAAGCTCGCCTACCGCAAGCGAGCAGATGGTTCGCCGGACGTTGAGGCTATTAAAACCGAGCTATACGGAATCGATAAGAAATTTTCCGAAGTGCAAGGCTTCGATGCCAAGAGTTCCGAAGGTATTGTCATAAAGCACGAGGACTTCGTTGTGGCAGCCTTTCGTGGAACGGATGAAATTGCCGACTGGTTGGATAATTTGAATGCCGTGTCCCAATCTGGCCCACTAGGTGATGTACATACCGGGTTTTTTAAGGCTCTAATGGATATCTGGCCTCAAATGAAAATGGCTATTCGCTCCTTTCGTAGAACGTCAAGTGGGCTCCCTGATAGGCCTTTGTGGCTGACAGGGCATAGCCTTGGCGGTGCTTTGGCGACACTCGCAGTAGCAACGTTAATAGACGCGGATGAAACGTTTTATGGTGCATACACTTTTGGCAGCCCGCGTGTAGGAGACAGGGATTTTGCTCGGAACTTTAACTTAGAAGCGAAAGGCAAAGTTTTTAGATACCAAAATAACGCAGACATTGTAACTCGCGTTCCCGCGCGCCTCATGGGTTACAGCCATGTCGGATCGTTTGTCTATATTTCCGAGGATGGCATGCTGAGCACAGACATTGGCTGGTGGTATCGTTTCATGGATACCGTCAAAGGTGTAATTGCAGACATCGGAGAAAAGGGCTTAGATTCGATTAAGGATCACAGTATCGACGAATATATCGCAGGAATTTCCAATTATGGAGACAATAGTCCCGGTTGAGAAGTTTGTCATTGTGGATGAGACTGGTTGATCTTCCTCGAACTCACCGACGGAAGAATCGTCGGCTTTCCGGTGGACAGGTTCAAGATTCCTTGACGAACCGGGTTCCAGTGACCGTCCCCAGGTCCGGAAAACGGAAGGCGAGGTCCTGTCCGTCGACTGTTTCGGCCAATCCCCGCGCCAGGTCGGCGCCGGCGGTCTCCGCGGACAGGCCGTCCCCGAACAGGCTCATCTGTACATAGTAGGGACCGAGGATGAAGCTCAGGCCCCGAAGGCTACGGAAGCCCATCGCGCCCACCTCAACCGATTGCTGGTCGCCGGCCTCGTCCACGAGGACGCCGAAGGCGTTCAGGGGTTTGCCCATGTCGTGCAGGTTCACCACCAGGGCCGGCTGGCCATCACCCGTATCCCCGTACTCGCCCACCAACAGGCCCCGGAAGCCGGCACCGATGAAGTACTCGGCATGGCCGTTGATGTACTCGTACAGAGTCTCCTCGTCGTAGCCGCGAACCTGGCCCGCGCGAGGCATCCCCGCGATGCTTTCCCCGAGCAAGGAGGCGTCCGGTCCGGCCGCGTTACCGCGCGGCGCAAACTCCACCAGGTCCGGATCATAACGCTGACCGTCGAGATAGATGGCCGCCGCGAGAATGGGCAGCAGGACCATCAAGCCCAGACGGACGGCGAAGGGTGAGGTCGGCGATTCGGGGAGTGGTTCGGCCATGACGATCCTGCCGGTCATCGGTCAGGCGTAGCCAGCAAAGGACAGGGCGTCGTGGGCGGCGCGCAGCTTGAGCGAGACCGGTAATCCGTTGGGACAGGCTCCGACGCAGGATTCGATCCCGCAGCCCAGGCAGGCGGTTGCGTCCTGCGGAAGGCCCGCGTAGGACTGCATGGCCCGCTTCTCCTCGCCGTACTGCTCGAAGTACATCTGGTAGCGCAGTGTGGAGGCGATGGGCACGCCCGCGGGGCAGGCAGTCTCGCAGTCGCTGCATCCGGTCCGGCAATAGTCGCTGCCGTGTAGGGCCGCGTAGCGGTCGAGGATACGCCGGTCTGCGGAGGTCATGGTCTGTCCTGAGGCCTGCAGGTAGAGGTCGATGTCCCGGACACGCTTCATGGTGACGACTAGACCCGCGACCTCCGGGTGCTCCAGCACCCACTTGAAGGCCGCGTGCTCGAATACTCCACCCTTGGGGTCCATGTCCATCGCACGAGCACCCGCCAGGGTCTTCATGGCGACGACCCCGACGCCGCGGGCCTCGGCCTCCTCGAGCACCTCCGGGACCTTTGGGAACTTCATGAATCGGCCGCCTTCTCCAGGCGCACCAGGGCCTCGGCCGGCCGATCGAGGCGCAGCAGCAGGTATCCGGCCCCCTTGAGCGCGAGCAGCAGGAACCGGGTCAGCGGCGCCGAGCGAGCGAGGGCCGCGGCGATGCCCTCCTGGTCCCAGTCGGACCAACCGGGGTATCGCCCCGGGTCCAGCCCCAGCTCCGCCGCCGCGACCGCGAGCACCCGGTCCGCCACGGTTAGGGCCTCCGCCAGGCGACGGCGGTAGTAGTAGAAGCGATACAGCGCGACGAGCACCGATAGATGTTCCGGGGCCAGCAAGTAGACGCGAAGCAGCTTCAGCTCTGCCTCATCGCTGCCGAAGACCTCGGCAGCCTCGGCGATCAGGGCATCGACCTGGTCCGGAGGCGGCCGGTCGAAGTACATCTCCTCGCCGGCGAAATCCAGCAGGTCTTTCAAGGCTGACGATCAGGCGTAGGCGGGCTGGAATGCCCGCTCGGGCTCGGTGACCGGTCCGTCGTCGCTCCAGTAGGGCGAGAGCCGGCGTAGTTGCGCAACGACGGGCGGGACGGCCGCGACGACCCGATCGATCTCCTCGGCCGTGGTTTCACGCGACAGCGAGAACCGAACGGTCCCGTGCGCCGCCGTGAAGGGTATTCCCATCGCCCGCATCACGTGGCTCGGCTCCAGCGAGCCCGAGGTGCAGGCCGAGCCGCTGGAGGCAGCGATGCCGAGCCTGTTCAGCAAGAGCAGGATCGCCTCGCCCTCGATGTACTCGAATGCGATGTTGGCGGTATTGGGTAGCCGGTTACCGGGGTCGCCGGTCACGAAGCAGTTCGGCACCGCCGCGAGGATGCCCTGCTCCAGCCGATCGCGCAGCGCCCGGACCCGCGTCTTCTCGTCCACCATGTGCGCCGAGGCCAGCTCGGAGGCGACGCCGAGGGCGACGATCGAGGCGCTGTTCTCGGTGCCGGCACGGCGCCCGCGCTCCTGATGGCCGCCGCGTAGCAGCGGCCGGAAACGGGTGCCGCGACGGAGATAGAGCACGCCGATGCCCTTCGGTGCATGCAGCTTGTGGCCCGACAGGGACAGCATGTCGATGCTCGTCTCTTTCAGGTCGATCGGCACCTTGCCGACGGCTTGGACCGCGTCGGTGTGGAACGTGACGCCAGCCGATCGCGCCAGCTCGGCCATCTCCTCGACCGGAAAGAGCGTACCGGTCTCGTTGTTGGCCCACATCACCGAGACGAGCGCGACCCGATGCGAGAGGAGATCCATGTACTGTTGCATATCCAGCCGTCCCTTGGCGTCGACGCCCAGGTAGTGGACCTTGTAGCCCTCCTTCTCCAGGTGCTCGCACAGCGAGCGTATCGCCGGATGCTCGACGGCCGTGGTGATGATCTCGCGCCGTCCAGGCTGCGTCTTGAGTGCGGAGAGGACGGCGGTCGAGTTCGACTCGGTGCCGCACGAGGTGAATATGATCTCCGAGTCCAGCTCGGCGCCGAGCAGTGTCCGAACCTGACCGCGTGCGGTCTTGAGCGCGCGGCCCACGCGGTCGCCGAAGCGATGCAACGACGACGGATTGCCGAACTGCTCGGTGAAGAAGGGCAGCATCGCCTCGACCACGGCGGGATCGACCCGAGTCGTGGCATTGTTGTCAAGATAGATTCCGGGTTGAGAATCGGTCTGGGTCATCGCGACGGCTCCGAAGGTCAGGCGAAGGAAGAGAGGGTCCGATCCGGGGCAGGGCCGCCGGAGCTGTGAACACTGCCATCCATGGGCTGTGCGGCGGGTGGTCCGCGGGGCGCTGCTCTGCGGCGGCTCAGGCTGACTTGCGCATCAGCTCGATCGGCAGGACGCGCACGAACTCGCCAAGCTCCTCGACGATGCGTTGCTGGATACCGTCGAGCGTGGTCGCGGCCATCTGGCAGCCGGAGCAGGCACCGGTCATTTCGACGTAGATATCGCGGCCGTCGACGTCGACCAATTCGACATCCCCTTGGTCGCGCTGCAGGTTTGGCCGGATCGCGTCGATCGCAGTCTCGATCCGGCGGATACGCTGCAGGTTGGTCAGGCCCTTTCGGTCGATCGGCGGCTTGCCGGCCGTTGTCGCGGACGGCGCGGTCGGATCGAAGGTCTTGCCCTGCTCGGCCAGGACTTGGGTCAGGATCTCTTCGATGCCCTCCTGACAGGCGGAGCAACCGCCGCCGGCCTTGGTGTAATTGGTGACGGCGGTGACTGAGTCCAGACCGTTGGCGCGAATGGTGTCTTCGATCAACACCGCATCGACCGCGAAGCACTTGCAGACCAGTGCCCCTTCTTCATGATCCTCCTTCCAGCTCTCCCCGCGGTAGTTCGCCACCGCCGCCTGCAAGGCCTCGCGACCCATGACCGAGCAGTGCATCTTCTCCGGGGGCAGGCCGTCCAGATAGTCGGCGATGTCCTGATTGCTGACCGCGAGGGCCTCGTCCAGGGTCATGCCCTTGATGATCTCGGTCAGCGCCGAGCTGGAGGCGATCGCCGAGCCGCAGCCGAAGGTCTGAAAGCCGGCCTGCTCGATCCGCTCGGTCATCGGGTCGACCCGCAGCGTCAGGCGCAAGGCGTCGCCGCACGACAGCGAGCCAATCTCGCCGATGGCATTGGCATTGGCCACCGCCCCGGCGTTACGCGGGTTGAAGAAGTGCTCTTTGACGGTTTCGGAATAGTCCCACATGGCCGGGCTCCAGGGGTCGGGGAAGTGGTGGGGTGCATTTCTCAACGCCGAAACGCAATATCCAGGCCAGCGGGAGTACGTCGACAACCGAATCAAGGGTCCGGCCAAGCGGTGAAAGGAGTCGCTATCTCGGGAGCGCTACCAGCCACCGATGTCACGCTTGCGACACGACCGCCGACTTCGTTCCGAAACGAACATCCTGCTCGGCCGCAATGGTCGCCGACGCTGGCTCTTGCAACTTGCACGAGGTCGGCCAGCATGGAGGGTCCGCGATGCATAAGGCCTGCTGTTCAGAGCCCGATCCCAAGCGCTTCCTCGATGTGGCTTGTATCCTTGACCCGAGAACCCAATCAGCGATGACGCGAGGCCGCCATGGTCAACCCCATGTTGGCCTGTTGGACGAAGTGCTTGAAATCCGCAAAGATGTCGGCATCCAGTGGGCGCTGGCTGAGACCGCGATCGGCGTAGAAGATGCCGATGCATTGATGATTGACGACGGTGGGGGCGAGCAGGAAAGGTGTCCGTCCCATGATCTGGACGAGGTCACCTGGGATGTGATCCGAGAGCCTTTCACAGTCCTGGGCGCTGACCCAGCGCGGGAGCTTGCTCTCCATGGTCTCGAACAGGACGCCGGGTTCGCGCGCGTCGCGGCCGAAACTGAAGGCCCGAGTGAGTTGAGCGTGATCCTCGCCGAGGGCGTACTTGGCCTTGACGCTTTGCTTGTCGGGTGTGATCAGGGCGAAGAGGACTCGGTCCATGCCCACGCCGCGATAGATGCCTTCCAGGACCAACTCCATGATTCCATTGAAGTCGCACTTCCCCTCCTCGAGACGCGTCTCTTCGAAGATGGACTCCAGCTCGCGCAGGATCTTGATCTGCAGCATGCTATCGGGTAGCGGATGGGTGGGCGTGGCACTGGTGTCGAGTGCTGCCCGTCGCAGTGTCCGAGGCATGTCACGCTCACCCTCGCCGCCGCTGTGCAGGTTGGGCTGAGGGATGAGGACTGCGGCGAAGCGTGCACCCAGATCGGTGGCGATGGCGGTGGCTGCCCGCGCGGCTTGATACAGTTGGGTGCGGGTCTCGTCCAGTGGGAGCCGGGTGAGCTTGGCGGCCTCGCGCGTCAGTTGGTTCATCGCCTCCGAGCGCCAGCCTTGCGCTTCGGCGCATTGGGCGATCTGCTGGCCCAGTAGGAGGGTCTGAATCCGCTCGTCCTTTTGCGAAGGATGGGCGAGCGCCTCTTGGAGCAATTCGGTTAGGCGCCATTCCCGGATCAGCCGCCGGCTCAGTTGGTTCAGCCGAAAGCCCAGCAGCGTCTCTTGCGCCTGTTCGGGAGTCATGTCGGGTTGCTTCGAGAGCTGCTCCAGTCGATCCCCGGTCTCGCCGCTGAAGCACCAGAAGGCCAGCTCGCCGATGCGCGAGAGTAGGGTGGCAATGAAGATCTCTTCGGGGGACTTATCATCGCGCGCGCTGGCGAGCGCACGCGCCTGGGTTGCGGCGTGAATGGTGCGGGCCAGCTCGCGGCCGAGACGCTCTTTGGCCGCCCCTGTGACGAGTGCATCCACCAAGGTGAGCGCCAAGCACATGTTGCGCACCGCGTTGAAGCCCAACACGACGATGGCGCGGGTGATGGTACTGATCTCGGATCCGAGCGGATTGTAATAGATGGAGTTGGCCAGCTTGAGGGCGCGGGCGGTGAGCGATGCGTCCTGCAGTACCACCCGAGCGAGGGCAGAGATGGGCGCTGAGTCGTCATGCGATATGCTGATGACCTGCCGCACCGTCTGATCGAAGATCGGCATCTCTTGTCGGCGGATCAGCTCGGCCCACTCGTCCAGTTGGCGCTTGGGAGCGGTTGGCGTATTCACGGTGGTATCGGGCATCGGGATGGGTCCTCACTATAGGTGAGCGTGGGGTGCAAATCCAGATCGCCCCTGGCGCGCGGCCCGAAGCGAGTGCGGCTGGTCGCCGATTTCCGTGACTCGGATCCCACTCTTGCAGAATGGTGACTTGCGATGTCGAGCTTTTCTTCCCATCGAGTGCGTTTGGCCGCTCATTTCATAGGGTGCGGCGCTGTGGTGGCCTATCCGACCGAGGCGGTCTTTGGATTGGGATGCGATCCGCGGGACTCCATCGCGGTGGAACGCATTCTCAGGATGAAGCACAGGGACGTCTCCAAGGGTTTGATCCTGATCGCGGCGGATCCGGCGCAGTTGGCGCCTTGGGTGGAGGACCTGTCTGCGCAGCGCATGACTGAGATTCGGGCGAGCTGGCCGGGTCCACATACCTGGCTGCTGCCGGCACGACCTCGAACCCCGGAGTGGCTCAGGGGTCGTTTCGACACGCTCGCCGTGCGGGTCACGGCCCACCCGCTCGCCGCTGGGCTCTGCCGCGCCTATGGTGGTGCCATCGTTTCCACCAGTGCCAATCGATCCGACCGGCCGCCGGCGCGCACGGCCCTCCAGGTGCGCCTCGCCTTGACTCCTCCTCCCGACTACATCTTGGCCGGGAGCTGCGCTGGTGCACGGCGTCCCTCCATGATCCGCGATGGCCTGACCGGCCAGGTCCTACGCCAATGACTGGCCGCTCGATCACCGTCAATCGAGCCGGATGGAAGGGTCGGAATGGCCGGTCCATCGAGCCGCTCGAGCGGACTGTCTGGTGAATGTGCCGAGCCGCGCGGCAGAGTCTCCGAGCCGGCCTCGGTTTGAAATGTGGCCGCTTGCCAATACCTCCCTCTCATCGCCTGAAGATCAACAGAACGAGGAGCCGAGGATGATGAAGGCAACGGAGACCGCGATCCGCTGGGTCGAACAGGGGAAGGTGCCGGATGCGGTGACGCGAAGTGGTATCCGCACGCTGCTGCGTCAACGCTTGGCGACACTGCCGATAGAGGACTGTGAGGCGGCGATGCGCCATAAGCGCGATTTCATCGCCATGATGGATGCCTCGCCGATTGCCGAGTTGCCGCACCGAGCCAATGAACAGCACTACGAGCTTCCGGCCGCCTTCTTCGATGTCGTTCTCGGCCCCTACCGCAAGTACAGCAGCTGCTTCTGGCCGGAGGGGGTCGAGACCCTGGAGGCCGCCGAAGAGGTCGCGCTCCGGATCACCGCGGAACGGGCCGAGATTCAGGACGGACAGCGGGTCTTGGAACTGGGGTGCGGCTGGGGTGCCTTGAGTCTCTATTTGGCCGAGCGCTTCCCGAACTGCCGGATCACCGGAGTTTCCAATTCGCATGGTCAGCGCCGATTCATCGAATCGGAGCGGGATCGACGTGGTCTGAGTAACCTGGACGTGATCACGGCCGACATGAACGACTTCCAGGCCGAAGCTCAGTACGACCGCATCGTCTCCCTAGAGATGTTCGAGCACATGCGCAATCATCGGGCGCTGTTCGCGCGGGTCGCCGACTGGCTGCGACCCGGTGGACGTTTCTTTATGCACATCTTCGTGCATCGCGAACACCCCTATCCCTATGAGGATCAGGGCCCGAGCGACTGGATGAGCCACTACTTCTTCGCCGGTGGCATCATGCCGAGCGACGATCTGCCCCTGCACTTTCAGGGGGACCTGAGGCTCCTTACCCATTGGCGTTGGGACGGCCGTCACTACGAGCGGACACTGAACGCCTGGTTGGCGCGAATGGACGCCGCCCGCGAGCGGATCTGGCCGATCCTGGAAGAGACCTACGGGGCCGCTGGGGTCGCGACTTGGTGGATGCGATGGCGGTTGTTCTTCATGGCCTGCGCCGAGTTGTTCGGTTATCGCAAAGGGCAGGAATGGTTCGTCTCGCACTATCTGTTCGAGCGGCCCGCCTGAGGTGCCCTGCGTTGAGCTATCGACTCCCCGGCTGTTGCCGAAGCCGAAAGGCCCAGGGTGTCTGGTGATCGCCTGGGCGGCTCCAGATCCCCAGTCCCGCCTCGCGTGCCTCGCGCTCGGCACGCAGGAAGCGCGGATCCTTGCAGTAGCGGTCGTAGACGGCGGCATTGCCGCGCTTGACTTGCTCCAGGTTCAGCAGCCGTCGCTCCGGCCCCCTCGTATAGACCTGGCCGACCGTACGACCGAACCTGTCTCGCTCGATCGGGATGAGTTCCAATCGGTGCGTGACCATGGCGCGCAGTGCTGCGCGCGAGCGCCGGCCCCAGGGGCCTTGGTCCCGCTCGGGCGCGTCGATGCAGTGAAGCCGTACCTCCAGCGGCTCGTCTCCGCAGACCAGACGCAGCGAGTCACCGTCCAATAGGGTATCTAGCCGGCAGTCCTTTGCCGTTCCCATGAGCGACCAGGGCGCCGGAATGCTGCCAAGTCCCCAACGCTCGATCGCCCAAACGCCCGTGAGGAGGAGGGCAGCCAGCAGGCTCAGTCGGTGCTTGCGCAGTATCCGGCGCCCGTTGATCATGCGGTCGGAGTTCGCACCGTGCGGGCGGACGCGGCCCCAACCTCATCCATTGATCCACAGATGGACCAGGATGCTCGCCACATAGCCCAGTGCGATCACTGGCGTCCATCTGAGATGGGCGAAAAAGGTATAGATTCCACGGGCCTGCCCCATGAGGGCGACGCCGGCCGCCGACCCGATGGACAGCAGCGAGCCGCCGACGCCTGCGGTGAGCGTGACCAGGAGCCATTGGGTCTCGCCCATTTGCGGGTTCATGGTCAGGACCGCAAACATGACCGGGATGTTGTCGACGATGGCCGACAGGACCCCGACCGACACATTGGCGGCCGTCGGGCCCCATTGGTTGTACATGAGATCCGAGGTCATCGCGAGATAGCCGATCTGTCCAAGCCCGCCGACACAGAGCACGACACCGTAGAAGAACAGCAGGGTGTCCCATTCGGCCCGTGCCACCTTGTTGAAGATATCGAAGGGGGTCATGTCGCCGACGAGTGTCGCCCGATCCTCGTTGCGTCGCTGCCAATCCTGCTGGGTCATGCGCAGGTAGAACCCGAAGAACTGAAGGTATCCGAGTCCGGTCAGCATGCCGATCACCGGTGGGAGATGCAGGAAGTTATGGAAGCTCACGGCCGTGGCGATGGTCAGGAGGAACAAGACCATGATGCGCCGCGCGCCCCGCTTCATGTGCACATCCTCGACCGCCACCTCCGGTTTGAGTTGCGGGATGGCGAGCGACATGATGAGCGCCGGGACGACATAGTTGACCACGGACGGCACGAACAGCTTGAAGAAGGTGAAGAAGTCGACGATCCCCTCCTGCCAGACCATGAGGGTCGTGATGTCTCCGAAGGGACTGAAGGCGCCGCCGGCATTCGCCGCGACGACGATGTTGATACAGCCCAGGGCGACGAAGCCTTTGTTGTCGCCGCCGACCGCCATGACCACGGCGCACATCAAGAGGGCCGTGGTCAGATTGTCTGCGATCGGGGAGATGACGAAGGCGAGCGCCCCGGTCATCCAGAAGAGCGTGCGGAAATCGAAACCGCGACGAATGAGCCAGGCACGCAAGGCATCGAAGACCTGCCGCTCCTGCAAGGCGTTGATATAGGTCATCGCCACCAAGAGGAAGAGCATGAGTTCCGTATACTCGAGCAGGTTATGACGAACCGCCTCCTCGGCGAGATGCGGATGGCCCATTTGCGTATAGACATAGGCGATCAAGGCCCAGATGATTCCAGCCGCCACGATCACCGGCTTGGATTTCCGCAAATGCACGAATTCCTCGGCCATGACGACGAGGTAGGCCAGTCCGAAGACGATGAGGGCGATATAGCCGACCGGGTGGGTCGTCAGGTCGGGCTGGTCGGTTGGCGTCGCCGCAAAGGCGGCGACCGGGGCGAAGAGGGCGAGCGTCCCGAGGAGCGATGCTTGCAAAGGGGGCATGATTGGGCCTATGTCTCGACTGCTGGGTCCATTTCAGGTTCAAAGGCAATCACCCAAGATAACCTGTGCTGGAACGCTCGCCAAGTCCGGGACGCCCCATCCGTGATTGGTGTCCGGCCGGCCTGTCGGGTCGACCGACTGGTTGGCCATTGCCGATGAGACCAGCGAGCGGTGCGTAGCGTCCTGAACGGGGCGGGCGGGTTCGAAGGGGCCGCCAATGGCTGGGGCCGTACCTGGGATGCTTGCGGAGAAGCCCATTGAGTGGCACAGTCACCTGGCCTGGCGACCTTCCCGGTCGCACGCCATGAATGCCAACCCGGCGCGATCCGGTCGGAGATCTTTCAGTAATCCCCTGATCCGGGCCGAGCGCCTTCACGATCGATTTCCTCTTTGCTTCCATTGACCGCGGTACAGAGCCCCTTGGGAGATGTGGGACGACTTGAGCACGGCGGGGGAGTGCGTCGGGCCGCCCGCCAGTACGGCATTCCTGTGGAGGAATGGCTCGACTTGTCCACTGGTATCAATCCCCACAGCTGGCCGGTTCCAGCCGTCCCATCCGCCGTCTGGGCGCGGTTGCCAGAAGAGGAGGACGGTCTGGAAGAGGCGGCGGCTCGATACTATGGTGCCCCACGACCGCTGCCGCTGGCTGGGTCTCAGGCCGCGATCCAATCGCTACCCAAGTTGCGTCCCCCCTGTTGCGTTGGGGTGCCCCGAATCGGCTATCGAGAACATGCGCAGGCCTGGCGGTCTGCCGGCCATCGGCTGGTCGAGCTCGCGGACAACGATCCGGGTCATCGGCTCGAGGAGGGATCGGACCGGCTCGACTGTCTGGTCGTCATCAGCCCCAACAACCCGACCGGTCATCGCTGGCCGGTCGAGAGACTGCTCGACTGGCATGCGCGTCTGGCCGCGCGCGGCGGCTGGCTGGTGGTCGACGAGGCCTTTATCGACGCCACGCCGGACTGGAGCCTGGCCCCCTATGCCGGCCGTCCCGGACTCGTCGTCTTGCGGTCCTTCGGCAAGTTCTTCGGTCTGGCCGGGGTGCGGGTCGGCTTCCTGCTGGCGGAGCCCTCATTGCAGGCGCGCATGCGGACGCGTCTCGGACCCTGGACCCTGACTGGCCCTTCGCGTCTGGTGGCCCGCCAGGCGCTGGCCGATGTCGTTTGGCAGGCCTCGGCGCGTGCGGACTTGTGGCGTGCCGCCGATCGACTCGCCGATCTCCTGCGTCGTCATGGTCTCAGACCAGCGGGTGGAACCTCGCTCTTTCAATGGGTGCTGACCCCAGAGGCCGATCGAATCCATGCGGCGCTGGCGCGTCGCGCGATCTTGGTTCGTCGCTTCGATCGGCCCGCGAGCCTGCGGTTCGGATTGCCGGGTGAGGCGTCGGCATGGCGGCGCTTGGCGCTGGCCTTGGACTCCGTCGTCGGCCCCGGGGAGGGTGCGGGTCCTTCGATGATGGACGAGTCGTCGTGGTCTGCGGCTTGAGCCTTGGACTGGACGGCGGTTGCGGTTCGGATGGGTCGATGCGGCCGTGAGACCCGAGTGGCTGAGGGTTCCTGCCGCCGATGCAAGCTCGGGCCGGCGCGGTCGAGCCTGCAAGCGGAGCCGTGCCCGTTCCGCGATCGGCTCGCGGCCCGGGGGGCGGGGGGTGCTGCCCGGGGGATGGCCCCTCGATGCCGAGCGGCAGGGCGCTTGGGCGATGAGCGGCGTCGATCGGGCGCACTTCATCGTCTTCGTCGGAGACCCCGATGTCGCGACGCCGACCTCAGGTACGGCCGCCGATGTCTCGGTTGGCTGTGGAGAAACGCCGCTGTGTGAGAGCGGGCTTGCAGGATTGCCGCCCAGCGCGGATCTCGTGATCGAGGTCCTCGGTCCCGGGACCCTCGGGCGGACCGGGTCAGGGCATGGCGTCAGGGGTGCCGGCGCGGCGACAGCGAGGGCCGGGGGGCATCGTGTCCCTCTGGACAAACATGGGTTGGATGTCGCCCTGAGCGTGGGTCGGCATGCGGCCGAGCGCGCGAAGCTGGCTGACAGCGGCCTCCTGATCGCCGTCGGTCGTCGCGCTTGTGTGGACGAGGCGATGAGGAGACCGAACGACGCTTGGCCGAGGTGGTGCAAGGGACAACCCGAGGGTCCGCTTGCGAGCCGAGTGAGTCCGTCCTCTGGTGCGGTCGGCCGTGCCATTGAGCTCGAAGCGGCACATGCAGGCGCGGATCCGGACACCAGCCCCGTGTCGGATCCCTACGAGGCCGTGCGTCATGCGGGGGACTTCGAACTCGCGGCGCTCGTGGGAACGGCGATCGCTGGTGCGCAGATGGCCCTCCCCGTGCTCTTGCTCGGGGACAGCGGGCGACGGGCCGCCGCGGCCGCCGCCCGTTTGCATCCGGGTCTGCGGGGTTGGCTCTGGCTGACCGGGCCGAGTGATCTGACCCAGCCGGCCCGCGCCGAGCCTGGTGCGGCCTCGTGTGGTCTCCAGAGACCCCGGTCGAACCTCCGCCTCAGACCATCGCGGTGTCGAACACCAGATTCAACATGATCAGCGCGACGATCAGGAAGAGAATCGTCATGATCCCGCCGGCCCGCATGAAATCGGCAACGCGATAACCACCCGGCCCCATGGTCAGGGCATTGACCTGATGGGTGGGGATGAGGAAGGAGTTGGAGGTGGCGATGGCGACGGTCAAGGCGAAGACCGCGGGGTTGGCGCCGGCACCCAGCGCCATATTGACGGCCAGCGGGACCAGCAGCACGGTGGCACCGACATTCGACATCACCAGCGTGAAGAAGGTCGCGAGACCCGCCAGGGCCGCCTGGATCACCCAGATGGGTACGTCGCCGAGCGCCGTGAGCGTCTGCTGCGCAATCCAGGCCGCGGTACCAGTGGCCTCGACCGCGAGCCCGAGTGGGATCAGGGATGCGAGCAGGAAGACGGTCTTCCAGCTGACGGCCTCATAGGCCTCTTCGATGGAGAGCACACCCAGCAGCACCATTCCGATGGCCCCGCTCAGCAGTGCAATCGAGAGCCTGAGGTCGGTGAAGAGGATCAGGCTCAGCGTCAGCACGAAGAGAAAGAGGGCCGCCGGGACCTTGTTGGGACGCAACTCTTCGTGCGGGTACTCGGTGGTCACGATCACGAAGTTGCGGTCCTTCTCGAGTCGGTTGAGGTCGGCCCAGGTGGTGTGGACGACCAAGGCATCACCGGCGATGAAGGGCGTGTTTCGTACGCCCCCTGTCTTGTAGGTGATCTGCTTGCCGCCACGGTTGATGGCCAGCAGCGAGAGTCCGTAGATCTTGCGCATCCAGACGTCGCGAGCGGTCTTGCCGATCAGGTTGGACCCGGGTGGGATGACGATCTCGGCGACGCCCGCCTTGGTGTGGGCCATGGCCTCGGCGAAGAGGTCCAGGTCGGGCTTGGTCTCGACCCGATTGGCCTCGGCCATCGTTGCCAATGACTCCTCGGTTCCGAGGAGGGCGAGCATGGTACCCGCGGTGATGCCCAGGGTGCGGTCCACGCCGTCGGCGCCGAAACGCAGACCGTCGCCCTTCTCGACCGCCACGATCCTGACCTTCCAGGTGCGTTCCAGCTCATCGACGCTGATCCCGACCAGTGGGCTGCCCTCCGGGATGCGGACCTCTTGGAGGGTGAAATCGCTGAGACCGTAGGTCTCGGCGAAGTAGCGGCTGGCGTCACTGCCCTCGAGCTTGTCACTGCCGCGTGCGGGTAGCACGAAACGCCCTGCCAGCACGAAGTAGGCGATGCCGGCGATCAGCAGCGCGGCGCCGACCGGGGTGACGTCGAAGAGCTGGAAGGTCTCCATCGGCGCAACGTCCGCGGGGAGCGATTGGTTGGAGGTCAGGATGAGATCGTTGAGCAGGATCAGGGGGCTAGAGCCCACCATGGTGATGGTGCCACCGAGGATGGCGCAGAAACCCATCGGCATGAGCAGACGCGAGATCGGCAGTCCGGTGCGGGCCGAGATCCGGCTCACCACCGGGAGAAAGAGGGCAGCCGCCCCCACGTTCTGCATGAAGCTGGAGATGACGCCGACGGTGCCCGAGATGAGCGGGATGATCCGCGCCTCGGTGGCACCGCCGATGCGCATGATGTAGCCGGCGACCTGCGACATGATGCCGGTCTTGTCTAAGCCGGCACCGACGATCATGACCGCGATGATGGAGATGACCGCGTTACTGGCAAAGCCGTCGAACAGACGCTCCACCGGGACTAACCCGGTCTCCAACCCCATCCAGGGTGCCAGCAGACTGGTCAGTCCGAGCAGTACCATGACGGTGATTGCCGCCACGTCCACGCTGACCACTTCGAAGGCGAACAAGAAGATCGTCAGCAGCAAGAAGCCGCTGACCCAAGCGATCTCGATGGAGGGCACGATGCCGGCCAGGTAGATGGCCATGATGGCGAAGAGAGCGGCGGCGAGGTCTTGCTTGGACAGGTTACGGAAGGCAGCGAGCATAGGGGTCCTCTTCGTACTTCCTAGGCGATTTCTGTCGATTCTCATCCCACCTGGCTCGTCTCGACGTCCACCTTCTGCGTCGCGCCAGCCGTCACATCGCCCGGCGATGCGCCTGCTGGTGCTCCTTGAAGGCAGACGCCAATCCGGCGCCATCTGGCATAAGAAGCTCCGGCAATCGCCTTATCGATCCGAAATCGTTCCGTCGGATGCCGGGCGCCCATGATACGTAAAGGAATCCTTATATTCCTGGTTTTTTTGCGGCCTTTGATCGAGAGATGGGCATGGCCGGCGCTGGCGATTGCCCAGCCTCACTGCTAGTCTCATTCGTGAACTTCGCATTCGTCGTTCATTTGGAGCTTGGCCCATGAGCTGTGCCGACCGCTGGTTTACGACTGCGCCTGTGCTGATTGGCTGGGGGTTGGCTCAGGCGGTGGGCGAGGGGCCCCAGGTCTTTCAGGTCGAGCTGGCCGCCGAGCTCGAAAGGCTCAAGTCGCAGCATGGATTCGAGGTGCGTGGTATCGCCCAGACCGCCGGCGCCAGGGCGCGAGCCGAGGGGGATGGATTGCTGGCACGCCTGCATACCCTGTTGGAGGACTTCGATCATGTCATCGTCCAGACCCCGGACGGGGGTGTCGAGCGGCTGATCATCCTCGGCGAGAAGGTCGCCTATGTGCCCCAGCCCATGGTCGAGACGAATGGGGAAGAGGATGCTCAGGTCGAGATCGGCGAGGAGGGCGAGATCATCTTGCCGACCCAGCGCAAAGGAGTCTCTCATACCGTGACCTTGGCCTTGGAAGGGCCAAATCGGCGGCGTGTGCAACAGGCCCTGCTGGTCGACACCGGCGCGGATCAGGTCGTGCTTCCATCCTCGCTGCTGGGATCGCTCGGCATCCCGCCCAGTTCGCTACGCAATCAGCGGGTGCAGACGGCCAATGGCCCTGTGGCCGCGCGAGTGGGCACCTTGGACGGGGTCTGGCTCGGCGAGACGCAAATCACCGACGTCGCGGTCGCCTTCATCGAGGACTCGAGGCTGGGCGGTCAGTCCCTGCTCGGTATGAGCGTGCTGGGCCGTTTTCTCATTACCATCGACGACGACAACGACCAATTGATTCTCAAGGAGAAGTGACGAGGCATTTCGCTCTGGACGCGGTTCAATGCCCAGCCCCGCGTTCGTAGCGCTGAAGCCGTTGCTGGAGGTCCAGGATCTCGTTTTCGAGGCGCTCGACATGCTCAGATGAGTAGGTGAGCTCCTGCTTCGCTTGGTGCAACGCGATCTGGCGCGTGAACTTCTTCAACTCATTGAGATCGCTCTCGATGCGCCCGAGGCTGGCGAGGGTTTGGTCCAGACGCTCATTGGTCCGGACCAGGCGATCCTCGAACTCCTCGCGGAGATTCGCGACCGCGTCGCGAAGCTTCTGCAGGAGTACGATACCCATTTGGGAAGTGCTCATGGTGCGTTTCAGGGACGAAGTGGGAATTGGGTAGGATCTTATCCGAGAATGGTCGGCCGAACGTGGATCTCGCTGGACCGAGCACCCTCTCATCGAGCCGATCGAGGCGCCGGATGCCGAGGCGTCGCGTTACTCGGCGCGAGGCATCCAGTCGAGGTCTCAGGCCCTCTTGTCGGAGGGGGTGCGACCTCTGTTCGCATCCGCGACCAGGGTCGCGATGAGAAGGATGACGGCCCCCACGCTGATGGCGCTGTCGGCGATATTGAATGCCGGCCAGGGGTTGAAGAGTTCCCAGGGTATGGCGGGCAGATAGATTTGAATGAAGTCTACCACATGGCCGAGCAGGACGCGGTCGATCAGATTGCCGACGGCACCACCGATGAGGAGCGCCAGTCCCAGGGCCTGGAATCCATCCCCGCGCTCGAGCCTCAGCAGCCAGACCGTGAGGGCGATGCTCAGGACCAGCGCGAGTGTCACGAACAGCCAGCGCTGCCAGCCGCCCGCGCTCGCGAGGAGACTGAAGGCCGCGCCCTCGTTGAACATGAGGGTGAGATTGACGTTTGGAACGAGCGCGACCGGTTCGAATGGTCGCAGGCTCGTTCGGGCCAGCCACTTCGTGGCTTGATCCAGGACCAGGACGAGAAGCGAGAGCCAGAGCCAGTGTCTCACGGTCTTCCCTTCCTCTAGGCGTAGCAGCGGTGCTCGCCTGCGCCGGCGACGTTCTCGACACAGCGCCCGCAGAGCGATGGATGCTCGGGATGGGTACCGACATCCGACCGACGATGCCAGCACCGCACACATTTGTCGCGCTCGGAGGCCGTGACCCTGACGGTGAGGCCGGCAAGGTCGGTCTCGAGTGCGTCAGCGGGCCGTTCGCTGGCCGGATGCAGCCGTACCTCGGAGACGATGAGCACGAAGCGCAATTCATTGCCGAGGCGCCTCAGGAGCTCGAGGAGTGCGTCCGGGCAATAGAGATCCAGTTCTGCATCCAGCGAGGACCCGATCTGCCCGCTCTTGCGAGCGGTCTCCAGCGCCGGGCCGACCGCGGTTCGCGCCGCGATCACGCGGTCCCAGAAACCGGCATCCATGCTGTCGTTCGACCCCAGCGAGAAGAGTCCCTGGTACCAGGTCTCGGTGAAGATGGTTGGTGACCGATCACCGGGGATCTGCTGCCAGACCTCGTCGGCGGTGAAGCTGAGGATGGGCGCCAACCAACGGCTCATCGCCTCGACGATATGATACATGGCGGTCTGGCAGGAGCGGCGCGGCAGGCTGTCGCGCTGGGTGGTGTACTGACGGTCCTTGATCACGTCCAAGTAGAAGCCGCCCATGTCGACGACACAGAATTGCTGGACCTTCTGACAGATGAGATGGAACTGATAGTCGCGATAGGCGGCGAGGAGGTCCAGCTGCAGCCGACGGGTGCGCTCCACGGCCCAGCGGTCGAGCGCGACCATACGCTCGGGTGCGACCTGGTTGCAGGCCGGATCGAAGCCGTTGAGGTTCGCTAGCAGGAAGCGCGCGGTGTTGCGAATACGCCGGTAGGCGTCGGCGGTCCGTTTGAGGATCTCGTCGCTGACGCTGATCTCGCCCCGGTAATCGGTTGCCGCGACCCAGAGCCGGATGATATCGGCGCCGAGTGTCTTCATGACCGTCTGGGGGCTGACCACGTTGCCCTTCGACTTCGACATCTTCTCGCCCTTGGCATCGACAGTGAAGCCATGGGTGAGCACTTGGCGGTAGGGTGCGCGCCCATGGATGGCGACCGAGGTCATGAGCGATGACTGAAACCAGCCCCGATGTTGATCGGAGCCTTCCAGATAGAGATCCGCCGGGGTGCGCAACCCCTCGCGCCGCTCCAGCACGCAGGCATGGGTCACACCCGAGTCGAACCAGACGTCCAGGGTGTCATGGACCTTCTCGTAGCGGGCGCCTTCCTCCTCGCCGAGCAGGTCCGCCGGGTAGAGATCGAACCAGGCCTCGATCCCACGCTGTTCGACGCGTCGGGCGATCGTCTCGATCAGCTCGAGCGTGCGCGGATGGAGCTCGCCAGTCTCCTTGTGGACGAAGAGTGTGATAGGAACGCCCCAGGTGCGCTGGCGCGAGATACACCAATCTGGGCGGCTCCGGATCATGCCCTCGATCCGGCTCTGACCCCAATCCGGCATCCATCTGACCTCGCCGATCTCGTGCAAGGCCGTCTCGCGCAGACCCTGCCGGTCCATGCTGATGAACCACTGTGGTGTCGCACGGAAGATGATGGGCGTCTTGTGACGCCAGCAATGGGGGTAGCTGTGGGTGAAGCGGGTCTCGAGCAGCAGAGCGCCCCGGGCCGCGAGCGTTGCGACCACGTGCTCGTTGGCCTGGAAGACGTTCTCGCCCTCGAACAGGGGCGTGCCAGGCAGGAAGCGTCCATCGCCGCCGACCGGGTTGTCGACCGGCAGCCGATAGCGTTGACCGACCAGATAGTCCTCCAGACCGTGTCCGGGTGCGGTATGAACGGCGCCGGTGCCGGCGTCGAGCGTGACATGCTCTCCCACGATCACCGGGACCTCGCGGTCATAGATGGGATGTCTGAGTCGCACGCCTTCGAAGTCGATGCCGCGCCCATAGCCGACCACCCGGTAGTGCTCGAGACCCCAGCGGTCCATGGTGTCCTTGAGCAGTCCCTCGGCGACGATCAGACGCTCTTGGTCCTGCTCCGAGACCGCCTCGACGATCACATAGTCCAGCTCCGGATTCAGTGCCACCGCTTGATTGGCTGGTAGGGTCCAGGGTGTCGTGGTCCAGATGACGACCGAGACCGGCCCCTCGCCGCAACCCGTTGGTGTGCCGTGGCAGCGCGACACGAGCGCGTCCGGATCGACGACCGGGAAGCGGACATCGATGGCGATCGACTGCCGGTCCGCGTATTCCACCTCCGCCTCTGCCAATGCCGAGCCGCAGTCGATACACCAGTGCACTGGTTTCTCGCCCTTTTGAAGATGACCTTTGGCGATGATGCGGCCGAGCGAGCGAATGATCTCCGCCTCGAAGCCGAAGTCCATGGTCAGGTAGGGCTGGTCCCAGTCGCCCAAGACGGCGAGTCGCTTGAAATCACGACGCTGGTGATCGATCTGCTCGGCAGCATAGTGGCGACAGGCGACCCGAAACTCGGCAGCGCTGATCTTGTGGCCCGGTTTGCCTTTCCTCTTCTCGACCTGGAGCTCGATCGGCAGGCCGTGACAGTCCCATCCCGGCACGAAGGGGGCGTCCATCCCGTCGAGCGTGCGCGCCTTCAGGATCACGTCCTTGAGCACCTTGTTGACCGCGTGACCCATGTGGATCTGGCCATTGGCGTAAGGTGGGCCGTCATGCAGGATGAAGGTCTCGGCCCCGGCGCGTGCCGCACGGATGCGGGCGTAGAGGTTCAGCGATTCCCAGCGCTCGAGCATCTCGGGCTCGCGCTGGGCCAGGTTGGCCTTCATCGCGAAGCCTGTCTTGGGGAGGTTCAGGGTATTCTTGTAATCAGTCACTTGGATCGGTCTCGGATGCGTCGGACGGCTCGGGTCGGCTAGGAAGGCCCGCTGAATGGCCACCCTGGCCAAGACCAGCAGGTGATTCGAGAATGCCGTGCCCGCGTCGCCAAGGCGTCCGCACGAAGGGCGAGCGACGGCTCTATTCGACTGTCCGGATGCAAGCTACAAGCCGCGAAGCAGAGAATCAAGGGGACTTGTCGAACGGCTGCAGATCCGGGCTCGGGTCCGGGTGCGGTCGCGCTTTTGTGGCGACGATATGAATGTCCTATCCTTGGTTTCTCGATGCCGGGAGTACCGAGCGGATTGGCGCCTCCCGACGGCCGGCATGTCCGGCCGACGTCAGCTGCGAGTTGGAAAGAGCGTGAGTGACAAGACCCTCGACAAGAGCCAATTGCGGATCGGTCTATTCGTCCATCTCGATCTACCCTGGATGAATCATCCCTTTCTGACGAATAGCTTCAAGATTCGAAATCAGAAGCAGTTGGACGCCTTGCATGAGCTCGGCATCGAGCAGGTTCGGTTCGATCCCGACCGCAGCGATGATCCACCGCCGCCTGCCGACACCCCTGAGGAGTCCCCGCGAGTCGTCATCAATGAGGAGGTGAAGGATGATCTCACGGCGGCACTCTGGGAGGAGAAGCGGTGCCGGATGCAGGTCTTGAAGGAGCGGCGGTCGCGTCTCAATCGATGCGCCAAGCGGTATAGTCGATCGGTGGGTGCGGCGCGCAGACTCATGTCGCATCTGCGCGCCGCCCCGGTTCAGGCGGCCGAAGAGGCGAATGGCCTCGTGGTCGAGATGGTGGATGAGCTGACCAGCGACCACGAGGCCACGGTCCAGCTGGTCAACCTCAAGCACCAGGATGAGAACAGCTATTTTCATGCGGTCAACGTGGTCGCTCTGGCGTTGGTGGTCGGCCAGAAGCTGGATCTGGAGAGGACGCAATTGCGTCTGCTCGGATTGGGGGGGCTGTTTCACGACCTGGGGCACCAGCGGATACCGACCCAGATCCTCCACAAGAAGACCCCCTTCTCGCGGGCCGAGAGACAGGTCTATGAGCAACACGCCCGTTATGGGGCGGAGATGGCGCGTCGGATCGGGACCCTGCCGCAGGCTGTGGTCGAGATCATCGCCAAGCACCATGAGCACATGGATGGGAGTGGCTATCCCGATGGCCTGGATGATCGCGACCTTGGGACGCTGACGCGCATTATCACAGTGGTCAATCGGTACGACAATCTGTGCAATGGGTGGGGGGCCGAGCGTGGACTCTCGCCCCACCAGGCCGTCTCGCGGATGTACTCCAAGGAGCGCGACTACTATGACCCCAAGATACTCAACACCTTCATCACCAACCTTGGGGTCTATCCACCCGGAACCGTCGTCAGGCTGAACGACGGGCGGATCGCGCTGGTGGTCTCGATCAACTCGGGCGACCTCCTGAAGCCCAATGTCCTGGTGTATTCGGCGGAGGTGCCGAAAGAAGAGGCCGTGGTCTTGGACCTGGTCGAAGAAGAGATCGGCATTCGCGAGAGCCTGCACCAATCCGAGCTGAGCCAGGAGTTGAAGGACTATCTGAATCTATCCGATAAGCTCAGCTACTATTTCCAGGCGTCGCCGGGCTCGAGATCGCGCTGAATGCGCGAGCCAAGGTGAAGCTGGCCCGTAGGACGAGTTCCGGAGACCCTGACCCCAGGCCACGCACCGGGAGTGCGCCGAGCCCACGCCATCTGCAATCGAGCCCGCAACCTTCAGAAGAACCACTGGGCTCCCCCATAGATGGTGAATTTGGTTTGTGGGTTGTAATTGAGGCGTAGCCCTGCCCCAAAACGATTGGATTGCGCGCCCTGCTCGGCGATCTGCTGACCGGCGCGCAGGGCGTTGCCGATCGCGGTCACGTCGTCGCTATGAAGCTTGTACCAGGCGAGCGGGTTGTTCGGCGCCAATCGAATGTCGCTGGTCATGCGTTGCAGCCCTATTGCCGCCGAGTTGAAGGTCTCCGAGAGTTCCCAGGGAAAGGGAAGTAGCCGTGCGCCATAGCCGAAACCGACACCGGCCGATCTCCCGGTGACGCTTGCGGATGCCCCGAACCTGAAACCGCGAAAGACCAGTCCCATGTCCAGGTCTCGATTGGCCGGGTTGAAGCCAGCTTTCAGGGAGAAACGGCGGACGCTCAGAGACGCTTCGACATTGCCCCCGTAGTTGTAGGCCCAACTGGTGCGAAACGCCCCGGACCGATAGGCGAGATTCACTTTGCCGGTGTCGGCATCGAGTGCCAACACCCAGAGCTGCATCTGAAGCTTGGGTGGAAGCAGTTTGAAGTCGATATCGAATTCGTTTTCCATGGTGCGGTCCTCAACCCGATTTCAGATTCGTGCCTGATCGACACGCAGCATCAATCGGACCAATCTCACTTCTGCCTCATCCTTCAAGGCGTAAGGTGCCCTTAATAAGGGGAATCGGGCCGCGGCGCGGCGGTCACCGACGGGTCCGACCAGGCCAAACGAATCCGATCGGACCAAAACGGACCAGTTCGTGCCGGTGCTGTTCCTTGCCAAACGGGTTCGATCGCGCGGGTGGGGCGATGTCCTGGAAAGAACTCACCCAGGGTATCGACTGGCTGTAGTTGGGCTGAGCGAGAGCGAAGCCCAACAAGCGCCGCGTTGGGGTTCGTTCCTCACCCCAACCGACACAGTTGGCGGTTTCCGCCTGAGCCGCGGATTGCTCGCACACCCTCTCCACCCGGCCAGAGCGCCTTCATGACGCGTTCAAGGACTTGGCGGCGGCGACACAGGCCTGACCGAGCGAGATGCCGCCATCGTTCGAGGGCACCTGGTGCTGGAGCAGCACGCCAAGGCCGGCCGCTCTCAATCCTCTGGCGACCGCCTCCAAGAGAAGTCGGTTCTGGAAGACGCCGCCGGAGAGCGCGACGGTATCCAACGCTTGCTGTTCTGCCAACCCCGTCGCGAGTCCGACGATGGCCTCGGCGAGTCCGGCATGAAAACGTGCGGCGATCAGCTCGAGAGCGACGCCGCAAGCCAGGTCGTCGAAGAGGGTATCCCAGAGGGGTGCCGGGTCCAACATGGCACCACTGGGTCCGTTGGCGGTCCCGAAGGGATATCCGGGCATTCCCTCCTTCCAGGCACCGACGGCGAGCGCTTCGAGCTCGATCGCGGCCTGTCCCTCGTAGGCCAGGGGCTCGACCCCGAGACCGAGCGAGGCGGCCACCGCATCGAAGAGTCGACCCGCCGAGCTCGATAAAGGGGCATTGAGCCCACGCTCGATCAGCTTGCGCAGGACCCCGAGCGGTCGACCCTCGAGCCGTTGTACGGCACCGAGATCGGGATACCGGGCGCGCATGGCCTCCCAGCCGGCGGCACTCTCGATCTGAGCGAAGAGGTTGCGCCAGGGCTCTAGGATCGCCTGGGCTCCACCCGGCAGGGCGACCGGCTTCAGATGGCCGACCCGGTGGTAGTCGCGATAATCGCCGACCAGAAACTCGCCGCCCCAGAGCGTCCCGTCATCGCCATAACCCAGACCATCGAGCAGGATCCCGAGCACGGGTCCGGCATCCAGCGCCCGACCATTGTCCGCCAGCACGGACGCCAAGTGGGCGTGATGATGCTGCACACCGACGATCGGCAGCTCCTCGCGGACTGCCCAATCCCGGCCGATGAGGGTCGAGCGATAGTCCGGATGCAGGTCGACGGCGAGCAGGCTGGGAGGCTGTTGGAAGAGCTCGAGATAGAGTGCGAGCGTCCCTTCGTACTCGCGTGCGGTGCGTGCGTCTTCCAGATCGCCGAGGTGCTGGGAGAGGATCGCCTCGCCGTCTCTCAGCAAACAGAAGGTATTCTTGAGCTCGCCGCCGAAGGCCAGGATGGGCGGCGCCTGCGCGAAGCCCGCCGGCAGCAGGAGCGGCGCGGGGGCATAACCGCGCGCCCGGCGCACTAGCCGCGGCGCCCCCGCCATCACCCGCACGACCGAGTCATCGACCCGATTGACGATGGCGCGATCGTGCAGCAGCGAGCAGTCCGCCAGATCAGCGAGCCGTTTCGTCGCGTCCAGGTTGTCGATGCACTGGGGCTCTTCGCTCAGGTTGCCACTGGTCATGACCAAGGGGCGGTCCCAGTCTTCGAGCAGCAGCCGATGGAGCGGGCTATAGGGCAGCATGAAGCCGAGCGTGGTCTGACCCGGTGCGATCTGGGGTGCCAGACCGCCTGCTTCCATGTATCCAGAGGGGTCGAGCGCGCGGGGTGGGTGCGCCTCGAGCAGCAGAATGGGTGCCGCGGGGCTCGCGAGCAAGGCCGCCTCCTGTGCGCTGACCCGGCAGTGGGCGCGGATCACCGCGAGATCCCGTGCCATCAATGCGAACGGCTTGAGAAACCGCCGTTTGCGCCGGCGCAGCTGGGCGACGGCCGCCCCGTTGGCGGCGTCGCAGGCCAGATGGAAGCCGCCGATGCCCTTGATCGCCAGGATCCGGCCCTCGGCCAGCAGCCGGCTGGCGGCGGCGACGGCGTCGGCAGCGCCGAGCTCGGCGGGGTCCAAGCGAGTGCCATCGGCGCCGATCAGCCAGACCCGCGGGCCACAATCCGGGCAGGCATTGGGCTGGGCGTGAAAACGGCGGTCGCCCGGGTCTTCGTACTCGGCCGCGCAGCTGGGGCACATGGGAAAGACCGCCATGCTGGTGCTGGCGCGGTCGTAGGGGATGCCCTTGACGATGCTGAGCCTGGGTCCACAGTGGGTGCAGTTGGTGAAGGGGTAGCGATAGCGACGATTGGCCGGGTCATGGATCTCGGTGGCGCAGTCCGAGCAGGTGGCTGCGTCGGCGACGATCCCGGTGTGCACCTGGGTCGCGGCGCTGGAGGAGATGACGAAGCTGTCCGTCGCGAGCCGATCCGCGAGCCGATCGCGCTCGATGGCCTCGATGCGCGCCAACGGGGGGCATTCCGCCAGCAGTCGGTGGCAGAAGCGGTCGACCGCCTGGGGCGCGGCAGAGACGCCGGGTTGGACCCGGATCAGCACGCCTTCACCATCGTTGCGCACGTCCCCGACCAAGCCGCAGGCGCGAGCGAGACGCCAGACGGTGGGTCGAAAGCCCACGCCTTGGACCAGGCCGCGGACGCGTATCAGCTCGGCGCTCATGACGATCGGCTCACCCGTCTGGAAAAATCCTCATGATCGCCTGCTGATTTCGGCCAGAATGGCCAATAATCCACCTCTCTCCGGCGAGCGATCGATCGACATCCAATGAACTATTGCAGCGACTGTGGCGCCCCCATCAGACTCCTGGTTCCACCCGGTGACAACCGCGAGCGCCATGTCTGTGACCGATGTGGGATGGTGCACTACCAGAACCCGAAGGTCGTGGTGGGTTGCATCCCGGCGTGGGAAGACAAGATCCTACTCTGCCGCCGCGCCATCGAGCCTCGCTCCGGGCTCTGGACCCTGCCGGCGGGCTTCATGGAGCGCGGCGAGACCACTCAGGCCGGCGCCGCGCGGGAGACCCTGGAGGAGGCCAACGCGCGCGTCGAGGTGGGACCACTCTACAGCCTCTTCAATCTGCCGCATATCGACCAGGTCTATCTGCTGTTTCGCAGTCGCCTGTTGGATCTGGATTTCTACCCTGGAGAGGAGAGCTCGGAGGTTCGGCTCTTCAGCGAGGCCGAGATCCCTTGGGGTGAGCTCGCCTTTCCCGTGGTCCGGGAGACCCTCGTGCTCTATTTTCGGGACCAGGTGACAGGCTACCAGGGTATGTACTCCGGCGACATCGTCCGCGATCGCGACGGCGTACGCCGTTACCGGATCCGGATCCACGAGGATCGGGTATGAATCGCCCCAGCGTCCTCCTGGTCGACGACGAGCCGCTCTCGCTCGAGACGCTGACGCGCATCCTCGAAGAGGAGTTCGAGGTCCATACCGCCGGCAACGCAGCCGACGCGGAGCGAATCCTGAGCGAGGACTGGATCCAAGTGGTCATCTCGGATCAACGTATGCCGGAGATGACGGGCGTGGAGTTCCTGGCCCGGGTGCGCGAGCGTTGGCCGGATCTCGCACGCATCATCATCTCCGGATACACGGATGCTGAGGACATCATCGACGGGATCAACCGGGGCGGCGTCCACCAGTACATCACCAAGCCCTGGCATCCCGACAATCTCTTGTTGATCGTGCGCAATGCCTGCCGCTTGGTTCAGCTGCAGCGTGAGAACGCCCTGCTGGCACTGGAGATGAAGATGACGCCGCCGACGCTGGAGCAGCGGATCGCCCAGCGGCGCGAGCGGCTCAAACGCAACTTCCGGCTCGACGGCATCGTGCGCACGGCCGACAGCCCGCTCAATCAGGTCTGCGAGCAGATCGCGCGCATCGCGCCCTACGACATTCCGGTGCTCCTGACCGGCGAGTCCGGGACGGGCAAGGAGCTGTTCGCCCGGGCGCTGCATTACAACAGTCCGCGCGCCGACAAGCCCTTCGTCGCCGAGAATACGGGCGCCATGCCGGATCAACTGCTCGAGAGCGAGCTCTTCGGCCACGAGAAGGGTGCCTTCACGGGGGCCGTGAGCGCCCGGATCGGTCTGTTCGAGCAGGCCGATGGCGGCACCATCTTCTTGGATGAGATCGGCGAGGTCTCGACCACCTTTCAGGTCAAGCTGCTGCGCGTGCTGCAGGAGCAAGAGGTGCGTCCGCTCGGCTCGAGCCGCTGCCGCAAGGTCAATGTGCGCGTGGTGGCGGCGACCAACCGGGAGCTGGAACAGGAGCTGCGCGAGGGGCGCTTCCGCGAAGACCTCTACTATCGGCTCGCGGGTGTCCGTCTTCACCTGCCGCCACTGCGCGAGCGCCCGATGGATATCGTCCCGATCGCCCAGCGTATCCTGGACCAGGCCGAGCGAGAGTATGCCAAACCCGTGAATGGATTCACCCAGGAGACGCTCGATTGTCTGACTGCTTATCAGTGGCCGGGCAATGTCCGCGAGTTGCAGAACGAGATCCAGCGGGTGCTCGTGCTCGCGCCCGGGCGGACCCTGGGCGCCGATCTGCTGGATCCACGGATCCTGCGGGTCGCCAGCGGGGGCGAGTCGGACCCGACCGCCGGCAGCTCATCGCTCGGGCATCGCGGGACCCTCAAGGATCGGGTCGAGGCATTGGAGGCGAGCGTCCTGCGTGAGACCCTGATTCGTAACCGCTGGAACAAGACGCAAGCCGCGGAGGAGTTGGGTCTGTCGCGGGTCGGACTGAGGAGCAAGCTGGAGCGCTATGGCTTGACCCCCCACGCCGAGTGATTCGCCGTCTTGGGGTCGCTGCGCCGCACCCCTATCTCCACTTGACGAGTTCGCGCGGACAGGCGCGATCCAAGACGTCTCGATCAGTGTGACCAGGCCGAAGAGGGGTAACCGATGGCGATTGAAACGACGACGCTCGGCGGTGGGTGTTTTTGGTGCCTGGAGGCCGCCTTGCAGTCACTCGCGGGCGTCGAGACGGTGATTCCGGGATACGCCGGGGGTAGCACCGAGAACCCCGAGTATCGAGAGGTCTGCACGGGGTCGACGGGGCACGCCGAGGTGGTCCAGGTCACTTTCGACGACCGCCAAATGGATTTCGGTACCCTCTTGGCGGTCTTCTTCACCATCCATGATCCAACGACGCTCAACCGGCAGGGCGTCGACGTGGGGACCCAGTACCGATCCGTGATCTTCTACCACTCCGAGGAGCAACGGGCGATCGCCGAGCGAGTCGTCGCCGATCTGACCGCGGCCCAGGTCTGGTCCGACCCCATCGTGACGCAGATCGAGCCCGTCCCGACCTTCTATCCGGCCGAGGACTATCATCGCGACTACTACCGCCGTAACCCCATGCAGGGTTACTGTCAGGTCGTCATCTCACCCAAGCTTGCGAAGCTGCGCCAGCGCCACGGTGATCTGGTGCGCACCTGAACCGATTGGCTGGCGCTTTGGGCCGCGGGTCATGTTATCTTGAAGGTCGCAGGTTCTTTAACCGGCCTCGATCACCGGTTCGCCCGATCCCTTGAGTCGGCATCGCGCATCATGCGGCAGCATCACGTGGGAGCGGCGCCATCGCCGCGATCGCGCGCTCTT
>JANQGF010000045.1 GCA_028277465.1 Chromatiaceae bacterium
CCCTTGGCAATAGAGTGAGCTATTCCCGGCGGGCGGTGCCTAGCCTTGGCGCCTTTGGGGGGCTCTGAGCATGCAAAATAAGGTGAAACGGGGTACTAGACGCGCGCCAGGAAGCGTTGTGCTCAGAACTTGTAGGCCAGGTTGGCGCTGATGAGAAAATCGGCGAAGGCGGCGTCGCCTCTGATATCGAATCCGGTCAAGGCAGAGAGCTTTTTGTCGGCCAGACTCTGCAGCCGGTTTCTGTAGACGGCGATCGGAACCGTCAGATCGAAGCTCCAAGCTTCTTTCGAAAGGTGTATGCCTGGCTCGATGAAGACCGCATAGCCCGGTCGGCGGAAACCCTCACTCGGGCCGAAGGCGTCCCGGACGGGGACGCCTTCGATGCGCCCACCCAGACTCAGAATGAGACCCCACTCGGGATTGGCCGAGTAGTCGATTCCGAGCCGGCCGATGTATTGATCCGGCACCGAATTGACGGCCTCGTAAGGATTGGGCGGGCGATTGCCCAGTGTCTTCTCGACACCATTGGTATTCCGAGGATTGAAGAGATAGTAGGCCTGTAGATACAGGTCCCAATCCGGCGAGAAGCGATAGAAGCCATTCAGTTCGAGGGTCCAGCCAAAGCCACCGTCGCCAGGCTGAATCGATTGATCGACTGGCCGTTTGACCGGACCGCTGCTCGTGTAGAAGGTGTCCTCGGCGTCGTATTGGCCGGTCGGGAACTTGGGCCCCATGCCGAGCGACAGGTTGCCATCGGGTGACTCGGTTGGATCCAGCAGCCAGTAATGTGCAGCCAAACGGATATCGCCCAATCCGCCCGCCGACGTCGTATGCCGGTTGACATTGTCGTGCTCGTGCAGTGTCGACCGAGTCGCATAGACGAAAGGTACGACCAGCGACAGAGTCACCCGATCGATCAGGGCGTGTTGGACATTGAGATCCAAGTACCAGGATTCGTTGATCGCTTCGGCGCCCAATTCATTCGGCAGTGTGAACTCCTCATCGCCGATGAAGTGCCGGTCCGATCGAAACCATTGAAAGTTGCTTGCAACACGGGTCTTGCCAAGGCCTAGATAACCGTCGTCCGCAGCCAGACTCAGCGGACACATGGACGCACCGCGCACCGCGATACAGCCGTGGGCCAAGATTGGTTGCCCGACCGTCATCAAGACAACGAAGGCCAGTATCCTTGGAAGGGCATTGACGCCAATGGTCTGGTGCCATCTCGAGGTCGAGCGAACGTCGGCCCGGCTGCTCGCCGCTCGTGGTTTGGTGCCGATCCAGTGGAGGGCGCGAAGCGTCCGGAGTGCGGCCGTCAGGGCCAGTGCTGATGCTCGGCCTCTCATGTCATCACCTCTGAACGAGCGGATTGTCGCTCACCACCGTCATAGACCGCCGGCCCTGTCGACTCGCCCTTGCCCCGGGCAACCAGAGGGGAGAGCGGCGATACGGTCTCTTGGGGGGCACACCGGTGTCATCCTCTGCTGGCGATGCACGCCCATGTCCCTCCGGCGGCCGGCAACGACGCGAACGGCACTATGCTCTTCGGGATGCGCGATGGATGCAAGCCACACCCGTCCAGGTCCCTTCGGGGCACTGTAGGAACTGGGGTCTCCAGGATCGAGAAAGGGATTCGGGTCAGGATTCCCGATCCGGTATCATGGCCCTTTCCCGCATGAGTCCGGCTTGACTTGAAGGACGTCTTTGGATCCGCAACGAGACTCCCTGAGCGGTCGCCGTGAGGGCACTGTCTCGACACTGGAAATGCCTCTTCCTGCTGCCGATGTTGGTTGGCTGTAGCGATCTCGCGCCGCGTGTCGACGAGAGCCTTGGAGAGGAAGGCTCGCACGCGGCAGCCATGCAAAGGCCGCCCCGGATGGGGTGGAATGTGCGTGCGCCGGATGAAGCGGCGTCTTCCACACCCACAGTCGGGCGCACCCCTGTCGCCCTGGCTCAGGGCAGCCGGCGCGACCCCGAGGCCACGCCATTGGGCCTGGACCGGCATGTTCGGGTTGTGGTCGATCGCGGTGCCTTAGCCGAAGAGCAGCTCTCTCATGGCATGCGCTATTTCCCATCCACCGGGTTCGATGCCAGGTTGGACACGGCGATGGCCTTGAACCGGCTCTATGAAGAGGCCATTCCCGGCTTTGGCGTTTACACTTTTGTCCTGGTGGGGCAGGGGTTTACCAATCGCTCTGACGAGGAGGCCTGGCGTCATCGCGAGTTGTTTCGCGTGATCGAGACCTATGTATCCAGCGCTCACGGAGAGCGCCCCCCTGAGGGTACAAGGCCCCATGCCTTCCTGGTCCCAGTCGATCCCGAGTCCGTCAGTCGTGCGCTGAGCGAACAGATCGCCTCTGAGCTGTCGGATGTGATGCGCGCCGAGCTTGGCCATCATCTGAGACGCGGCGGCCAGGGGCAATTGGCGAGGCGTTTGGAGCAGGGGGCGGGTCCCTTCCTGGTTGCGAGTCTCGAGCCGCGTCTCTTGCCGACGAGCGCCGCCGCGCCGAGGCTGGTGGCCGACCTGTCACAGATCGGTCCCGAGTATTTCTTGGCGATCGTCGATGCCTATGATCGTCCCATTCCTGCCGAGGCACGCGGCCGGTCGGAGGGCCTGGCCTCCATTCGCGAGCGCTTGCTCGCCCTGCTCACGACCCGGATGTCTCAGCGGGGCGCCCAGTCCGTCTCCGAAAAGGCCTGGATCTTCATGCTCGGGCGTTTCGCTGTGCAATTGGCCGGGCCCCCGCGCTTCCATCTCGTCCGTCGCCGTGCTCGCCAGGCCGGCGATCCCAATGCCTGATAGAGGATTCTCGAGGAGTCATGAACATCATTCCGAGTAGCGTCGGCAGCTTCATCCGATTTCTGATCGGGGTCTTCCTCCTACAGGGCGTCACCGTACTTATCGTCTATACGGCCCTCAATACGGATTGGCTGACGACTTGGCCGCTCTTTGCCTTGCTGGGTGGTGCGGTCGGCTTCATGGCGGCGCTTTGGTTCAACACCATCGTGCATGCCGATCGGCACCGAGCGGTCTCACGGCTCAGTGAACGCTTCTCCAAAGAGCGTGAGAAGATCCGCGTCAGGGCCGAGCAGCAGAGGGTCAAGGATAGTCGCTCCCAGGCGCGCAGCCGGGCGTCGGCCGGGATGAGCCTCAAGACCGGTTTGGCTGTCGGAGGGACGGTCGGCGTGGGTGTCGCCATGATGCTCGCCAATTTCATGGCACTGGGGTTGATGACCCTCACCGCGGCCGGAGGGGCCGCCTTGGGCTATACAGTGCGCGTCCGCCAAGAGAAGGTCATCGCCGCCAGGCGGCTCGCCGCCGAGGAGCGAGCGCTCAGAGTGATCGACGAGGACTCATCCAAGAAGATGTTGCCGCGCCGCAAACCCAAGGTCGCGCGGGATGACTGATCGATCTCGGCGCGCAATCGCATGGCCCTTTCGTCGCGGATAGCCAAGTGTCATACTGGGTTCTATCTTGAGGAGAGGCGCTTGAGTGCGCGATCGCTCGCCAGAATGAATCGACCATGACGACGCTACCTTTTCCTGCCGCAGCCGACCAGTTGGCCGTCGACGTATCCAGTGTCCGCAACCAGTTCCCGATCCTGCAGACCGAGGCCCATGGTCGGCCCCTGGTTTATCTGGACAGCGCAGCCAGCACCCAGCAACCCGAGGTGGTGATGGATGCCGTCCGTGATTATCACCGCCACCACCACGCCAATATTCATCGTGGTGTCTACCAGCTCTCGCAGACCGCAACGCGTCTGTACGAGGAGGCTCGCGCGCGTGTCGCACGCTTTCTCAATGCCGCGGAGCCGGCCGAGTGTATCTTCACCCGCGGGACGACCGAGTCGATCAATCTGGTGGCCTCGACCTGGGGTCGGTCGAACCTGCAGCCCGGCGACGAGATCCTCCTGTCGACCCTGGAGCATCACTCGAATATCGTGCCTTGGCAGTTGGTGGCGCAGGCGACCGGCGCGCAGATCAGGGTGATTCCGATCAATGACGTCGGCGAACTCCGGCTCGACGACTACCGCCGTTTGCTCTCGCCCCGGACCCGGCTGGTCGCGGTCAACCATGTCTCCAATGCCTTGGGAACCATCAACCCGGTGCGGGAGATCATCGCCGAGGCCCACTCCGTGGGCGCCCTGGTGCTCCTTGATGGGGCCCAGTGGGTGGCCCATGGTCCGACCGACGTGCAAGCGCTGGACGCGGATTTCTATGCCTTTTCCGGTCACAAGATCTATGGTCCGACCGGGATCGGCGTGCTCTATGGCCGCCGCCGGCTGCTCGATGCCATGCCGCCGTATCAGGGCGGCGGGGATATGATCGAGCAGGTGACCTTCGCGGAGACCAGCTATGCGCCCTTGCCCAACAAGTTCGAGGCGGGGACGCCGCACATCTCCGGTGCCGTGGGGCTGACCGCGGCGATCGAATGGGTCGAGTCGATCGGTCTCGAGCGCATCGCCGTGCACGAGCAATCGCTGCTGCGTTATGCGACTCAGCGGCTGTCGGCCATTCCGGGCCTGGAGATCAAGGGCAATGCTCGCCGCAAGAGTGGCGTCTTGTCTTGGGTGATGCTGGATCCAGCCATTGCCAGCCTCGATATCGGGACACAACTGGATCTGTACGGAGTCTGTATCCGCACCGGCCATCATTGCTGTCAGCCGCTCATGGAGCGCTTGGGTGTGACCTCGACCGCGCGCGCCTCGCTGGGTCTCTACAACAGGGTGGACGACGTCGACCGGCTCGTCGAGGCGCTAGCCGAAATGGTCGAGCATGCGCGGCAGAAACCCGGTCCCGTGGGCACTCGTGCGGTCCCGGCCGCCGGTGCGGAGCACTTGTCTCTCGTATCGAATGCGACCGAGGGTGTCACAGTGCCCCGGTATCCCGCTGCCGCGGCGGAGTCGCCCGAGGCTGCGGCGGCCGACATTGCTGACCTCTTCGCCTTCCTGCCCGACTGGCCGATGCGCCACCAGCACATCATGGATCTGGGCGAGAAGTTGCCGCCCATGCCAGAGGTGCTCAAGACCGCGGCCAATCAGGTCCATGGATGTCAGAGCATCGTGCACATCGCCGCTCGGCTCAGACCCGGGGCGGGCGACGTCATCGAGTTCCTGGCGGACAGCGACGCCAACCTCGTCCGCGGACTGATCGCGCTCCTCCAGCAGTTGTTCTCAGGCCAGCGCGCGTCCTCGATCCTGGCGTTCGACACCGAGGCGTTCTTCGCTCAGATCGGGCTCGACCAGCATCTCAGCATGTCGCGCCGAAACGGGCTGGCCGCGATGGTGCAACGCCTGCGGCAATTGGCACGTCAGCACGCGAACGCCTAAGAGGCTGTCTGAAGACCTGACGCTGGAGGTCTGGTCCGCACGGCGGACACTACATTTCGTGATTTGGATCGGGACGGGCTGACGGGATTGTGCCCACAGTTGGAGGGCTGGTCCGCACAGCGACCCGATCATTTCGTGATTTGGTAGGGTCCGCTGTGCGAGGTGCTACCTAACAAGGATGTGATCATGTGCCATACTTTACTTCATGGTCCATACATGCAGATTTGGAGACGCCCCATGGCCGCCGAGCTCATTGC
>JANQGF010000320.1 GCA_028277465.1 Chromatiaceae bacterium
GGATCGTCTGTCTCGCGGTCGATGCTGACAAGGCGTTCGTCTTCCCTGTCTGAGCGGCCGCGGCGCTGTAAGAGCTGAGGCGATTTCTGTCAATTCTCATACCACCTGGCTTGTCTTGACGCCCGCCTTCTGCGTCGCACCAGCCGTCACATAGCGCAGCGATGCTCCTGCCGGCGCTCCTTGAAGGCAGGCGCCAATCCGTCGCCATCTGGCATGAGAATTTCCGGCAATCGCCTGAGTTCGCCAAAAGGTCTCGGCGAAGAGAGTCTCTTGCGGTGGGCGTCGGACAGCCGTAGCATAGCGAGCCTCAATGTTTTTTTTCGGATTTATTAAGATGGCCGAGTATGCAGTCCGCGAGTCCATCCAAGGGCATCCGTTCAACGATGTACTCAATGAACTTCACGCCCATACGCTCCCGGGCGCTCCGGGCGAATCTGACCCCTTCACCCTGAGCGAGCTCGAGCGAGAGTATCTTGCTTACGCGCTAGCGCTCTACTATCAATGCGATCACTGCCAGCAACACCACGGGCGTCTCGTGGATCGGATCCGCAGTCAATCGGGTGCGACCCCCTGGGATTGGCGGGCGGAGTTCATCAAGGTGATCCTCTTTCTGCGTACCAGCCGCAATACCGTCTCCTCGCTGGAATGGCACGGGTGGATTCAATCCTGGCGTAGATTCGCCAGCCGCATCCATTATCGGCAACCGGGGCTGGCCTGCTATGTCGCTTACGCCATCGGCATTGCCCGCGCAGACGAGTCCTTGATGGAGCTGGCCTTCGAATCGCTGCACGACTTGTGGAATGAGGACACCGCGCTGCTTGGGGTGGTCCGCGACATCGACCGTGTTGTCGTTTTCATGAAGGCCGCGACCTCGAAGAACCGGACCGACCCCATCGTGCGCCGGCAACTCGCGACCCGCGGTATTCGGGTCTGATCGTCACGCCACTTGCATCCGCCGCGGGTGGCCTACCGCCGTGATCGCTAGGGCGGCACCCTTTGTGCCGCGGTCTCGCACCGATAGCCGACCGACAATCTGCCTGAACGGTCGTCGCGGCTGCCGAAGCGCAACAAGCCGCGATTGCGCAGCCAGCGTTGCTCGCGATGGACCAGGACCAATGCGGGGGCATTCTCCTCGCTGACGTAGGTCCCATTGGTGCTGTGATCGACGAAGATGATCCGGCCCTTCTGGTACTCGAGCCGGCCGTGCTCCCGCGAGACACAGCTCTGGGCGATCAGCAGGTCGCACCGCTTCTCGCGCCCAATCGTCAAGATCGGCCTGGATGCATCCAGCAGATAGCTCCTGGTGCCATATCTGAGCGTGCAGCCCAGATAGTACTCGCCGGTGCAGGGCGCAGCGGCCCGAGGGGCCAGGATGGTCGCATTGGAGTCCTGGCGTATCACCTCGAAGATGGCGACCGGTTTCTCATACCCCTTGATCCGAATCCGGTCGACGCGTCGCCACTGGACCCCTGGGATGCTGCCCGCCGTTTCCAGGGTATCGCGAGTCGTCAAGATCTGGTCCGGTTTGGCCAGATCGACCATGCGCTTGGCCGTATGGATGGTATCCCCGAAGATCTGGCCGTCGTCCAAGACCACGGGGCCACGATGGAGACCAATGTGCATCCGCACCTCGGCCGGGTATTCCTTGGCGCGCCCCCCCGCCGCGACCTGGTTCTGGATGTCGAGACCGGCGAGAACCGCCTGGCGAGCGCGCGGAATGGCACACATGAGCTCGTCGCCGATCTGACCGAGGATCCGTCCATCGTGTCGGGTCACCGCCGTCGCGGCCCGCGCGAGACAGCGCTGGACGATGCCGCGTCCGGCAGCATCACCGTAACGCTTCATGATCCCGGTACTATCGCTGATATCGGCAAAGAGGACGGTCAGCGTCTCGAACTGGTCCGTCATGGCATGTCCAGCGGTGTCTTCTGATGGTGCCGAGGTCTGGTGAGGTCCAAGTATAGCTGCGACGCCTTCATCGCCTGCGGCACCCAATATCGAAGGGCAATCCCCATCCAGGACAAGGAAGATCGGGTGGTTCCGGGCCTCGACCAGCTGATCGCACATGTTACATTGACTTGGTGACAACCCCTGACGCACCCGAGATTTGTGTTGATGAACCTTCGCGGCTCGTCGCCCACGCCTTGCAGCGGGACCGGAGGCTCTTGCTCTTCGGGCCTTCAGGCGTGGGCAAGACCTGGCTGGCCCGGGCACTGGGCAAGGAACTGGCGAGAGAGGGACGGCCGACCTGGTGCCTCGACGCCGATCCCGGCTCTCCCGCGGTTGCCATCCCGGGCGCCGTTTGTCTTGCCCTCTGGCGGGATGGGGGTTGGGTCCGACGGGGGCTGGCAGCACTTTGCACGCTCGACGCTGCCCGCTTTCGCCTGCCGCTGGTCGCGGCCTTGAGGGAGCTGGCGCAGGAGGCAGGCGACGGAACACTCTTGTTGGACGCCCCGGGGGCGACGCGAGGTGTGGCCGGTGCCGAGCTCCTGGAGGCGCTGGTTCAAGTCGCCGCCATCGATCTGATCCTGGTGCTGTCGCGTCCAGGGCGACCCCTTCCCTTGGCCCGCGAGCTGAGCGGACTGGAGACCGAGGTGGTGGCGGTGGCTGCCTCGGAACGCGCGCGCCGACCCGGCGACGGGCCGCGGGCTCGCCAGCGAACCCGTCTCTGGGACGACTCGCTGGCGGGCGGTGCAACGCACCGATTGGCGTTCAAGGACCTGCTGCTGCTCGGCACGCCGCCGCGCCTGGCCGCGGAGGCCTGGCAGGGAAAACAGGTCGCCTTCTTGGACGGACGTCGGACCCGGGCCATGGGCGAGGTGGTGGAGACCGACGGCGCGAGCTTGCAGGTCCGTTTGCCGCCAGGCCAACGACCGACCGCAAGGCTCTTGGTCCGCGACGCTTGCCGGGACCAGGCGGGCCTGCTCCGGACCTCCAAGCCGTTCGCGGCGACACAGGTGCAGTATCTTCCGCCCACCGATGTGCTACCGGATGGATTGAGCAGGGTCGCGACCGGCGTGCGTCCAGTTGCACACCTGGGAACCGCCACCGCCGCGCTGGTCAATGGCGTCTTCGGCGACCCATTGCTGCACCTGCGACTGCGCCACCAGCGGCGCAGTCTGCTGTTCGACCTGGGCGAAGGGGGGAGGTTGCCGGCCCGGATCGCCCATCAGGTGACGGATGTCTTTCTCAGCCATGCCCACGCCGATCACATCAGCGGATTCCTCTGGCTCTTGCGGTCACGTATCGGCGAATCTCAGCCCTGCCGCATCTTCGGTCCACCGGGATTGGCAAGGCATCTCGAGGGCTTTCTGGCGGGGTTCCTCTGGGACCGCATCGGCGACCGTGGACCCCTGTTCGAAGTGGGTGAGGTCCATGGGGACCGATTGGAGCGCCATCGCCTTCAGGCCGGCGCCGCGCGGGCCACTCGGCTCGGAGCAGAGGCGCTCGATGACACCATCCTGGTACGCGAGGCTGGGTTTCGGGTGCGCTACGCCAGCCTCGATCACGGGACCCAGGTGCTGGCCTACGCCTTCGAGCCGGAAACGCAGATCAATGTGCGCAAGGATCGGCTGGTCGCACGGCGACTCCTGCCCGGCCCCTGGTTGACCGAGCTCAAGCGGCGGATTCTCGCCGGGGACCTTGACAGCCTCCTGGAGCTTCCGGACGGGCAGCGACAGACCGTCGCAGCACTGGCGGCCGACCTGACGCTGGCCACTCCTGGCAGGGGGCTCGTCTATGCCACGGACTTCGCCGATACCCTGCACAACCGCGAACGGCTCCTCGGTTTGGCCGCAGGCGCGCACACCTTCTTCTGCGAGGCGACCTTCCTGACGCAAGACCGGGAACAGGCACGGCGCACTGGCCATCTGACCGCCCGGGCCTGTGGGGAAATTGCACGCGCGGCCGGCGTCCGCTTTCTGATCCCCTTCCATTTCTCGCGCCGTTACGAGGATGAGCCCTGGCGGCTCTATGAGGAGATCGCGGCGGTCTGTCCGCAGACGGTGGTTCCGAAACGCCCCCTGGGGGACAGCTGACATCGAGTCCGTGACACTCGACCAGGGATCTCGTGCCGCCTCGCGGACATCGTCCGGGCCTTGATCGTTGTTCCAGCCGCCGCCGTACGGTCCGCACAGCGGACCCTACGAGATCCCGCGTCGCTGTAGGGTCCGCTGTGCGGACCGCCCCCGGTAAGGCTAGGCACCGCCCGCCGGGAATAGCTCACTCTATTGCCAAGGGCGGTCACGCCGCCTTGGCGCCTTTGGGGGGCTCCCGGTGGGCGCGGCGAGAGGCGGCCAGCTGCGGCGTTGCGCGCGCTTGAAATAGAGCCGACTATTCCTGCGCCCGCGCGCCTTGCATCTGGCCGCTTCTCGCCGCGCTGAGAATGCAAAATAAGGTGAAACGGGGTACTAGCGGTCATGCAGTGGTTGCGGCACCCCGGACAATGAACCTCGGCGCGTGGAAGGTACGCAATGCGTACCCTAGGTCCGCGCCGGATGTTCAGGATGAACCCGTAGGTTGGGCAAAGCGAAGCGTGCCCAACATCGGCGGTTCAAGTTGCACCACTTGTTTCTGAATCGTTCCTTAGGTCCGCGCCGGATGTTCAGGGTGAGACCCAGTCTGCTGCCACCCCAGGGCCAATCTGGCGGCCCCTTGAGCCGCCTCCCGCTGTTCCGCCGCCATGACCTCGACCCCGAGGACGCGCGCTCGGAGCTGGGTCCAAACGGCGTTCGCGGCTCCGCCCCCGACGGTCAGGATGCGTGTCGGGCGGGGCGCGCCGAGCGCTGTCAGGCGCGCGTAACCTTCGGCCTCGATGGCCGCGATGCCTTCAAGCAAGGCCTGCAGAAAACGCGCCGGGTCGCGCGGGCGCGGCTCGAGCCGGGGCGCGAGCTGGGGGTCGTCGCGCGGAAATCGCTCGCCTGGTGCGGGCAGTGGGTAGTAGTCCAGACCGGAGGGCCAGTCGGGATCGATGCTCGCACTCAATTGCACGATCTCGGTGTTGGTGAAGAACTGGCGCAGGACGGTGCCGCCGCTGTTGGAGGCCCCACCGACCAGCCATGCGTCGCCGAGGCGGTGACTGTAGACACCATGGCGGCTGTCGGTGACCGGTTGTTCGGCAAGGATCTTGAGGACGAGCGTGCTGCCCAGGGAGGTGACGGCATCGCCGGGATGACGGACACCCGCGGCGATGACCGCGGCCGTGCTGTCCGTGGTCCCGGCCAGGACCCGGGTCGTGCGGGGGAGACCCAGGTCGTCCGCGACCCGGGTCGCCAGTGGACCGATCGGCGCCCCGGGCGCGACCACCTGCGGGAGTGCGACGCCTTTGGGCACCAGGTCGCGCACCCAGTTAGGCCAGCGAAGATGCTCGGCGTCATAGCCGAGCTTCAAGGCATTGTTCCAGTCGCTCACGCCATAGCAACCGGTCAGGCGGCCGCTGATCCAGTCCGCCTGATGCAGGGCGAGCATGCGCGGACCGACCCGGCGCCGATCGTAGAGATGAAAGAGCTTGGCCAGGCTGGAGCCGGGCCCGCGTGCCGGGCTGTCCGCCGGCGCCACCCGATCGATCCGGGTCGCGGCGGCGATGGCTCGGCGGTCGTTGTACATGAGCGCCCGTCCGATCGGTCGGCCATCCGGGGCGGTGAGCAGGGTGGTCCCTGAGGTCCCGTCCACGCAGATGGCGGCGGGCGGCCGGTCCTTTAGCTCGCGCGCGAGCGTCTCGAGAACATCGCGCGTGCCAGTCCACCAGAGTTCTGGATCCTGTTCGACCTGATCGGCAGCTGGCCGTCGTGGATCGGGGAAGGCGACCGCGGCGCGTGCCAGCTCGCGGCCGGAGCCATCGATCGCGACCGCGCGGCAGCCGGAGGTACCCAGGTCGAGGCCGATGAAGGATGGCTGGGTGGCGGGCGTTTCCATCAAGGCAGCTGCACCAACCGAGGTGGTTGCCACTCGGGTGCGATATGCTCCACGACCACGGTGGTATAGATACCGCCGCGGACATTGAAATCTGCCGTCAAGCGCATGAAGCGCGGCTCGACGGCCTCGATCAGATCGTTCAGGATCTGGTTGGTGACCGCCTCGTGAAAGGCACCCTCGTCACGGTAGGACCAGATGTAGCTCTTGAGCGACTTGAGCTCGACACAGAGCCGGTTGGGCACATACTCCAGGGTCAACTCGGCGAAGTCGGGCTGGCCGGTCTTGGGGCAGAGACAAGTGAACTCGGGTACCCGAATCCGGATGGTGTAATCACGTTCGGTCTGGGGGTTGGGAAAGATCTCGAGCGATCTCTCTGGCAAGCTCGGCATGCTAGGGTCCTCTCGTCAGGGCCGCACCGGCCGGGTCGGCCGCTGCCGGCCGGTCTCAGGGGGCAGGCATTGGAGGGGCGCTTGCGGTGGTCTCGGTCGCGGCCTCTCGTCTCGTCGCGGTCGCGTCCGCCGGCTCGATCGCGACCACCATGACCTGCGGTGGTTCGATCCGGTAACGGACATTCCAATCGAAGAGCCGGATCCCGAAGTCGCGTCGCTCCGGATAGCGGTCCATGTAACCCGGCCTGGGATCCTGGGCCAGGACCTGCTCGATCAGGGTCCGGAAGCGCCGCTCTCCGCTCGGGTCCGCGGCCTCCAAGGAGCGCGAGGCCGCATCGGAGAATGAGATGCTCCACTCGCGGTTCTCCGGACTGGTGGCGAATCCGTCGCGGGCCCGGGGCAGGGCGTCTGCATAAGGCACGTAGGGCTTGACGTCCAGCACGGGGGTACCGTCGAGCATGTCGATCCCCCGGAGTCGGAGTGCCAGCCCACGCCCGTCGCTGACGAGGCCCAGATGCTCCACGGCCGAGATTCCGATGGGATTGGGCCGATAAGGCGCCCGGCTGGCGAAGACGCCGACCGTCTCTCGGCCGCCGAGACGAGGTGGGCGCACGGTCGGTCGCCATCCGGCGTTCGGGCAGTCGGCATGGAAGAGGAAGAGGATCCAGACGTGCGAGAAGCCGTCGAGTCCCTTGAAGGCCTCCTCTCGGGCGAAGGG
>JANQGF010000063.1 GCA_028277465.1 Chromatiaceae bacterium
ACGATTCAGAAACAAGTGGTGCAACTTGAGCCGCCCTTGTTGGGCACGCTCCGCTTTGCCCAACCTACGGTGTATAGGTTGTTTCTGAATCATTACTTATCGCATCAAGAGTCCGAGCGCCTCTTATGGGATCGAGATTCCGTTGTTACACCGATCCTAGACCCAAGCTGCCAGGCGGGCGAATCATTACCGCGAGCGACACTGGGTGGGAAGGATCCTCGGTGATGCGCTACGCGCTGCTTTTGGCATCGGATGCGGGCGCGAAAGCGGCCGCAGGGTCGGACTGGCTCACCGAGGCTACCTGGCACGATGCGGTCGACTACCGGGTGGACGGCGGTACCCTTTCGTTTCGCGTTCCCGCCGGTGTTGCCAATGGCCTGAAGCGCGGTGAGCGCTATGCCCTCGCGCTCACCGATGCGGCATTGAACGGAATGGTTCGGGGAGAGATCCTCTGGGAGGACCAGCCACCCCTTTGGGCCTTGGGACCTCCCATCTGGACCTCGGGGACTTCCGACTCGGTCGCCAAGGTCGCGCCCGCGCCGCGAAGGGACAAGAGCCTGTCCCAACCGCAACCATCCCCGAAGCGGGGCTTCTCTCATTGGGACAAGGTCTCTGTCGCCCTCTTGGCGACCCTCGCGACTGGGATCACGGCGGGGATCTGGTTGGCACTGCCCGGCCGTGATCTGACAGGCCCAGAGCAGCCGACGCTCGCGCAGTTCGGAACGAATCCCGCGCCGATCCTCGCGACACAGAGTACGGCCTCGACGGGGCGAGATACGGTAGTCGGTGGAGCGACGCCCGAGACGCTGGCCATCGAGACACCCGGCACCCTCGGCTCCGAGCCAACGGTGGCGAGGGAGCCTCAGGAGCGGCCGGAGGCCATCTCGGATGAACCCGTGCGAGTGGCCTCCGTCGCAAGGCCTCCAGAGCCCGCGTCTCGGACGAGGCCGGCGCCTGCGTCGGAATCCGAACGGACCCCAAGACCGCTATCCGCTCCCAGATCGCAACCAGAGTCAGCAAAGACCAGTCCGATGCCCTCGTTGACGCCGGCGCAATCCAAGGTCCTTCGGACCCGCATCGCCGATGCGCTGGATGCGGAAGACCTCCAGCTGGTCAGATCCCTTTGCGGCGAGGCAATGGAGGTCAACGCATCACTCGCCAAGTTCTGTGGGATCGTCTTCGACCCCAATAAGCGGCTCTTCGACGCTCATCCAGACGCCGCTTTCGCCCTTGCGTGTTACGACCAAGCCGCCCGGCTTGGGGATCCAGAGGCAGGTGCACTGGCGGCCGCGGTGCGGCCGTTCGTCACCCCAGTCCCCTAGGAGCCTCTTTCGCACGGCATCTCCAACGAAGAGAGGTAGCAGTAACGATGAAGATGCGCACGTTGGCCATCATTGCGGCGACGATCTCACTGCTCGGCACTCCGACCATGGCTCAGGACAGGCCGGACGAGCTGCGCCTGTACGGTTCCAACACGGTCGGCGCCAAGCTCGCACCAACCCTGTTGTTAGCCTTCATCGACCATCGATATCCGACTGCCGAGGTGGGCGACTGGGTGGAAGGGACCGAGATGATCGACCACAAGGGCAAGATGAAGGAAGTCGCCTGGCGATACATCGAGGTGACGAGCACGGATCCAGACGTCCCACAACGCATCTCGGTGCGACCCTATGGCTCGAGTACCAGCTTCAAAGCCCTTGCGCGAGGCGACGCGGACATCGGCATGTCATCGCGGCCCATCAAATCCTCGGAGGTGCTGCGTTTGGCCGAGTACGGGGACATGACGGCCCCGGGTGTCGAGCACGTCATCGCACTCGACGGCGTGGCGGTCATCCTGCACCCGAACAACCCCGTCAACGCCCTTACCATGGACCAGGTCGCCGAGATCTTCGCTTGCGAGATCACGGACTGGAGCGAGGTGGGCGGCAATCCCGGTCCCATTCGCGTTCACGCCCGTGACGACAACTCCGGCACCTGGGACACCTTCAAGAGCGTCGTCCTCAAGCCACGGAAGAAGAAGCTCTGCGCCGATGCGAAGCGCTACTACAGCAACGAGGAGCAGTCAGAGGATGTTCGGCGCGATTCGTCCGCCATTGGACAGGTTGGGCTCGCCTACATCGGTGGCGCCAAGGCCTTGAGCCTCAGCGAATGCGGGCTCGCATACGGACCCAGTCCCTTCTCGGTGAAGACAGAGGAATATCCCATCGCCCGCCGGCTCTTCATGTATGCACCCGAAGCGCTCGAGACACCCTTCAGCCGGGCCTTTCTCGAGTTCATTCAGTCCGAAGAAGGCCAGGCTGCCGCTCTCGCCGCGGAATCCGTGGACCTCAGTGTCGAGGACAGCGGCTCCTGTCAGGCGAAGGACCACCGTCTCGCACAAACCCGCGTCGCCACGATGAAGGCCCAGCACCTGGCCAGAGTGAAGGCGTATATGGAGGCCACTCAAGGTGCCGAGCGTCTATCGGTGACCTTCCGCTACCGCGCGGGAGCCGGTGGCGAGGTGGATAACCGTGCCATCAACGACGTCAAGCGCATTGCCCGCTTCCTCAATCTGCCGGAGAATCAGGACAGGGAGCTGCTGCTCTTCGGCTTCGCGGACAGCATCGGCGCCTACGAGACCAATTGCAGGCTGGCTCAGACCCGCGCGAATTCCATCGCACAATTGCTCGAGGTCGAAGGCGTCAAGGTCGCACTCGCCCAAGGGGTATGCGAGGAGGCACCCGTGGCCTGCGACGACCCTTCCAAGGGTAATACCAAGAACCGCCGCGTCGAGGCCTGGCTGCGTTGATGCAGCTGACGGGGCCGTTGCGATGACGGCCCCTCAAGCCGTTTTCTCTCCTCGGACCCGAAGGCTACCGCTGTCACGCAAGACGACTGGAAACAAGCCGACGCGCTTGTCTCGCCGCGTCAATGCGAGCTCACTTCTCCTGTTGCTCCAAGTACAATTGTCCGAAGCCGAATACGACTCCCAGGACCCAGTCTCGACACTCTCGCGGACAGTATCTTTCACTCCCCTTCTCATGCGCGTCTCCGCCGACCAAGGAAGCGGTGAAATCGCGCCTGCCGGAGGCGACCAAGCCAACCTCCCGCAGGTTCACCCTCCACCTGTAACGGCGTTGCGCTTCGCCCGGGAGACATCGCACGACGCCGACGCCCTCCGGACTCCGGAACCAAGACGAGATACCCCTGATACTGCTCCAAACACTTCGGTTCATCTCCATCAGCCACAATAAGGTGGAAATAGAGATCGCCGACGACCCGATCGGCGTCGAGATGAATGAGCCCGGCGCCTCACGGCTGTTCCTGACCAACCTCGAGCGAGCCGCCTGCATGGCGCCGATCTCCTGAAGCCAGGCCGGCCTGGCTCAAGGCGGTAAACCGGCAGCTAAATCATAGACTTCTATCTGGAGATTCGAGTGCAGTGGAAACAGAAGCAGTGGCACGACTGATCAGAGAGGGGCTACCAGGCGCCGAGGTCCAGGTCAGCGGCGACGGCAGTCACTTCGATGCCATCGTCGTCAGCGAGGCCTTCGAGGGTCTGACACTGATCGAGAAGCAGCGCCTGGTCATGAACAGCGTCAAGCCTCAGATCGCGAGCGGAGAGCTTCACGCCCTTTCCATCAAGACCTACACTCCCGTCCAATGGGGGGCGCGGCAGGCGTGACACCCCAGGGATCCGATCGCAATAGACCGTGGAGGATGTGGAGTGGTGGATCTGCGAAGTGTCTCTGGGGTTGCCAGACCCCTGGATTTCGACCATCCGACTAACCGTTGGATCTCGGCCGTCACGGCGACGGTCTTCTTGATCCTGTGGCTCGGTCATGGACTGGCCACCGGGGCCTGGATGGGCGGTGCCTTGGCAGCCTTTCTCGCTGCCTTGGCCGTGCTCTTGGCGTGGGCCCTGTGCCGGGAGCTGGACCCCGACCTGGAGATGTCGGCCCTGGTGGGCGCCGGATTCTGCGTGCTGGCCCTGATCCCGCTGCAGCTTCTGTCTCTCGGCGGCCCCGGCATCCCCGAGCTGTTCGCAGTCCTGCTGGCGATGCGCGTGCTGAACCGCACCACCGGGCTCCCCGCGACACCTTGGGACGCGATCGCGCTGATCGTGCTGGGTCTCTGGATCGCGCAGCAGGGCGACGGACTCTATCTGGTACTGGCCATCCTCGCCGTGGGGCTCGACGGACTCTTGGTCCCACAGAACCCCGCGCGGTCTCTGGCTGCGCTGACGGTCGCCGCTCTGGTCGGCGCCTGGGTGCTTGCGGGGCCCATCCCCACCCTGCCGGCGCCAACGCCAGTTCCCGGCGTCCTCGCCATTGCGCTGGCCGCGCTGCTGCTGCCGGCCGTCCTTGGCGCATCCTCGCTTCAGACGCGGGCCGACGACACGGGTGAGACCCTCTCACCGCTTCGGGTGCGGGTCGGTCAAGCGCTGGCCTTGGTCGTCGGCATCACGGCTGGCGCCTGGCAAGGCTGGGCGGGGCTGCTGACCCTGCTGCCACTCTGGGCAGCCATCATCGCCGCCGGGGGGTATCGTCTGGCCAGACCCTATCTGCGATTCAAGACCGGCCGAGCTACCTAAACCGCGTCCAGAGCGAGATGCGTCGTTTTCATTTTGTGCTTGGCTTTGGGGGTTTCATCGACATCGCTGGAGACGCGGTTTAAATTTTATATTTTTTAATCTCTTAGGCGATTGCCGGAAATGTTCATACCAGATGGCGCCGGATTGAGGCTCGCCTTCAAGGAGCGCCACCAGGAGCATAGCCGGGCTATGTGACTGGTGGCGCGACACCGAAGGCGGGCGTCAAGACAAGTCAGATGGGATGAACATTGACAGAAATCGCCTTAAACCGCGACAGCTCCGATGCTTGTCGGTGGCTGCCAAGGCTGATCCAATCAAGAAACTTCGCATACCGCGCTAGGCGCGGTTTAAGAATCGAGCGAAGCTAACGGTCATGCCGTGTCTCTGGCACCCCGGAGCATGGAACAAGAGCCTCAGCAGCTTGCAGGCTCGTCGCGGCGAGGCGCCGCTCCCACCAAATCG
>JANQGF010000359.1 GCA_028277465.1 Chromatiaceae bacterium
ACCTTCAAGTTAATCACTTGTCGGCCGAGCTATGAGGGTCCCTTTTTGCTTTTTTATAGCTGACTACGGTGTGTAGGTTGTTTCTGAATCATTACTAAGGCGATTTCTGTCAATTCTCAGACCACCTGACTTGTCTTGACGCCCGCCTTCTGCGTCGCGCCAGCAGTCACATCGCGCGGCGATGTGCCTGCCGGCGTCCCTTGAAGGCAGACCTCAATCCGTCGCCATCTGGCACAAGAGTTTCCAGCAATCGCCGACGGCGGCATTCCTCGCCTTGAGCCAATCGATTCCCTTGCATCGGTTGCGGCCCGTCGGTAGTTTGCGCGCTCTGGTCTCTCCCGAGGTCTTGACCGTGCCTACCCCACTCAAGAAGCTGCGGCTGCATGGGTTCAACAATCTGACGAAGACGCTCAGCTTCAACATCTATGATGTTTGTTATGCGGATTCCGCCGACCAGCGCCAAGCCTATCTCGCTTATATCGACGAGGCCTACAATGCCGAGCGTCTGACCACCATTCTCACCGATGTGGCCGAGATCATTGGCGCCAATCTCCTGAACGTCGCCCATCAGGACTATGATCCCCAGGGGGCGTCGGTGACCATGTTGATCTCGGAGGAGCCAGTGGCGGCCGAGCAACTCTCCAATACGGCCTCGCCGGGACCCTTACCAGATGCGGTGGTGGCGCATCTCGATAAGAGTCATATCACGGTTCACACTTACCCGGAGACCAATCCGCAGACCGGGATCAGTACCTTTCGCGCCGACATCGATGTCTCCACCTGCGGGCGGATCTCGCCGCTACGGGCGCTGAACTATCTCATCCACGCCCTGGAGTCCGACATCGTCATCATGGATTACCGGGTGCGGGGGTTCACCCGTGATGTCAAGGGGAGAAAGCACTTCATCGACCACAACATCAGTTCGATCCAGAATTATCTGTCGCGCGACACCAAGCAGCGCTATCAGATGGTGGATGTGAATGTCTATCAAGAGAACCTCTTCCATACCAAGATGGTGGTCAAGCACTTCCGACTGGATGACTATCTCTTTTGCATTGAGGCCAAGGATTTGCCTCGTCAAGAGCATCAGCGAATCCAGAAGCTGCTACGGCGCGAGCTGACCGAGATCTTCTACGGGCGCAATCTGGGCCGCAACCTGGAGTTCATGGGGTGCTGACCGGCTCTACTGAAAGGATGCATTCGACGCTGGACCCGGTCTAGATCCAGTAGACGGTCCGGGTCATGATCCGCGAGGCGAACTTCATGGCCGCCTGGACGGGTGCGGGGAGATCGGCGCCGCCCGCGGCCTTGGCAATCTGGGCGTGTCGTACCTCGTCGGCCTTCATCTGTTCGAGGATGGCGCGGCTCTTTTCATCGCTTGTTGGGATCTGATCGAGATGTCCGTCGAGATGGCTCTCGACCTGATTCTCGGTCTCCACCACGAATCCCAGGCTCCACTTGTCGCCTGCGAGGCCCGCGGTAGCACCCATGGCGAAGGAGCCGGCGTACCAGAGCGGATTCAAGAGGCTCCTGCGCTCGCCGAGCTCCTCCAATCGCTCCGCGCACCAGGCCAGATGGTCGTTTTCCTCCTGTGCCGAACGCTCCAGCCTTCTGCGCGTGTCCGGAAGCTTGGCCGTCAATGACTGCCCTTGGTAGAGGGCCTGAGCACAGACCTCGCCGGTATGATTGATGCGCATCAGTCGGGCGACATGTTTACGTTGATCCTCTTGCAGGTCGGCCTCCATCAGATCCGCGGCCGGATTGCCCCTTTCCGTGGTGCGAGGGCGGCCGAAGAGGGTGCACAGCGCGCGGTCGGCGTTGATGAGGAAACGGTCTGTCGGGGTGTAGTTGCGAGTCATTGTGATACCGATTTGTTCAGTCATGCCCGATTCAGTCGGTGCTCTCCTTCAGTGCGTGGCATTCTCTTCAAGTGCGAATCGCGTGTCGAGCCTCGTCCTCACTCGGGTCTGGCAACTGTCTGGCGATCAGCTCGAGCGGATGACAGACCTCGATCCCAAGTCCTGACTGGCCGATCCCAGCGGCCAAGTGGACCTCGCAGCCAGGATTGGTGGTGACGATGATGTCGGGCTGCAACTCATGGATTCGTGCCAGTTTATCTTGAAGGAGTGCCTCGGCCATAAGGGGTTGTTGGAGTAGATAGGTCCCCGCAGCGCCACAGCAGTGGTCGTTGCCGGGGAGTGCCTCGACCTGCAGTTTGGGGATACGGGCCAGTAATCGATAGACCGCGGCATTTCCGCCGAGCAGGTTGCGATGTGAACAGGGTTCATGGACGAGGACGCGCCGACGCAGCGGGCGGAGCTCGAGTGACTCCGGCCAGGGCAATCGGTCGAGAAAGGCGCAGATCTCTTGCGTATCCTCGAGCGCGGGCTCTTCGCGCAGCTCGGCGACACAGGCGCTGGCGATGCCGACCAGGGTCCGTCCGGTGTGGACGCGCACACAGTCCGCTCGGCGTCGATCGGCCTCGATCGGGTAGCCGTTGTGCCGCAACAGGGCGCCGCAGCAGAGCGTTGCGGGTGCAATCCTCGCCCGCAGAGCGAGACGTGCGCAGACCTGAATGGTGGCCTCGAGCGCCGGACCCTGGAGGCTCGCGCCGGTACAACCCAGAAAGAGGTCGAACTCGGCGTCCCTCTGGTTGCAGGGCTCGATGCGGCGTGTCCTGGGTCCGATCGCTGTCGCGAGACGAAGATAAGGTGCAATCCTCGGGATCCGGTCGAGCCGGAGAGCTCGCGCCAAGCGTGCCAGTCCAGTCGAACGGTAGACGCGGCTCAGATAGCTGATCCTCTTCATCAAGCGGGAATCGGACAGGGTCTCCAGCCAGACCCGTCTCACCCAATGCCGCCAGGGACTCAATCTCGCGACTCGACGCGCCTTGGCTGCATCGGCGAGGCGTCCGAAGGCCACCAGAGAGGGGCAGGCCGTTTCGCAGGCGCGGCATCCCAGGCAGCCGTCCAGGTGGCCGGCGAGGCGCGGTGTCATCTCCAGCTCCCCGGCGACCCAACCCTGGATGAGGGCGATCCGCCCGCGGGGCGAGTCGGCCTCGTTTCGGGCCTGATCGTAGGTTGGGCAATGGGGCAGACAGAGTCCACATTTCACACACTGGTCGGCGAGTCTGAGGAGCGCCTGGCTCGAGGGGTCTGTCTTCAATGCGGGGGGTTCCTCGGGGATCGAATCGCGGGCAAGCCAACCCGCGGCGTGCCTGGCGGCAGGGTCACCGGCCGAGATCGCGCGCACCGCTTCTGGCCGACCTCGAGACGCCGGTCGGGCGGACTCCATGTGTGTCTCACCGGGGGCTTGGCCGCGCCGGGTCGCTGCTGGGGCGCGCCGAGTGGCGCTCATGGTAACCTTCCAGCGGCGCGATTGGCGTAATCCAGGTCATTTGAAGATGGCGTACTACAGTTATCACGTCTTTTTCTGTACCAATCAACGCGAGGACGGCAGCCAATGCTGCGGCCAGTGCGGTGCTCGGGCCATGCGCGATTATCTCAAGCGCCGGTCCAAGGAGCTGGGCCTCACGGGTCCAGGGGGCGTGCGCATCAATACGGCCGGCTGTCTCGACCGCTGCGCTGAAGGCCCCGTGATCGTGGTTTATCCGGAGGCGGTCTGGTATACCTATGTCGACACCGAGGATTTGGAGGAGATCCTGCGCGAGCATCTCATGGATGGTCGTGTTGTCGACCGCCTCCGGCTGCCCGGCGAGTGACAGGCTGCACTTCGCGTCTCGAAGGATCCGAGAGAAGGGATTTCTCGAGGTCCCCGATAGACCCATGCTTCGGGCCCCCGCGCCGCTCGCTCGGGGCGGCAGTCGAGTGACGGCCTCTTAGGCGATTTCTGTCAATTCTCATCCCACCTGGCTTGTCTTGACGCCCGCCTTCGGCGTCGCGCCAGCAGTCACATCGCCCGGCTATGCTCCTGCCGACGCTCCTTGAAGGCAGACGCCAATCCGGCGCCATCTGGCATGAGAATTTCCGGCAATCGCCTTATCGGCCGACCGAAGGGGCAATGGGTACTTGCAAGGATTGCTCGGATCCCGTATCTTCCCCGCTCTTTATCGGTTCAGATAACGCAATCGACGTCCGCTAGGCCAATCGAGTGTGTGGGCGTCTCGGAGCGAAGGACATGACGACGACTGTGAGCGCCAAGCCCGCCGAGGTGCGCCGCGACTGGTACTTGGTCGATGCCGACGGCAAGACCCTGGGTCGGCTGGCCAGCGAGCTGGCGCGGCGTCTGCGCGGCAAGCACAAGCCCCAGTATACGCCGCACGTGGATACGGGCGACTATCTCGTGGTCGTCAACGCCGAGAAGGTTCGCGTGACCGGGAACAAGCGCCAGGACAAGATGTACTATCGCCATACGGGGTATGTTGGCAATCTGAAGTCGACCAATCTCGACAAGCTGCTTCAGACCGCCCCTGAGCGTGTCATCCAGCTGGCGGTCAAGGGGATGCTGCCGCGTGGTCCACTTGGCCGCGCCATGTTCCGGAAGCTGCGGGTCTACGCGGGTCCTGACCACAAGCACCAAGCACAGCAGCCTCGGGTCCTCGAGATCAACCTTTAGGAATTAGACGCATGTCGGAGATGCATCACGCTGTCGGTCGCCGCAAGACCTCCGCCGCACGAGTCTTCTTGACGTTGGGCTCAGGTAATATTACGGTCAACGGTCGCCCGCTCGACCGGTTCTTCGGTCGTGAGACGGCTCGTATGGTCGTTCGTCAGCCGCTCGAGACGGCTGGGTTGACCGATCGGGTCGACATCAAGGTCACTGTGACCGGCGGCGGCAACACGGGGCAGGCCGGCGCCATTCGCCATGGTATCGCCCGTGCCTTGGTGCGTTATGATGAGACGCTCCGTTCACCCATGCGGCGCGCTGGTTTTCTGACCCGTGACGCCCGAGAGGTCGAGCGCAAGAAGGTCGGCTTGCACAAGGCGCGCAAGCGCCCTCAGTACTCGAAGCGTTGATTTCTGGTCACGGCGTCGAGCGGCCCCTGGCGGTGGTGCCGCGACCTTCCCAACGCGAGATCCTCATTGGATCTCCTCATTGGATCTCAGGGGTCTTGACGACTGGGCCCCATCCCGAATTGGGGGATCGTCTAGTGGTAGGACAGCGGACTCTGACTCCGTCAACCTAGGTTCGAATCCTAGTCCCCCAGCCATCCACTTCTCGATTTCATTTAGATCGCCCGCGCCCCAGCGGGCTCGCTGTCTCCCGCATCGCCACGCCGCCTGATCCATCGATTGCACAGGTCTTCGGTCCAGCGTCGAGTGACAAGGATGTCTGTTACTTGCAACAAGTCACCGACTCCCGCGAGATCCGGCGCCCGCTCTTCTGAAGAAGGTCGTTTTGATGGGCATCGTCGAGAGGGAGTGGGAGGCCGAGATCGTTTGCGTCGGGAGGCGCGTTGAATCATGGCTCGACGGCGCCAGCCCGGCTAAGAATCGGACCTTGATCCCGCTTGTTCAGCCGCTTCGGTCTTCATCCGATGGCTGGGTAGGCCTGTTCCCGGGATCGGTGGCCCGAAAGGGCGCTGAGGACAGCTTCTCAATTCCCCAGCATCTTTGAAGTTTTTCAAGCTTTTCCATACGATAGAGTCGAGGCTACCGGGCGCGGTAGGGTCTGAACGCGGGTCTCCGGACTTACCCTGACGGCTGTTCAGGCAAGATTTATCGAGACGGTTGCCAGGCTCCTGTGCCATTCGGCAGCCGGTTGATGCAAAAAAGAGACACTTAATTGCAGTGTGTCTTTTTTTCGCCCAATCTGTTGCAAAACGCTCCGCCGTCCTCTATAGTTCACTGCGCAAAGCATGATTGCGTTCGGTTTCTGCAGTCTAACTGACAAATTCACAACAGCGGAGAACAGCATGAACAAGAAATTTCTTACCTTAGCGGTCGCCGCCGCCATGGTCGCTCCGAGCGCTGCAATGGCAGAGGCCATCCTCTACGGCAAGCTCCATATGTCGATCGATTACGCGGATCGGGAAGGCTATACGCTCGCCCCGGTCGTGGATCCGCAGACCGGCGAGATCGTCGACCTGCGTCGGGAGGATTTCAAGGGCTGGGGTCTCAACGGTGGTGGTGCGCTTCCGGGTGCTGGCCGTGCCAACCGTGTCGGTGTCAAGGGCTCCGAGGATCTGGGTAATGGTCTGAAGGCCATCTATCAGGTCGAGTTTGGTGTCCGGATGACCGAGGAGAAGTCGAGCGGCAATGCCGTCTCCGGCAGCAACGATACCATCACGATGCGGAACAGCTTTGTCGGTCTCGCGGGCGGTTGGGGTACCTTCCTGGTCGGCCGTCACGACTCGGCGCACAAGATCTCGACCGGCAAGCTCGACATGTTCGCCGACACCATGGCCGACTATAACGGCACCGTGGGCTTCGACGACAAGCGTCTCGATAATGCCATCGCCTACATCAGCCCCAGCCTGAGCGGCTTCCAACTCGCTGCCATGGCTCATGCGGGTGGTGCCTCCACCGCCGGTTCCGGTGAGAACGTGAATTCCGACAGTCTCGCAGAGGGCTATTCACTGGCCGGTATCTACAAGAACGGGCCTTTCTATGCCTCCATCGCCTACGAGTCCTTCGGCCAGGAGCTCTTCATGGATTCGGAGACCAGCTTCCTCGGTCCGAGATTCCCGGATGGGAGGCCGCGTCCGGGCTATGTCAACGACGACTACACCAAGTGGCGTATCGGTCTTGGCTTGCTCGACTGGAACGGCTTCACCCTCTCTGGCGTCTATGAGGAGCAGTCCGATAGGCCCGCGGGTCAGATCAGTCCTCTGACTCAACCGGAGAAACTGAAGCTTTGGCAGATCCAGGCCGGTTATGCCTTCGGCAACAACATGGTCAAGGCCATGTATGGCAGTGGCGATCGTGACGGTAAGTTCCCGGAGGTCAGGCAGGTCAAGGAACTCAAGGATGCGGTCGAGGGTGATTTCTACACTTGGGCCATCGCATTCGACCACAACTTCAGCAAGCGTACTAAGGCCTATATCCTCTACACGCAGCGTGACGACGACAAGCCATTCAGTGATTGGGACGGCTTCTCGGTGGGTATGATCCACAAGTTCTAAGCGCGGCATAGGCGCGACTGACAGAAGAGAATCGATCTGGTCGCGTCGGGTATTCGTTCCGCTTCAGGATGTGCCAGCGGTCGCAGGACGATGCGACCGCTGGCACAGTGCGCTAGGCGGGCGCGAGAGAGTCGCGTCTTCGGAGGTCGACCTTCTCAAAGAAACGGGACCTTGCGGTCCCGTTTTTTGCGGCTCGATGATTCCGCCGTACGGAGTGCCTTCAATCTGGGTCAGGTCCGACCCAGTGTTCTGGGTCCGTCCGGCGTCCCCAGAATGAGCAAGTCCGCCGGACGTTGCGCGAAGATGCCAACCGTGACCACTCCGGCGATGTTGTTGATCTCCTGCTCCAAGCTCACGGGGTGGTTGATCTCCAGATTCCGCACGTCCAGAATCAGGTTCCCGTTGTCCGTCACGAACCCCTCGCGCCAGACCGGGGTTCCACCGAGGCGCACCAGTTCCCGCGCCACATGGCTGCGCGCCATCGGGATGACTTCCACCGGCAAGGGAAAGCGTCCAAGGACCTGAACGAGCTTGCTTTCATCGGCAATGCAGACGAACCGCCGGCTCGCCGCGGCGACGATCTTCTCCCGCGTCAGGGCCCCGCCGCCACCCTTGATGAGCTCGAGTTGCTCGTTGGATTCGTCCGCGCCGTCGACGTAGACGGATAACTCGCCCGCCGCGTTGAGGTCGAGGACTGGGATTCCCCGCCCCTGGAGACGTTCGGTCGAGGTCTCGGAGCTCGAGACCGCACCCTCGATCCTTCCCTTGTGCTCGGCGAGTGCGTCGATGAAATGATTGACGGTCGAGCCCGTCCCGACGCCGATCACGCCACCCTCTACATAGCTCAGTGCGGCCTCTGCGGCCTGTCTCTTCATCGCATCCTGATTCATTCGGTCTCCTCCGAATTCGGTTGCTCGCGGCCGATTATCATAGCAGAGGCTTGTGTGTCGCCACGGTGCGCCGAGGGCTTGCATAGATCCGGCATTCAGTCACGACGGCGTCGAGCGCGATGTCCCAAGGCCGGGGCTCGATGCGATCGACGCGCTGGCACTCGTGGCCAATCCCGACCAAACGAGGGCGCCGCCAGTGTCGGCGATGTCTGAGGTAACCCAGGGTGCGGTCGTAGAAGCCGCCCCCCATGCCGATGCGATGGCATTCCGCGTCGAAGCCCACGAGGGGTATGAGCAAGAGATCGAGCTTCCAGGGGGCTGTGAGTCGGTACCGGCGCGCGGTTGGCTCCGGGATGCCGAACCGGTTGGGATGCAGGGGGTCGAGGGGACGGAAGTGGGCGAACCAGAGGCGCCCGCCGCGTCTCGTTCCGGTCAAGGTCCTTATTACTGGCAGAAAGCAGGCCTTGCCGTCTTTGTAGGCCTTCCGCAGCAGGGGACGCGGGTCCAACTCGCCGTCGGCTGGCCAGTAGAATGCGATCCGACGGGCGCGTAGAAAGGCCAACTCCCGACCGTAACGACGTGCCGCTGCCGCTGCGTGACGACGCTGTCGAGCCGTATCGATCCCGCGTCGCGCGTTGCGCAACTCACGCCGAAGGCTCATGGCTGAATCGGTGGATTGGTGGGGACACCCCCCATGGGTGCCGTTGCAGGCCTTCGTTCTTGAACCAGAAGGTTCAAGGGGGGACAGTCGGCGCCGCTTCAGGCTTTCCGCTCGATGGCGGACATGCACAACAGCCTTGCTTTCATGTCCCCGGGGTAGCGATTAGGCTCAAGAAAATACCCAGACCGCTATCGAACACTATAGGGGGCATCCAGCCTAAAGGCTATACCCTTTCACCCGAGGCGTCCAGCGGTGGTTCGGCGGCGAGCGCCGTGGAGACGCGTTCCTGGAGCTGTCTCAGGCGCCGGCCCGAGTCGTCTTGCGAAACGGGTTTCGCCCGCTGGAGCTGGATCAGCTCATGGGCGATGTTCAGCGCGGCCATCACGGCGATACGGTCGGTGCCGATCACGCGGCCGGTCTGACGGATCTCACGCATCCGGCCGTCGAGGAGGCGGGCGGACGCCCGAAGATCCTCCTGTTCATGCGGCTCGCAGGCGATGCGGTAGTCCTTGTCCAGGATCCTGATGCTGACCTGAAGCGGTTCTTCGGTCACAGATGTTCCTCCATCGCACGCAACCTCGACAACATTGCCTCGATGCGGCTGCGTGCCTGCTCGGTCTTTTCGATCAGCTCGCCGCGCTCGGCAACCAAGGTATCCTGGCGTGCGCGCAACGACACGTTCTCCTCCCGGAGCCTTTGATTCAAATGGATCAGAGCATTCACCTGCTGCTCAAGTTGGTCGAGGTCAAAACTGGCCAAAATCCACAACTCCATTGAAATTCCATGCACTATAGAAGGGGCGCAGTGAACGGTCAATTGGGCGGGCGCGCATGTTAAGATCGAGGGGCAATGCGCAGGAAAAGGCTGATGAATCAGGGGTTCCCAGGTGAGCCGGGGGCTTCCTTATACTTGATGATGCTAAGTCTTTGAAAGTGCATGAATTGGTCAAATGCGGTCGGTCAGCGACGAGCTGCTTTGGCTGCTTGAAGAATTCGTCGTGAGCGCCTTGACGTGCCGCGATCGACGAGCGCAACAGGGGGGTTCGACGGACATCGACGAACATCGGCTTGGTCGCCTGCTGGATGTCAGCCCCTTGCTCCCAACCGCGAGCGAGGCTCATGGCATGCTCTGCGGCTTCGTCTGTGGCGGAGATGCGGATCCAGTGAATACCTGGCTCGATCAGCTCTTGCCGGCGACCGACCAGGGTGATGGCTCGCGCAGCGAGACACGCGCGTCTTTGCGCGCGCTGGCGGAAGGGACCCATGTAGCGATCGCTGGCCCGGACCTCGGGCTCAGGCTCCTCTTGCCCGACGAGGATCGTCCACTCCTCGAACGGGCGACCGCGCTCTGCGATTGGGTCCAGGGGTTCCTCTACGCCTTGGGGGTGCTCGGGGTTTCGAGCCAGGAGCTCTCCGAGCAGGGTGATGAAATCTTGCGTGATCTCATCGGTCTCACCAAGATGGATCTCGAGATCCTTGACGAGAGTGAAGAGAATGAGGAGGCCCTGACCCAGGTGACCGAGTTCGTACGGGTGGCGGTGATGCTGATTCGTGAAGAGCGGTCCAGTCCGCGCGAGGAGGGCGAGCGAGCGTGAAACGAGTCGAGCATAAACGTCGCCGGCGCCGCTTGCTCAAGTCGGTCGGACGGGATGGGATCGCGATCCTTCCAGCGGCGCGGGAGGTGATTCGCAATCGCGATGTGCACTATCCGTTTCGTCAACACAGCGATTTCAGCTATGTCACGGGCTTTCCCGAGCCCGATGCCTTTGCCGTCTTTACGCCCGGACGTGACGAGGGCGAGTGCATCCTCTTCTGTCGGCCTCGCGATGCGGAACGCGAACGGTGGGACGGCGTGCGGTTCGGGGTCGAGGGCGCGATTGCGAGTTTCGGCGCCGACCAAGCGCATCCGCTCGCCGAGCTCGATGAGGTCATGCCGACCCTGATCGACGGTCGCAAGCGACTCTACTACCCGGTCGGCGTCGATCCGGACCTGGACGCGCGGGTGATGGGCTGGGTGAATCGGGTTCGCGGCAAGGTACGGACCGGCGCCATCGCACCGGATACCTTCATCACCATCGGGTCACTCATCCACGAACAACGTTTGCGCAAGAGCCGCGCCGAGTTGGCCCTGATGCGCCGTGCCGCGCAGATCTCCGCCCATGCACATAGACGCGTGATGCAGTCCTGTGTCCCGGGCATGAAAGAGTTGGACCTGGAGGCCGAGTTCCAGCATGCCTGTTTCAAGGAGGGCGCCCGCTTCCAGGCCTATCCCGCGATCGTCGGTAGTGGTGCCAACGCCTGTGTTCTGCATTACATCGAGAATAGCGCCGTCCTCGAGGATGGCGGTCTCGTTCTGATCGATGCAGGCTGCGAGCTCGATGGCTATGCCTCCGACATCACTCGGACCTTTCCGGTCAACGGCCGATTCTCTCCGGCCCAGCGGGAGGTCTACGAGCTGGTCCTGGAGGCTCAGAAGGCAGCGATTGCGCGGGTCCAACCGGGTTGTCGTTGGAACGAGCCGCACGAGGCGGCGCTCAGGGTACTGACCAAGGGTCTGGTCCGTCTTGGCGTCCTGAAGGGCAAGGTTGGCAAATTGATCAAGAAGGAGGCCTACAAGCCTTACTATATGCATCGCACTGGCCATTGGCTTGGGATGGATGTGCACGATGTCGGTGACTACAAGCGCGACGGTGAGTGGCGCGAGTTGGAGCCTGGCATGGTCCTGACCGTGGAACCGGGGCTCTATCTGCCGGTGACGGATGCCGTGCCGGCACCCTATCGCCAGATCGGGATCCGTATCGAGGACGATGTGCTGGTCACCCAGAAGGGTCATGAGATCCTGTCGCGGGCTGCACCCAAGCATCCAGACGAGATCGAGACGCTCATGGTGCGCTGAGCGGAGGCTCGACCGAGTCGGTCGCTCCTTGCCGAATACCAATCTCGAGATGCCATGCAAGACTATGATGTGGTGATTATCGGTGGCGGTCTGGTCGGGGGCAGTCTGGCCTGCGCCTTGGTGGGGACCGGGCTCCGGGTCGCGGTGATCGAGGCGGTTCCAGCTGCGGCCGAGCGTCAGCCGAGCTACGATGAGCGCGTGATCGCCTTGTCTTGGGGCAGCCACCGTATCTTCGATGCCATGGGGGTGTGGCCGGCGATTGCGCCGGAGGCCGAGCCCATTTTGAAAGTCCACGTCTCCGAGCGCGGGAACTGCGGCTTCACTCGGCTCGACCATGCCGAGGAGGGTGTCGAGGCGCTTGGCTATGTGGTCCCCGCGCGGGCCCTGGGTGTGGCCATCCTCGCCGCGCTCGGGGATGCCTGCAACATAGAGCTCCTATGTCCGGCGCGGGTCGTGAGCCATCGCGTGTGGTCCGACAGAGTCGAGTTGGAGGTGCAGTCGGACTCCAAGAGCCAGGTCCTGCGAGCCCGGTTGCTGGTGGCCGCCGACGGGGGTGACTCGGCCATCCGCAATCGGCTCGACCTCAAGGTCCGTGAGCACAGCTATGGTCACGACGCCGTCATCACGACGGTCACACCCGATCGACCCCTGCCTGGTATGGCCTTCGAGCGTTTCACCGAGAGTGGGCCACTGGCGCTGCTCCCCATGACGAAAGGTCGTTATTCAGTCGTTTGGACCTGCCCCAGCTCGGAGACGCCCGACATCCTCGCTCTCGCCGACGCTGGCTTCCTGGCGCGCCTGCAGGATCGCTTCGGCTATCGGCTCGGTGGTTTGGGTCAGGCGGCACCGCGTTGTGCCTATCCTCTGAGGCTGCTGCTGGCCGAGGAAACGGTGCGAGAACGGCTGGTCTTGGTTGGCAATGCGGCTCACACACTCCATCCGGTTGCCGGTCAGGGCTTCAACTTGGGGATGCGGGATGTCGCCTCACTGGCCGAGGTCCTGGCGCGGAGCACTGCCACGGGCGACGATCCGGGTGGTCCGGCGACCTTGGCGGAATACCAGCGCTGGCGCAGTCGGGATCAGCGCGCGACCGCCAACTTGACGGATGCCCTGGCCCGGCTGTTCGTGATCCCCTGGACACCTTTGCGAATAGCGCGGGGGGTCGGAATGCTGGGCCTGGATCTGATGCCGGGCGCGCGGCATCTCCTCGCCAGACGCTTCATGGGTCTCACGGGACGCCTGCCCCGTCTTGCCCGGGGTCTCGCGTTGGAGCATGCGCATGGCTGAATCCAAGCAGGCCTACGATCTGGTCGTGGTCGGCGGGGGCATGGTCGGGGCCGCCTTCGCCTGTGCTTGCTCTGGCAAGGGACTTGACATCGGCTTGGTCGAGCCCCGCACGCCCGTTCGAAGCTGGCCGCCGGGGGAGGTGGATCAGCGGGTGTCGGCCCTGAGTCGGGCGAGTCAACGCATCCTCGGACGTCTGGGTGCCTGGGAGCGCATCGGCGAGTTGGGCACCAGCCCCTATCGACAGATGCATGTGTGGGACGCGGTCGGCGGTGGCCACATCCATTTCGATAGCCAGGACCTGGGAGAGGCGGATCTGGGCCATATCGTCGAAAACCGTGTGATCCAGCTCGCTCTCTGGGAGCGGTTGGAGTCGGCCGAGGATGTGACTCTCATCTGTCCAGCCGCCCTCGCCGACTTGGATCGTGGCGGCCAGGCGGTGCATCTGGTCCTCACCGATGGGCGTTCGCTCGCCGCCCGACTGCTGATTGGCGCGGACGGGCGCGATTCACTGGTGCGTGACCTGGCGGGTATCGCGACCGAGGCCTCGGACTATGGCCAGCGAGCGATCGTGGCCAACGTCAGGCCTGCCGCCTGGCACCAAGAGACCGCCTGGCAGCGCTTTCTGCCGACCGGCCCGCTTGCCCTGCTGCCGCTGGCCGACGGTCGCTGCTCGATCGTCTGGTCTGCGGCGGATGAGCGGGCCTCGGAACTCCTGGCCATGGAGGACCGGGACTTCTCCGAGGCCCTGACGGAGGCCTCGGAGGCTCGGCTCGGTCGTTTGGTCCTGGACGGCCCGCGCTTTGCCGTGCCCTTGCGGCGACAGCATGCCGACCGGTACGTGCTGCCCGGGCTGGCGCTGATCGGTGACGCCGCCCACGCGATCCATCCGCTGGCCGGTCAGGGTGTCAATCTGGGCTTTCTGGACGCGGCCGAGCTGGCGGCGGCGCTGGAGCTGGCCCTTGCGCGGCGGCGCGAGATCGGTGGCCTTTGGACCCTGCGCCATTATGAGCGGGCACGTCGCGGTGATAATCTGTTGATGCTCGAGGCGATGGACCTCTTCAATCGCCTATTCGGGAGCAGCCTGCAATCAGTGGCCGGTCTGCGCAGCCTGGGGCTCAGGTTGACCGATCGGATCCCGTCGCTCAAACACCTTTTCATGGACCGCGCGCTGGGCCTGGGTCATGATCTGCCGCCCTTGGCGCGGGTCTAACGATCATGGCGACTTTCGAGTTGGTGTCGGTGTCCGTTTTGGTTAGGCTGGCGGCCGCTCTGCGAGGCCTGCTCTGGACGCGGCGACCTGCAGGGTAGAGAGAGGACAGAGAACAGAGCACATCGAGGAGGTCTGTCACGGGCCCTTCTGTTCTCTGTCTTCTGTCTTCAGTCTTCCGCTATCAACGAGGGGACAATCATGTCTGCGAAGAATGCCTTTTATGCCCAGTCCGGTGGGGTGACCGCCGTGATCAATGCCTCCGCGTGCGGCGTCATCGAGACCGCTCGCCAGCACAGGGAGCGGATTGCCAACGTCTTCGCCGGTCGCAACGGCATCATTGGTGCCCTGACCGAGGATCTGATCGATACCGGCCAGGAGTCGGACGAGGCCATTGCCGCGCTGCGCTACACCCCGTCCGGCGCCTTCGGCTCCTGCCGCTACAAGCTCAAGAGCCTGGAGGCCAACAAGCGGGAATACGAGCGTCTGATCGAGGTCTTCAGGGCCCACGACATCGGTTACTTCTTCTACAATGGCGGCGGCGACTCCGCGGACACCTGTTACAAGGTCTCCCAGTTGTCCGAGACCCTGGGCTATCCGGTCCAGGCGATCCATATCCCGAAGACCGTCGACAACGACTTGCCCGTCACCGACAACTGTCCAGGTTTTGGCTCGGTGGCCAAGTACATCGCCACCTCGACCCTCGAGGCCTCCTTCGATGTGCGTTCCATGGCCAAGACCTCGACGAAGATCTTCGTGATCGAGGTGATGGGGCGTCATGCCGGTTGGATCGCCGCCGCTGGCGGGCTGGTCGAGGATCAGGATATCCCGGTCGTCATCCTGTTCCCAGAGATCGAATTCGATCAAGAGCGGTTCATCGCCGCCGTCAAGGAGAAGGTCGAGCGGTTCGATTTCTGTACCATCGTGGTCTCGGAGGGGGCCAAACACCCGGATGGCCGTTTTCTGGCCGAGCAGGGGACCCGCGATGCCTTTGGGCATGCCCAGCTCGGTGGCGCCGCACCCGTCGTGGCGAACATGATCAAGGAAGCCACGGGTTACAAGTTCCACTGGGCGGTTGCCGATTATCTCCAGCGTGCCGCCCGCCACCTGGCGTCCAAGACGGATGTCGAGCAGGCCTACGCCATGGGTCGGGCTGGGGTCGAATACGCGTTGGCCGGCCACAATGCCGTCATGCCGACCGTCAAGCGCGTGAGCAATGACCCCTACGCCTGGGAAGTGGGTGAGGCGCCCCTCTCCGAGGTCGCCAATGTCGAGAAGTTCATGCCGCGCGACTTCATCTCCGAAGACGGCTTCGGGATTACGCCGGTCTGCAAGGAATACTTGATTCCACTGATTCAGGGCGAGGACTATCCGCCCTTCGAGCAGGGCCTGCCCAAGTACGTGACCTTGCGGAATGCCCCGGTCGAGCGCAAGCTGGGGGCCTTCGATCTCTGACGAGAGACTGACGATTGGCCAACTTGGCCGGAATCGCGGTGCGATCCGGAAACCTGGTTTCCGGATCGCTCCGCCCTTTGTTATCAGCATAACGGTCATGCCGTGTCTCTGGCACCCCGGAGCATGGAACAAGAGCCGCAGCAGTTTGCAGGCTCGTCGCGGCGAGGCGCCGCTCCTACCAAATCGAGCGGCTGGAGTGCTGTTCCACGGTAACCATCATGGCGCGGTTCCGGCACCCCGGAGAATGAGCCTCGGCGCTTGGAGGGTACGCAGTGCGTACCTACGCTGTATGCGCACGGTAAAGAACCGGCCGCTGCGGCCGTTAGCCTCTGTATCAGGAAGACAGCAGCCGTCGGGGAAACGCTTCCTCCTCGTCTCCCCGAGTTTGGCCATCGTGGTTCGTCTCGACGACGCGGTTTCTTGCGGCGAGCACGATGGCCTCTTCTTGCCGGCGCAGGGGCCGCCAAGGCCGCGGGCTGAAACCCGGACCTCGTGGGGCCCGCCGTCAACCCGCTTGAACCACTGCCAGGGCGGTCATGTTGAGCAGGCCGCGCACCGTGACGCTCGGGGTGACGATATGGGCCGCGTGCTCGGTGCCGAGCAGCATGGGTCCGACGGCACCTTCCGCGTTCAGGGTTCGCAGCAGGTTGAAGGCGATATTGGCCGCGTCCTGATTCGGCATGATCAAGAGATTGGCCCGGCCCGCGAGGCGTGATTCCGGGAAACGCGTCTGCCGGCCCACCGCATCGAAGGCGAGGTTGGCGTGCATCTCGCCTTCGACTTCCAGCTCCGGGTCCTGCTCGCGCAGCAACCGCAACGTCTCCTTCATCTTGGTCGCCGCCGGCGAATCGTGGCTGCCGAAGTTCGAATGCGAGAGCAGGGCGACCTTGGGCGCCAGGCCGAACCGCTTGACCTCCGCCGCGCACAATCGGGTGATCTCGGCCAGGTCTTCCGCCTCTGGATCCGTCTGGACATAGGTGTCGGCGATGAAGATGGGACCGGACGGCAGCACCAGGGCGTTCATGGCCGTCAGGCGGCGCACCCCCGGTGCCGTGCCGATCGTCTCCTCCACGTGCTTGAGGTGCCGGGCATACCTGCCGACGACCCCGCAGATCATGGCATCGGCATCGCCACAGCGCACCATGGTCGCGGCCAGCACCGTGGGGTCGTTGCGGATGTACTCGCGGGCCTCGTCGGGGGCATAGCCACGGCGCTTGACCCGGTCGTAGAAGGTGCGCCAATGGTGATCGACGTTGGGGTTCTCGCAGGGGATGACGAGATCGAAATCGCGCCCGGGACGGATGCCGAGTCCCAGCTCGCCGAGACGCCGACCGATCACCTCCGGTCGTCCGACCAGGAGCGGGCGGGCGACGCGCTCGGCCACGGCCTCCTGGGCGGCCTGGAGGACGCGCTCGTCCTCGCCCTCGGCAAAGACGACCCGCTTGGGTTGCGTGCGCGCCTGATCGAAGACCGGCTTCATGGTCAGGCCGGTTCGGTAGGCGCGGTGATGCAGCTCCTGCCGGTAGGCCTCGAGGTCGTGGATCGGACGGGTGGCGACCCCGCTCTCCATGGCCGCGCCCGCCACCGCCGGGGCCAGGTGCTCCATCAGGCGCGGATCGAACGGCTTGGGGATCAGATAGTCGGGGCCGAACTGGAGCTGATGACCGCCGTAGGCCGCGCGCACGATATCCGAGGGTTCGGCCATGGCCAGATCGGCGATGGCACGCACGCAGGCCGTCTTCATCGGCTCGTTGATCTCGCGGGCGCCACAGTCCAGGGCGCCGCGGAAGATGAAGGGAAAGCAGAGCACGTTGTTGACTTGATTCGGATAGTCCGAGCGGCCGGTCGCGATGATGGCATCCGGTCGCGCCGCGCGTGCCAGGTCGGGCATGATCTCCGGGACCGGATTGGCGAGCGCCAGGATGATGGGCCGTTCTGCCATCTGGCCCAACCAGTCGGGCTCGAGCACCCCGCCCGTCGAGAGGCCCAGGAAGATGTCCGCGCCTGCGACGGCCTCCTGCAGCGTACGTAGCTGGGTATCGGCCGCATAGCGTTCCTTGCGCGGATCCATCTCTCGGGTCCGACCCCGATGGACGACGCCGGCGATATCGGTCAGGATCACCCGCTCCGGGCTCAATCCAAGCGCCACCAGCAGGTCGACGCAGGCCAATGCCGCGGCCCCGGCACCGGCGGTCACCAGATGGACCCGGTCGATCTCCTTGCCGACGATCCGCAACGCATTGAGGATGGCCGCGCCGACCACGATGGCGGTCCCGTGCTGATCGTCGTGGAAGACCGGGATCCCCATGCGCTCCTTGAGCGCCTGCTCGATGATGAAGCAATCCGGCGCCTTGATATCCTCCAGGTTGATGCCGCCGAACGTGGGCTCGAGTCGAGCGATCGTCTCGACGAACGCCTCCGGGTCGCGCTCGTCGATCTCGATGTCGAAGACATCGATGTCCGCGAACTGCTTGAAGAGGACCGCCTTGCCTTCCATGACGGGCTTCGCCGCCAGGCCACCGATGGCGCCGAGACCCAGGACCGCCGTGCCATTGGTGATGACGGCGACCAGGTTGCCCCGCGAGGTGTAGTGCGAGGCGGCGATCGGGTCGCGCTCGATCTCTCGACAGGCGGCGGCGACCCCGGGGGAATAGGCCAAGGCCAGGTCGCGCTGATTGTCGAGCGGCTTGGTGGCCTTGATCTCCAGCTTGCCGGGCTTGGGGTAGCGGTGATAGTCGAGCGCGCTTTGTTCGAGTTCTTCCGGCATCGCGATCTCCGAGTAAATCAGCCTTTCCTGATGAAGTCGATCGAATTAGGCGATTGCCGGAAATGTTCATACCAGATGGCGCCGGATTGAGGCTCGCCTTCAAGGAGCGCCACCAGGAGCATCGCCGGGCGATGTGACTGGTG
>JANQGF010000064.1 GCA_028277465.1 Chromatiaceae bacterium
GATTTGGTGGGAGCGGCGCCTCGCCGCGACGAGCCTGCAAACTGCTGCGGCTCTTGTTCCATGCTCCGGGGTGCCAGAGACACGGCATGACCGTTAGGCCCGCACCACCTTGCAGGCGCACTTCTTGTAATCCGTTTCTTTCGAGAGTGGATCCGTCGCATCCAGGGTGAGCTTGTTGACCAAGCGGTTGGCGTCGAACCAGGGCACGAACACCATCCCGTTGGGCGGACGGTTGCGGCCTCGGGTCTCGACCCGCGCCTTGATCTCTCCGCGCCGGGTCGAGACGATGGCCATCTGGCCATCGCGCAGACGCCGCTGCTTGGCGTCCTCCTTGCTCATATAGATCAATGCATCCGGGACCGCCCGATAGAGCTCGGGCACGCGTCGGGTCATGGAACCGGAGTGCCAATGCTCCAGCACCCGTCCGGTGCAGAGCCAGAGATCATAGTCGTCATCCGGGCTCTCGGCCGGTGGCTCATAGGGCGCGAAGATGATGTTGGCCCGACCGTTGGCATTGCCGTAGAAGTAGACATCCCCCTTGGCGACCTCTGGGCTGGATGCCCGCACATGGGGATCATAGCCTTCGCGGAATCGCCACAAGGTCTCCTTGCCGTCGAGCACCGGCCAGCGCAGCCCACGCACCCTGTGGTAGGCGTCGAACTCGGCCATCTCGTGGCCCTTCTTGATGATGTCCGGACCCGAATTGAAACGGCGATACTCCTCGAACAGACCCTTCTGAACATAGAAGCCGAAGGCCGCGCTCTCGTGGTTCCCGTAGACATTGCCGCGTTCGTCGACGACCTTGCCATCGAAGGGGTACTTGTCGACCTCGCCGTTGGCGAAGAGCACCTCGAACAGCGTCTTACCGGCATACTCGGGCATCTTCTCGATCTGCTCGGGCGGCCAGACGTCCTCGACCTTGAAGCGTTTGGAGAACTCCATGATCTGCCAGACATCGGACTTGGACTGTCCGGGCGCGACGACCTGCTCGCGCCAGAACTGGGTGCGCCGCTCGGCATTGCCGTAGGCGCCCTCCTTCTCGACCCACATGGCGGTCGGCAGCACCAGGTCGGCGGCCTGGGCCGAAACGGTCGGATAGGGATCCGAGACGGCGACGAAGACCTCCGGGTTGCGCCAACCGGGATAGGACTCCTCGTTCAGGTTGGCGGCCGCCTGCATGTTGTTGTTACAGAGCTGCCAGTAGCAGTTCATCTTGCCGTCGCGCATCATGCGGTGCATGAGCACGGCGTGATAGCCGACCTTGCCCGGGATGGTCCCCGAGGGCAGCTGCCAGATCCGCTCCGCGAAGGCGCGATGCTCCGGCTTCTTGACCACCATATCCGCCGGCAAGCGGTGCGCGAAGGTACCGACCTCGCGCGCCGTGCCGCAGGCCGAGGGCTGTCCAGTCAGAGAGAAGGGGCTGTTGCCCGGCTCGGCGATCTTGCCCATCAAGAGATGGACGTTGTAGCAATTGTTGTTGACCCAGACCCCGCGGGTGTGCTGGTTGAAGCCCATGGTCCAGTAGGAGCTGACCTTGCGCTTCGGGTCGGCGTAGGCCTTGGCCAGCCGCAGCAACCGCTCCTGCGGGACACCGGACAGCTCGGAGACATACGCCAGGGTGTAGGGCTCGACCTGCTTGGCGAAGGACTCGAAGCTCGAGGGCAGCTTCTTGCCGACGCCCGAGTGCGCGGCCTTCTGCTCGAGCGGGTGCTCGGGCCGCAGTCCGTAACCAATGTCCGTGGTCGCGGTCTCGAACTGGACGTGCTTCTCGATGAAGTCCCGGTCATAGGACTTGGTCTGGATGATGTAGTTGGCGATGTAGTTGAGGATCGCGAGGTCGGTCTGCGGCTCGAAGACCATGGGGTTGTCGGCGAGCTCGAAGCAGCGGTGCTCGAAGGTGGAGAGCACATGCACCTCGCAGCCGGGCTTGGACAAGCGGGTGTCGGTCAGACGCGACCAGAGGATGGGATGCATCTCGGCCATGTTGGCACCCCAGAGCACGAAGACATCGGCATGCTCGAGATCGTCGTAGCAGCCCATGGGTTCATCGATGCCGAAGGCACGGATGAAGGCGCCGACGGCGGAGGCCATGCAGTGGCGGGCATTCGGGTCCAGATTGTTGCAGCGCATACCGCCCTTGAGCAGCTTGGAGGCGGCGTAGCCCTCCCACACCGTCCACTGACCCGAGCCGAACATCCCGACCCTGGAGGTCATCTCGCCGACCGTCTTGCCCTGGTTCTCGCGCATGCTGCGCTCAAGGGCCTTCTTCCAGTGCTCGGCCATGACGTCGAAGGCCTCGTCCCAGGTCACCGCCTCGAAGTCGCCGTCCTTCGCGAATACCCCGTCCTTCTTGCGCATCAGGGGTTGGGTCAGCCGATCCGTGCCATAGAGGATCTTGGGCAGGAAATAGCCCTTGATGCAATTGAGCCCGCGGTTGACTGGCGCATCCGGGTCGCCCTGACTCGCGACCACCTTACCCTCCTTGACACCGACCAGGACCGAGCAACCGGTCCCGCAGAAACGGCAGGGTGCCTTGTCCCAGCGAACATCCAGGTCGACCGGCCGATCCCGCGATTGGGCCAGCACCCCAGCCGGTACGGCGGTACCCGCAACGGCTGCGGCCGCAGCGATGGCTTGGGATTTGATGAAGTCACGCCGAGTCATGGTCACGAGGGATTCCTCCAGGAGCTCGAAATTGGGTGGCGAGGGTTTGGGCCCAGTGCAGCGCCAATGACGCAGATCAGGCGGGGGCGTCCCCCGCCGGCCGCGAAGCCAGTGCTTGCCCGGCAAAGTGGTAGATGAGAACGCGGTTGACGACACCCTCGAACTCTTGCAGCGCCCCGAGCGTGTCAGCGGCACGCCGGTCCGCCACGTCCTCGATGGTGACCACCAGCTTGTCGATGTCAGCCCCGCCGTGAACCTGCACGCCTGGCAGGGACTCGATGTGTCGAGCCACCTCCGGCCCCCTGTCCGGCTTGGTGTAGACGACACAGCTCAAGAGATCGCCATCGATCAGAACCTGAGCGCACGCGCTGCCCTGCGGGTTCGTTGCCGTCAGCCCAGGGTCCACCTCGGTGCACGGTTCAGGGCCTGGTGCCGATCGCTGATGCTCGTAGGACATGGTGTTTGGCTCCGTCGGGCTTTCTTGGTCCAGCCCGCGTGGCTGTGGCGCTAAACCGGGTCCAGAGTGAAATGTATTGATTCAAGTGACTTCAACCACGCAGCGATCGATAGCCTTTGGCGGGACGCAGTTTAGAAATATCTTGTTAATGAGACGCTTGAACTGCGTCCCTCGCGGCGTTTCCGGGTGCGGCCATGACCGATTCGAAACGCCACGCAACGTATACCCCGCCTGACGCGGTTCAAACGCCAAGGGCACTCGACCCGAATCAGGGGCTGAAGAGCTGTCAGGAAACGCCGAATCGGCTCGGGCATGCGTCTCAACCTCATGAAGGCGACCTCGGGTCATCGCCCGATGGCCCAACGCGTTCCGCTCCAGTCCGCGAATCGAGCCAGTCGATGAGAGAATCGACCTCGTCGCCTTTGTCCGGGTCGATGGCCTTGGCCTCCATCAAGGCGGCGCGCGCCCGCTGGTAGCGGCCGAGATGGATCTCGGCGATGGCGATTCCGACGAAGGCGTGGGCGTTCTCGGCATCGAGCGCGATGGCCTTGCGGAAGTGCTCGATGGCAGCGGTCTGCTCCTGTTTCAGCAGGAGTGCACCTCCCAGGCGAGTGTGCGCAATCGGCGACGCGGCATCCATGGCGACCGCGCTCTCGAGCACCGCGACGGCAGCGTCGATCTCGCCCGCCTGCAGCTTAGATTCACCCTGGCGGACCAGATCGAGGACATCGGCTGCCGACGCGTTGACGGAGAAGAGCATAAGGAGCATGCATAGGAGACGCATGAAGAGCACCCGACTCAGGATTCCGGCACTGATTCCGAGCGGGCCGCGCCAAGCGCGCACCCGAGACACCTCCCTGACAGTGTCACAAGGTGCCGAGACGTCGATCGCTTGGCCTTGATCTAGCTCAAATCCGGACTGCCAGTCGTCTGGGTCTCTGATTCGAACCCACATGGGAGACGCTGGTCTGGGCGCGGGCGAAGCCGTACTTGGAACCCCAACGGCATCCGCTGGATCGATGAGGTCTTAATCCCCTTTAGAACGGGTCTCTGATTCGAACAAGAGTACGCTGTCAAGAAAGACGGCTCTCAATTGTCTTAATCCCCTTTAGAACGGGTCTCTGATTCGAACAGGCCGCAAACCGAGGCATCGAACAGTCATCATGGTCTTAATCCCCTTTAGAACGGGTCTCTGATTCGAACGGCATCAAAAAATACACCCACGTCGAGATTTCGGGTCTTAATCCCCTTTAGAACGGGTCTCTGATTCGAACGGGAGTGCGAACAAACTTCCGCGGGAAGTTCGAGGTCTTAATCCCCTTTAGAACGGGTCTCTGATTCGAACTGGAAAAACGCCGAGTATCGATCGCTGAGCGATGGTCTTAATCCCCTTTAGAACGGGTCTCTGATTCGAACTAGAGTCTTTTGGAAGGAGTATGTCTTTCCTGAGGTCTTAATCCCCTTTAGAACGGGTCTCTGATTCGAACGGTACCATGAGCAGCAGTTTCGAACGCGACCTCGTCTTAATCCCCTTTAGAACGGGTCTCTGATTCGAACTTGAAAGAGCCATGGAGGCTCATTGGAACGGAAGTCTTAATCCCCTTTAGAACGGGTCTCTGATTCGAACCTCTCGCAACCCTAACCCCGGACTGGGCCAGACGTCTTAATCCCCTTTAGAACGGGTCTCTGATTCGAACCGTGCTCGCGTTCCTGGGCGATGCGCAAGCGAGTCTTAATCCCCTTTAGAACGGGTCTCTGATTCGAACGTGCCGCACGCTGGAAGGCGCTTGGGAAAACCGCGTCTTAATCCCCTTTAGAACGGGTCTCTGATTCGAACTCGCCGTTGATGTTGACCCAATAGTGAATGTCGAGTCTTAATCCCCTTTAGAACGGGTCTCTGATTCGAACGAAAACTGGAGAATGGTGGCAATGTCCGAGACGGTCTTAATCCCCTTTAGAACGGGTCTCTGATTCGAACGATCCAGCCGAGCGCGCCCTGGCGGCCGTCGCCCTGTCTTAATCCCCTTTAGAACGGGTCTCTGATTCGAACTTTCGGCTATCGAGGGGATCATCGCAATCGAGCTGTCTTAATCCCCTTTAGAACGGGTCTCTGATTCGAACTTCATTAAAACCTCACGCTTGTTTTTTATGGGCTGTCTTAATCCCCTTTAGAACGGGTCTCTGATTCGAACTCTGTACGAATCTCAATCGCGCGCTCAGGTGATGTCTTAATCCCCTTTAGAACGGGTCTCTGATTCGAACGTGGCACGAGAACCAGGTCTTAATCCCCTTTAGAACGGGTCTCTGATTCGAACACCCCACCCAGCAGAAGGCCGCCTGATGCCCAGTCTTAATCCCCTTTAGAACGGGTCTCTGATTCGAACTGCGCCAACCTTTTACATCAGAGTTCAACGTTAGTCTTAATCCCCTTTAGAACGGGTCTCTGATTCGAACACCGGCTCGCCGCCCAGCAGCTCGCCGGCCTCAAGTCTTAATCCCCTTTAGAACGGGTCTCTGATTCGAACCGCTAGCCGCTTCGCGACTTCCACCACTCCTGGCGGTCTTAATCCCCTTTAGAACGGGTCTCTGATTCGAACCGGCGATCGACTTGTCCCACCACGTTACGCGTTGTCTTAATCCCCTTTAGAACGGGTCTCTGATTCGAACACCATTGCGCATCAGGGTTCGCCCCTCACCCCAGGTCTTAATCCCCTTTAGAACGGGTCTCTGATTCGAACAATTCTGGATCGAGAACATCGCCGACATGCCCGAGTCTTAATCCCCTTTAGAACGGGTCTCTGATTCGAACGAAAACAGGAAACGCAACCATGACATTCACACGTCTTAATCCCCTTTAGAACGGGTCTCTGATTCGAACTGCCAGGCGCAAAAAACGCCCTGAAAACAGCGGCTTAAAGGCACACTTCCCAAGATTTCGCGAGACGCCAAACTTGACGTGCAGAGTCTTATCGCCGCGCATCTGTTGCGTGCGCATGCTTCTCCTCCATCGACGACCGGCAGTTCGAGTCTAGCCAAGTCCGCCCAGACTGTCATGATCGGCTAAGAATCCGCCACGAAATCAGGTTCAGGTGCGCTAATCAGATGGAGAAAAGCTTGCCGGAGCCCTTCATCTTCGATCAGATCCAGGCCGATCGGCATATGCTGGCGGCCATACCGCGTCAGCTCGAGCCGCTTGGGAAGCGGATAGACGCGGATGTCATCCTGGCTTGGATGGATGATGCCATCAAGCCGGTTCAGGAGCGCGTCGATGTCCTTGGGCCGGCCGGGGACCAGAAAGACGGAGTATTGCACCGGGATGCCGGCGGTGCGCACCGTGCGATGGACTTGTTGGAGGCGCTTGGGATTCGCGATGTCGTACGCGAGCAGAAAGAGCTGGGATGAGTTGCTGGCCATGACGGTCCTTCATGTCTCGTGGATCAGCCAGCGATGGAGGCTACCGCTGATCTCCCGCCCGCGTGCCGCTACCTTGAGCGCCCGGGACTCGAACAACCGGACCACGTCCTGGCGGCTCGGTGTCATCAAGGGCTGGCCTTTGCGCTTGGCGGCAAGATAGCGCCGCTTGAGCCAGCCTTGACGCGCCGGCTCGAGATACCAGTAGAAGATATCGGTGAGGTCGGCGGCCAAAGGCGGCCTTCCCGCCTGACCCAGCTCGGTGCTGCGGCCCAATCCGAGGTCACGCAGATGCTCCTCCATCCAGGCATAGGCCAAGCCACGTAACCATTGGCGCGTCTGCGCCGCGACCTGCTCGCCGGCGACGTGGGCGGTTTGCGCATCGATCCGCTGGCGAATCGCCGAGGTATCCGCGAGCTGGGTGCCGAGACGCAGCTTGATGGCCGCCCAGCGGGCCGCGCGATGCCGGCTCGTTTGCATCCAATGCCTGAGCATCCCGAGCGATTCCGGACGCAACAGAAAGGCGATGAGCCGGTTGCGCAGCTCGTCGCGCTCGCCGGGGCGTCCCAGCAGTCGTGCCAGGACCTGCCCATCCTCGTCGACGAACACGACGGGGATGCCGCGCTCCGCACAGGCCATCAGCGCTTCGGTTTCCCATTCGACGCGCGCATTGGTATGCACACGCCCGATTCGCCGTAGCGGAAAGAGGCGCTCGGCTTGCTCGAGACTGGAGACCCGCAGGGCGGGACCATCCAGCCCCACCCAGGTCTCGGCGATCGGCGCGAGATAGAGCGGGCGTCCATCCTGGGGATCACGGGACACACTAGCGTCCACGCTAGAATCTCCTGATAAGCGAGTCACTATTGATTGGCTCCAAGAGCTTCACCCTCGAGCCCGGCGCGCTCAGTGGGCCGAAGCCCGCTCGCGCCGACCGCCATGCTTTGCCAAGTGGACCGCAAGCTTGCCGGACCAGCGGCGCAGCAACCGCCGGCGTGGTCGGGCGAAGCCCTCGAACAGGGCGAAGTAGCGCTGGCGCGCCGTCTTGCCGAGCAGACAGGCCTCGCCGTCGCGCTTGAAGTCTTCGGCCCGTAAGGTGCGCTCGCGGAAGCACTCCCAGACCCATTGTTCGACATGCGGGCGCAGAGGCTCGATGAGGTCCGAGGCCAGCGAGGCGCGGCCGAAGTCCAGCTCGTGAAAGAAGCCCACCATGGGATCCAGGCCCACGGTCTGAGCGCTCTGCACCGCATCGGCGTGGAGCAAGCTATAGCCGAGCGAGAGCGCCGAATTGACCGGGTCGCGCGGCGGACGTCGATTACGACCGGTGAAATCCAGCTCGGGCGCGAATATCTGCGTGTAGCCGCGAAAGAAGCCGGCCGCCGCGGCACCTTCGATGCCGCGCAGGGCATCGACTCCTAGCTCCGGCTCACCGCGCAGGCGCGCCAACGCTTGCTCTTGCGACTCCACCGCCTTGACCAGCGCCTGCCGCTGGTCTGGGCGCCGCTCGAGCGCCAGACGCAGCAGACGGCGCTGCCCGCGGACCTTGCCGAGCACCAGGCATCGCGACCAGCGGCGCCGATAGTCCGGATCGTCATAGAGGCGGATCTGCCCAATGCGACGGGTCGCCTCGTTGTGCGTGGCACCGATCACCACGGCCTGACAACGACCGAGACGCCCGCCGAAGGCGACCACCGCCACCCCGGCATCGGCGAGCCTTGCCAGCACACCAGTGTCGAGCGCGACACTGCTGCGCAGGACCAACCGCTCGATCAGGTGCAGCGGCACACTGCTCTCGCGCCGTCCCTCGACATAGACGGCCAGCACCCGTCCCTCGAGCTTGAGGGCGGTCTCGCGACGGTCGAGATAGAGACTGGACATGGCTAGCCCACATAGAACCAGGGGGGGTCGGTCGGCTTGACCCCGCGGCCGCGCACCCGGATCTTGCCGCGGGGGTCGAGCCGGATCAGCACGAAGCGGTCTTCCACGCGGCTGAGGATATCCGTCACCGCATCGAGCAACGCGGCGCGCTCGGCCGGGGTGAGAAAGCACTCGAAGACCGATTTCTGGCGTCCGCTCGCATAGCCCTTGAGGACCCTCAGCGCATCGCGCAGGCGCACATCGCTGGAAATGTCGTAAGCGGCGATATAGAGGTGGCGCTGGGTCATAGCGCCAGGTTAGCGGCCTGAATGCGATGGGGCAGGACTGACAAGCTTGTGGGACTGCGGGTCTTTGGTGGGAGCGGCGCCTGTGGGAGCGGCGCCTCGCCGCGATGGGACCGCGCCAACCTGGTGGGAGCGGCGCCCCGCCGCGATGGGCACTGGGATTGCTGGCTTGGTCATCGCGCCGGGGCGGCGCTCCCACAGGCAGCACTCCCACAGGCGGCGCTCCCACAGGCAGCGCTCCCACAGCTGGACCGGGCTACAGCCAGGCGGCGTCCCAATGGGGGTAGTCGCCGATGCGGTCGACCAGACCTGCACGCTTGGGGTTGGCGATGATATAGCGCGCGACGTTGCGGAGGTCTTCGTCGCGCCGAATCGCATGGTCGTGATAACCCGGCTGCCAGATGCGCCCACCGATCCGATGGGCCGTGATGGACTTCATGGAACCAACAACGTCCTTGAGCGCGCGATCACGCAGGACGAACAGCCAATGCAGGTGGTCGGGCATGACGACGAAGGCAAGCGTCTCGCTGTGACCGAGCCGGTCAGAAGAGATGAGGGCGCAGATCAGGAGGCGCGCAGGTCGCAGATCCGCGAAGACCGGCTGGCGCCGCCAGGTCGTCGTCGTGATGTGATAGGCACGTCCGATTTCCGAGAAGCGGCCTTTGCGCAGCTCCTTTGCGTGTGGCTGCTTGGACGTGCGGGGGCGGTCTTCTGGCATGGGGGGCTTCCTGCTCGCTTGTTGTCGGAGGTGCGCTTTGCTGCGAGCGTACCTGGAAGACGCCGCGGTCATCGCGCCGGGGCGGCGCTCCTACGGGAGCGGGGACGGGGCCTCGTCGTAATGGGTGCGGGGCTCAGCCGAGCCAGCTCGCCAGGACTGAGCGCAGCTCGGGGAGCCGCGCGCCGGCGCAGATCTGGATGCCGAGGTCGCTGGCGCGCTGCATGACGGTCACCGGCAGGCGCTGGTAGCTGACGAGCATGCCGCGGGCCTGGAGTCCGCCGAGCAGGTCGACCAGGGTGTCCAGCCGGTAGAGGGCCTCGGCGCCTGGCCCCCGGGTGGCGCCGTCGCTCCAGCGCCGGGTCTTACATTCGATGAGGTACATCCGGTTCTCGGCGAGACAGGCGACGTCGATCTCGTTGGGGACCTCGGCGCCGCGCGCGTCGACGCGATAGAGATTGATTGCGCGGGCCAGGTCCTGGATGGGATGGCCAGGCCCGCGCAGACCGCGCAAGGTCGTGAAGACGTGCTCTTCGAGCCAGCCCCCGTTGAGATGGAAGCGCGCCGCTTCGTCCGGAAAGCGCAGGTAGTCACCCATGCGCTGCAAGAGTCCGGCCTCGGCACAGCGGTCGATCAGCGCGCCGAGCTGGCGATCGCGCCGCTGGGCACGCTCGAGCGCCGGCGTGCGCAAGGTCGGCTCGGCCTTGTAGGCGAGCCAGTTGAGCGTGCTCAGGGCGCCTGAGAGCCGGGCTTGATGGCCAACCAGCCATTCGGCCAGTGCCTGGCGCGCGGCGGGCACGGCGTCCGTGGTCAAGGATTGCACACGTGACCCATGGGCCTGGAGAAAGGCGTCGATCCGCACGCGGTTGGCGATGTCGATGGCACCACGCCCAGGCGGATGCAGCCAGACGAGGCGGTCATGCTCGGGGTGAACGTAGAAGATGGGCAGCTCGTAGGCGCGGAAGGCCTCGTAGGCGGCGATGCTCATGGGCTTAGTACCGCCGGTGGCGTTGAGCGCGATGCCCTGGTCGCGCAGCAGCTCCTGCGCGCTCTCGAGCAGCTCTAGGACGCGCAGCTGGATGTGCTCCACGTCCCAGGCGTCCTGGATCCCCCAGCGGTCGACGCCGATACCGCGCGGCCTGAGCACGGCCTCGAGCCAGTCGGCACGCCGGTTCATGTCGGGCGAGACCAGCAGTATCAAGCGCCTTGGCGCAATGGCTGGATCCAGCGCCGGGGTGAGATTGGGCGTGGCCTGGGCCGAGACCAGGTAGAGGTGGGTGTGTTCTGGCATGGGCCGTGCCCCGGATGAGATGTGGAATGGCCGATCTGCCGTAGGAGCGGCGCCCCGCCGCGACCGGTGGCGCGGGGTTCATCGCGCCGGGGCGGCGCTCCTACCGCGCCGAGCTCATGACCCCCGCTGCTGCCACAGCGGACGTTGCGGGAGCTGGGGGGCCAGGGTCTTGAGGCCGATGGCCTTGGCCTGGCCCTCGAGCAGCGGGATCAGGGCCGAATCTGTCCAGTCACGGAAGGACGTCCACTTACCGCTGTCGATAGGCTGGTCCCCATGGGCAAGAATGGAGTAGTTCCGGATCTTGAGCAGGTCGGTCATGTGGGAGCTCTCCGCCTCCCAGAAGGCGCCAACCTCCTCGCCCAAGTGATGTGCGGCGAGCGCCCAGGCGTTGCGCAGCCCGGCCTGGTGCTTGCCGTCCGGACCGGGACCGATGCTCAAGCTCTCGGGAATCTGTGCCGGATCCAGGTCCGAGGTGTCGATTCCCCGCGTGCTCAGCAGCCATTGGGCGGTCCACTCCAGCAACCGGTAGAGCCGCGCGACGGCGTCGTCATAGCGGCACTGCTCGGCGCGCCGCTGGGCGTTGAGCCAGAGGTCCCAAAGCCGCGCCGGCCAGCGCTTGGCGTTACCCTCAGCCGTCATTGTTCTGAGTGCCGCCAGATAGGGACCACAGACGCGACCGAGGCGGGCGCTGTAGACCTCCAGCTGGGCGAGGGCGGTCGCGTGGTCGAAGCGGTCCCAGGCGTCGAGCGCCTGACTCAGGTCTTTGGCGATCTGTAGCTCGGCCCGCAGCGCCGGGTCACGCGGCATCCGCAGGCGTGCGAGCCCGTCCGCCGCCTCGCCATAGCCGAAGCGCGACCACGCATCCAGCAGAGGCATCATGGCGCGACGCAGCCGAATGCCGTCGGCGCTCACGCTGAGCGCCCCTTCATTGCCGTCGCGCACCCGCACCAGATCCGCGCGCACCCCCGTGACCAGTTGCAGCTCCACGCCCTCTGAGTCCAGGCTGGCCATCACCAGGGCCGCGGTCATGGTCTTGGTGCCGCCCGTGTAGTCGGCGATGAGCTCGGCGTCCGGGAAGCGCCGGCGAAGCTCGGCGATGGCGTCGGTCATGGTCGCGACCCCTCGGTCGAGGTCGTCCGATGGCACCAGCACCAGTTCGTAGGCGTCTTCGGAGAGCCCGAGATGGGTCGGGATATTGGGGAGGTGCCGAGCGTCTTGGTCATGGCCGAGCCGCAGCGGTGTGCCCTTGCCGCGAATCATGACGTCTGAGCCGGGCCTTCCGGTCGCGGGGTCTTGGCCCGTGCAGAAGAAGAGCACGAAGGCGGGTTCGAGCTCGCGGATGGCGGTCAGGATGGGCTCGGGCGAGCCGCCGACGGTGCAGATGAGAAGTGGCTGAGGCATAGGTTTTTCTCATGACCCTGGGGTCTGCTGCCGCGCGTCCGCCAGGGTCTCAGAACGGCAGCTCGACGCGCGTCGGGAATGCGGGGACCAAGAGGCTCAGCTTGCGGGCCTTGACGGTGTCGTAGAAGGTCATGACACCCTCGTCCGAGCAGATCCAGACCTCCTGGGCGCCGCGGGCGAAATACAGCGCCTTCTTCTCCTCCATCTCGGCGCGCGAATTGGAGGGAGACAACACCTCGACCACAATCTCCGGGGCACTCGGGTAGGGATCCGTGTTGCCGTGCCGGCGCAGGAAGTCTGCACTCGCCCAGGCGACATTCGCCACTTTGACACCTTCGGTTGTGGCAAGGCTGCATCCGACAAAGGCTTCGCCGCCGTCCACAGCCCGATCGAGCAGCCGTGCGATCAGGCTTTGAAGCCGCGAACGCCGATTGCTCGCGGGACTCATCACGATATGCCCCCAACGGTCGGTCTCCAGCTTGAAAGGCAAGTCCTTGAGCGCCGGGTGTGAGCAGACTTCTTGCCAGTTCATCGCTTGCTCGACCTCACTCGAACGGCAGCATGATGCGCGCCGGAAAGTTGGCGATCAGCCCACTGTGGTCGATTCTTCCACCGACGTCGAAGAACAGCATGTCTCCGTCCGCGTCACAGAGCCAGAACTCGCGCGCGCCGCACGCGAAATAGAACGCCTTCTTTTCCTCCATCTCGGCTCGCGTATTCGATTCCGACAGAACCTCGACGACGATCTCGGGCGCCTCCGGATAAGGGTTGACAGTGCCGTGAAGACGCAGGAAATCGAGGCTTGCCCAGGCCACGTCGGCGACCTTGACCCCGGCCGAGGTTGCGATGCTGCATTCGATGACCGCGTAGCCGTCGCGGCCACGCTGACGCATCGCGTCCTGGATCTCGCTCTGCAGCCAAGAGTGCCGGTTCGATGCCGGTGTCATGACGATATGCCCCCAATGGTCAGTCTCCAGCTTGAAAGGCAAGTCTCTGAGCGCCGGGTGTGAGCAGACTTCCTGCCAGTTCATGGTTGATCTCGTCCTCTGCTTCGTGTGGGCGGCTGTGCGCGTCGCTTTTCTTGACAGTATAGGGGCCAGTCCGGGTCCATGATCCCAGGTCCGGCAGTTGACCGCTCCCTGCTGCATGCAACGCATGCATCGCCGTCAAGATGGCGACCTTTATCGACATCCTCGGTCATGCGCACCTAGCCGTGCCCGGCGAGTGCATAGCCGCCGACCGAGACGTAGCGGACGCCGGCGCGATCGAGTAGGCGCAAGGTGGTGATCATATCCCGCGAGGTCGCCGGCCGGGTGTATTCCTCGGCGATGGCGTCCGCGGGCGGGGTCGTAGGCTCAGCCGGCTCAACGCCGAGCAGTCGCCGCAACCAGCTCAGCCCGCCACCTTTCCCAATCGGTATTGGCTTCCTCATGCGTGCGATAGCGGAATACACCCTTGGAGACGCGGGTGCAGCTCTGGGCCATGGCCTCGCGCCAGGCGATGTCTTCCGGCGTCGGCGGGGCGAGAACGCCGATGGGCCGCTGGGTGCGACGGCCGATGGTGCGGCGGATGGTCGTCAAGCTCGGCCTCCAGGGTTATTCGACGCGACTAGGGCACTGCATGCGTCATTCGTTGCATGCAAACCTCTGGCTTCTCGTGGCACCGCTGCGAGAGTGGACGAGCATTCTTGGGAGCGCCGCCCCGGCGCGACGAGCCCCGCGCCTAGTCGCGGCGAGGCGCCGCTCCTACCACGGCCATGCGCCCAGTCTGCACACAAGCAAACTCTCGGCACTCACTCGCCGGACTGTGCTCGCAACGCCGCGATCTGCGCCTGGCGCTGGGGCCTTTTCTTCGATGCTGGCCAGCCGATGTATCCATAGATGGCTTCGGCCAGGTCGGCGAGCGTCGAAGCTTCGGCTGAAGGCCAGCCTTCCCCCGCTTCCTTGAGCGTGATGGCGAGCCGCTCGGCGAGCTCGCCGTTCTTTTCCTTCCGATTCGCGGCTTGGTCGCGCGCCAGCAGCTCACGCAGCGCCTCGAGCTTGCGAGCCTCTGCTGTCATCTGGGCCAGACGCGCGGCGCGCTCCGCTTCAGCACGCTCGGCGTCTAATCGCTCCTGCTCCGCCTCGGCGGCACGGGCACGTGCCGCGGCCAGATCGGCGGCCATGCGCCGGCGGCGTTCGGCCACCTCGGCCCGCCAGGCGTCCAAGTCGTCGATGGGCTGCGGAAAGGTGACGGCTGTCGGCTCTTCATCAGCACCATGGAGCTCCAGCAGCAGCCAGCCGAACGGCAGAAGACCGCGTTGTGCCAGTCGCTCGTCGGCGGCGAGCCAGATGGTCTTTGAATGGTCGAGGTAATCCGGTTTCTCGCCCTTGCCTTTGATGATCTTGATGTTGCGGACCCCGTTGAGAGTGACGGATTCCGCACCGCTGTGGCGGCCAACGCGGAGGAGGAAGGCGCGGTTCTCGGCCAGCGCGCTCGATAGCGGGCCGGATAGCAGCTCGCCGAGCGCATCCTCCCACCTCTGGTCGAGAAAACCGCGCTCGTGCAGGAGCCTGCGCTCGCGCTCGAGGGCGGGGAGATAGAAGCGATTGCAGGCTTGGGCAATTCCCTGAGCATCGAAGCGCAGCTCGGCGTCGGGCCAGTGATGCGAGGCGATGCCACCACTCTGCTGGATCGACAGCTGGGCGCGAAAACCGCGCGCTTGCAGCGGCGACAGACATTCGAGCAGCTGATAGAGGCCGCGCTGCTCGGCCTGCGAGTCGACGAGCTTGCCGCCGACGCGGATCTCGGTCTTCTTGCGGTTCACGGCGAAGCGGACTTGGGTAACGGTCGCTGCGGGATCGGCCGCCGAGGCGTCGCCGACACGGATCAAGCGCATCGGATCCAGCTCGAACCTGCCAGGCCGATACTTGAACAGGCGCTGTTGGAGCTTGAGGTTGGCGTTACGGTCGCCCTTGAGGTCAGGCGACAGCGGCCTGCCGTCGTTCTCGCGGTCCAGCAACGCGGTGCGAATGGCGCCTTTGATGCCGCTGCCGGGCAAGATGGGCGCGCCCGAGCCGGGGTTGAATGCGGTTCGCTCGATCTCGAGACGGTTCTGGACCTCGCGTCCGCGGTCCTCGCGCTGGACGACTTGTCCGACACGCTCCTTGTAGAAGGCCTCGACGCTCGGATTGACCCCAACGCACCGCCGGGAGACGGCGATCAGCCGCTCGCGGTTGTTATGAAAGAAGCTCTGAACCTGGCGCAGCATGTCCTGGGTCGGCCGGCCCTCGAGGATCTTCCCGAGCTTGGCCCGCTCCTGCCCCGGCAGGACCTGGAGCGCGGCGATACCATCGAATTCGTACAGAGCTCCTTCGTCGATGACATAGCCGGTGGGCTCGTAGTCCTGCCCGCTGCCGAGGTGGACCGGCGAGAGCGGCGTGATGCTCAGGCTCCAATGGCGATCGAGGCTCATGCGGCGACCTCCCTGACGGCGGCGAGATGGAGACCGATCCAGGGCGCATAGGCTTGCTGGACAGTGCCCTCGAAACCCTTCGCCCGGCTGAGGCTACCGTCGCCGCCGAGCCCTTGACCGATGAAGGGCTGCTCCGGCAAGCGGACAGGGGACAGCACGGCCCCGGTCTGGGCGAGCAGCACCGGGGCCTTGAAGGGTCGGCCGGTGTGGACGGCCCGGTCGCCATGACGGCCGAAGCGGGTGAAGACCTCGTAGTGGCTCGCATCGGCTCGGAAGCCAAGCCCCTGGGGGGCGACCGGCGCAAGCGTGAAGCAGGCATTGGCGTTGGCTTGTGAGGGCAACGACAACAGCTCGGGCTCGCCGACCAGCTCGAGCTTGCCGAGCCCGATGCTGGCGTCGCGGCCGTAGCCGATGCGGCCGATATCCTCGATCAACTGACGGGCCTCGACGGCAGTCAGGCGTGTCGGGTCGATGAGCAGATAGAGGTCGAGCAATAGGCTCGGTGCGAACCAGAGCTGCTCCTGGGTGTAGGGCGCGAAGGCCGCGCCGCCGGTGGTGCCGGTCAGGCGGTCGATGCTGTTGTGCGGTTGGGCGTGGGTCTCGGCCAGCGCGTGAGCGCCGTCAGCCTTATCGAGGTGGCTGGCGATCACTTGGCGGTCGGAGCGGCAGTGTGCCAACCATTCCGCGACCGGCTCGCCCAGCGCCGACAGGGGAAGCCAGCGCCGACGCTTGATGGCCTTGCGGTCGACCTCGGCCAGCGGCGCGAAGGCGTGCAGTGGCAGCGTCGGACGCGGCAGATACCCGGCCGGAAAGGCGTCCGAGCAGACCGCGAAGGGGCGACCGCGAGTGTAGCCGTCGAGCAGCTCGGTGAGACGCTGCTCGCCCAAACGATGGCGGGCGGCCCAGCAGAGCTGACCGAAGAGGGTGTCGCCCTTGATCGGGCCACCGAAGGCGCTGCGAGGGCACAGTGTCAGATGTAGACAATCCATGGAGTGGCTCCGTGTTCTCTGAGACGTCTTGCCTTGGGAGATCGCGGCCGAGGGCGCCTGGTGTAGGAGCGCCGCCTCGGCGCGAAACCCGGTCGCGGCGGGGCGCCGCTCCTACCTCAGACTTGGACGGCCGCGAGGCGCTCCATCAGCGACTCGGCGCCCCGCTTCAGCTCGGTGAACCTGAGCTTTCCATAGCCGCGCGAGCCTGAGCCGCCGAGGCCGGTCAGCTCAAGGAGACGTAAGCCGCGCAGGACCTCGGCGAGCAGGTCTTCGTCGTCGTGGACCTTGAGGGTGAGCCGGAACTCGAAGCGTGCGCCGGCTGGGACGCGCTCGGTGTTACGTGGATGCTCGGCGACGCCCCGGATACGGTCGATCATATTCTCCGCCTTGGTCTCCGTCAGGAGGAGGCTCTTCTCCTCCTTCATCTCGCGCACCCAGTCCGAGTCCAAGGCGCAATCCCAGAAGGCAAGCCGGGTCGGGCCGATCTCGGCCACGAGCTTGGAATCCTGGTCCGCCCCTTCCGGTGCACCACCGAAAAGCTTGAGGATACGGCGCCCCTGATCGGCAGCGTCGCCTTCCAGCTTGGGCATGTGCTTGAAGCCCAGCGGCTTGCCCTCGGTGATACCCACCACGCCAGCGCGCCATTCCAGCAGGCTGCGCATCTTGCCCTTGATGCTCGAGCCAGGGATATAGGGCTCATTGGTGACCGGATTCTTGATGACCGGATTGTCGGTGCCGCCGATGTGCATCTCGGTGTTGCCGCTGCCGATATGGAGGCCGGACATCAGCTCGATGTAGCCGTGGATGTCAGTGATCGTGGTCAGTTGCATGTTGGCGTCCCCTGTCAGCCGGTCGGGCGTTCCTGTTTGTAGAATCCGAGAAAGGCCTCGAAAAAGAGCTTGAAGTTGCGGAGGGTCTGGTAGTCGTCGACCTGCCCGAGGCAGCAGGCGATGAAGTCCACGAAGTTAGAGTCGACGTGCCTGCGTCCATTGGCATAGGCGGCCTTGGCGTTGAGCATGCGGATGAAGGGCAGCAACTCATCAAAGCGCTCGGGCGCCGCGCGGGCCTTTTCCTCCCACATCACCAGCTCGTCGTAAAACTGGCGAATCTGGCTCGGCTTGTTGGCCTGATTACGCTCATCGCCAGCAACCGTCTTGGCCGTGCTCCGCGCGATATCGTCGAACAGGTCGGCAGGCAGGGCTTCGCCATCGCCCGCCTTGAGTCGGATGCCTGAGGTGTCCAAACGCGGCAAGTGATGCCTGGGACCCCGGTCGCCACGCTCGCCTCCGCCCGTTCGCGAACCGCCAGCCTGCCCTCTACGTCCATTGGTCATGCCTGTTCTCCCCTCAGCGTCTGTGTTGATAGAGGTGAATGAAGAGCGCGATCTTGAAGGCGCTGCCGTGCCTGCGGATGCCGCCGCCCAACAGCTCACCAAGGGTCCGCTGCCAGCGCTTGCGCGCCTCGAGATCCAAGCCGCGTGAGGACTCGAGCATGCGCCAGGTCCTGTAGGCGAAGCGCGATGGCCAGAGTGCGCTTTCCAGTCTCGGTGAATGGCTGGGGCTCAGCTTGGCGCGTCGCAGGTCCTCCGCCATGTCGGCCAGGTATTGCAGACCATAGAGATAACCGGTGCTCAGGTTCAGGCTGTCCCGCATGAGCTCCAGCTCCCGAGCGATCCCCGCCAGCTCGACGAATGCCTCCCAGCCGACCGTGTGACCAAAACAGGTCACCGCGTTCTTGGGCCTACCCTCGGCAGAGACATGGAGCTTGGCCGCCTCGAGTTGGTCCTCGGCGAGCTGTCCCATTTGCCGGATCGGCAGACCGCCCTTGGTCATGGAGAGCCCGGCGGAGAAGTGGATGTCCGGGTTGTCGGCCACCAGCTCGGCGAACTTGGCGCGCATCTCGGCGGCCAGCGCGATGGTGCTGCGCCAGGGGCCGATCAGATAGAAGTCGTCGCCGCCGGCGAAGACCGTGTAGGTGCTCGGGTAGCGCTCCCGGCAGATCCAGGGCAGCCAGACGGCGAAGAAGGCGTTGAGCTGGCGGGAGAGCCCGGCCATCTTGGCGAAAGTGGGCCTTTCGAGCCCGCGCTCGAAGAGGCGACCCAGGTCGTCGACGTCACCCTTGAGGGTGATGAGCGCCTCGGTGCCCTGCACGCACCCGTCCGCGTCCGGGTAGAGGTCGTCACAGGCGATCTCGTTGAGGGTCTTCGCCGAATCGGCTCGGCCGTCGCAACGCTCGTCGGCGTCCAGGCGGTCGTACTTCTGACGCTCCCACTCGTTCGGCGTGCCGTAGCTCGGAATATAGGCATCGATGTAGCGCCGGGCATAGCCGCGGAACAGGGGTGCGTCGGCCGCCTCCGGGAGCGCGAAGTCCCAGGCCCGGCGCAGCAGGCCAGAGGCGGCGACCCGACCGAAGCGGCCGCTCTGCTCCTCGTCGCCCGTGAACTGGACGTGGTAGCCAAAGACGGGCACACGCAGCGAGCCGCCCAGTGACTCTGTCGAGATGAGCACACGGCTGCGGTCGCGGCGGGTGAGCTGACCGCCGATGTCGATCTGGTCGTTGGAAAGGGCGCAGGCAAAGCCACCGTCGCCGCCCACGAGCGGCTCGGTCGCGGGTGAGCGGCCGTCGAGGTCGCAGACGCCCATCTCAGGGTCGAAGCGGTCGAGGAAGTCCGTGAAGACCGGGGCGGGCGGGTCATCGCCGCACAGGCTCAGCCGGCGGGTCTTGGCCGTCTGGAGGCTCTCGAATAGCGACTTGATCAGGCGCCGAAAGGGCTGCTCGCCGGTCTCGCGCGAGACGAAGTCGTTGCAGCTCGCCGGCAGGCTCGCAATGCCGATACCGGATTGGCCGTAGGCGTGCTCCAGGAACCAAGGGTCGAGCTCACGCTGGACCTGCGCCAGCCGCTCAAGTGTGCGCTCGGTGTTGGGCGCGACGATGAGGAATTTGCCGGCGGCGTTGATCACCTGACTGGTGGGCGGCAGGGCCAGCGCGTCCAGGATGCGCAGGGCGGCGCATTCGGTGAGCAGCGCGATGTAAAAGGATCGGCCGCGCAGCAGCTTGGCGGCACGGCGCTGAGTCTCCCCGCCGGTGGCGAAGATAAAGTCCTGGATGCCGAAGAGGTCGCCTTGGATCAGCAGCAGCTTCTGGGCGTCCCAGTCCGCGCGTGCCGGGTCGGCGAGCCGTTTGCGCGCCTCCTCGCCGGTGTCGCCGAGCTCGTGGTGATACCGCCACAGCGCGGCGGCCAAGGCCGCGGTCGTGCGGGAGTGGTCGTAGAGCGAGACCTCCGGGCGCACGCCGAAGGCGGTCGCGGCCGGAATGGCGTGAGTGTAGCAGGCCCAGGCGGCGTCGAGATGATCCAGCCACAGCGGCCAGTTGGCGCGATGACTGGGCGGGATGCCGTCGAGGGACTTGGTGAAGTCCTCCCAGAGGTGGGCGTACTCGGCTTGAGCCGCCTGCTGGTCGTTGCCCTCGTAGCCTTGCGCCTCGACTGGAAACAGCGCATCGGGCGACAGCGGGTTCAGCGGATAGCGCTTTCGCCACTCCTCGCGACGATTGGCCGGGCGCTCGTCCATGCGGATGGGCTCGAAGAGCGCCAGCTGTCTGGCGGTGTAGTGGTTCTTCCCCGTTCGCGTTCCTTCGTCGGCCTGGTTGTACTGCTCGAAGGTCTCGCGCTCGAAGCCGGAGGCGACCCGATCGGCGGTCGCGACGATCCATTGCAAGAAGGTGTCCGGGAGATGGTGTCGGCCGGCGGCATTGACCATGGAATCGTCAACGTCGGTCGCGCCCCAGGCGGCGAAGGGCGAGACGTCGTCGCCGACGAGCTCCGGGAAACGGCGCTCGATGAGGTCCCAGGCCAGGACCGTATAGGCAGCGTGCTTGTGCGTATGCCACACGCGTCCCTTGTCTTCGCGCCGGGGGCAGTACATCTGCTCGTGGAGCTCGCGCTTGCTGTCGTCGGTCGCGAGCCGCGCCCGCTCGGCGAACTTGCCCAGGTCATGCAGATAGGCCGCGAGCGCCATCCGGCAGGTCGCGTCCTGTAAAGCGGTGTCGTCCTTCGCTGGTGATGTCATGGTGTGCTCCTGTCTCCGTTAGAGCTCGGTGCCGAGGTCTTGCTCCGTCGTTTGGCCGGTGGCAGCAGCGCTTGTAGGAGCGGCGCCTCGCCGCGAACCGACGGTGGCCTGGCTCATCGCGCCGGGGCGGCGCTCCTACGTCGGCGTGCCACAATGGTTCTTACACAGGTCTCGCACGGGCGCAGCCAGCCCCGTCATCCATTGATCGATGTGCACGCGCTGCTTTGTCCATCCTTCTCAATGAACATGCCCTCGCGTGTCTCAGATCTCGCGTATCAGACGAATCGCCGCCGGATCCAGCTCCAGCCCGAACCGTGTCCGCGGCCGTGCGCCCTGTGCCTGAATGAGGTAGGCGGCCGCAAGCTGGGGGCCAAGTGCATCGCTGATGGCCTTGTTGGTCTGAGACTTGCGCTGCTCGAAGTATTCCTTGGTCATGCCAGCGGCGAGCGCGGCCTCGACCCGCTCGAGGTCACCGGAGAGGTCGCCGACCAGCCGGCAGTAGGTGCGAAGATACAGTTCTGCCACATTCGGGTCGTCCCATCGCAAACCATCGGCCCCCGCGCGGCGCCGCTCGGCGAGCATGAGATAGAAGGCGAGCTGGGCGGGCGGGAGCGCAATGGGCTCTCCGGCCGCACGAATGTGCTGCGCCGCCAGGTCGATCTCCAGCTCGGGCGGGGCCAGCGCGCGCTGGGCGGCGTCGACGGTCTCAATGAAGCTGGCGGAGCCCTCCAGCAGTCGCCTCGGCAGCCCGCCGCGGACCCGAATGAAAGGAATGTCGGCAAGCGTCACCTGGGCATCGGCCGCGTCGACAAGCTTGTTGTCGCGGGTGGTCATGACCCGGCTGGCGGGACTGGGATAGAAGAAGTCCCAGCTGGACTCGAACGGCTCGGACGCCAGCACGTGGGAGAGCCGGTCCTGCGGACGGCCGAAGAGGCTCAGGGCATAGCCGAGATAGTAGCCCATGGTCTTGCGCCCGCCGGCGATGGAGGCGTGCAACTGGCTGTCGGGATCGGCACAAAGACCCCTGACCCAGCCGCAGATCTGGTCGGCGGCGACCCGGCTGTCGGCATGGGTGCGGATGTCGTCGAGCGGCTGGCCGTCGGGACCGGCCAGCACATGGATCTCGTCGTTGCCGAAACGCACCGGCGGCAAGTCATAGTCGCTGAGCAAGCGCGGCAGCCAGCCGGGGTGCTCCGAGAACAGACTCAGACGAGCGCGCGTCGCGCCCTCGCGGGTGGTGATGAGATGGATCTCGGTTGGAACCCAAGGGCGCTCAACGCCGACCGCCAAGGCATAGAGGGTCTCGGTGACGACCTGAGGCGAAAGGCCGGTCACCGCGAGCAGGATGCGTTGCGGGTAGTCTTGATCTGGCGGCATCATGCGTGGCTGTCCCATTGGCTCGGCCGTCTCGGCATCCTGGCTAGAATGCGGGAGAGCCGCGGCGTTCCGGCCTCCGTGGTGCCGAACCTTGGTCACCAGCGACTCTCGGGCCCAGAGTCTCGCGCGCTCCTGTGCCAGTGTCCCGTTCCTCAAGCTTGTCGCTACCGGCCGTTCTCCCTGCCCCGTCTGTCGCACGGCAACCGGAGTCTAGCCGATCGATCCCGATTCGTGAACATCCGGCTCGATCGCCAGCGCCCTGTCGACGCGGTCGGTCTCCGCCACAGAGGTTTCCGGCGCCTCCAGAGGCGCCAGTCGATAGCGACCGAGGCCGAAGGCGGTCCCCTTGCCGACATGGGTCCATTGACCGACCCACAGCGCGGGCCAGGCTGCTGCGACGACCGGGCCGCCGAGCGTCAGCTCGCCGAGCAGCCCGCCCATTTGCATCAGCGCGCCCTGCCGGGAGGAATAGCGGTTCCATTCGTGCCAGCGCAGCTGACGATCGCGAATCTGCAACTCCTCCGGGGTGCTCGGGAGACGCGTCGCATCGAAGGCCTCTGGCCGTCCGCCATACAGCTCGCTCAGGCGACGCAGCCGCAGATAGAGGGCGCGCAGCAAGTCGGCAAGCTCGAGATGGCGAGCGCCGAGGAAGCGGCCGCCACGCTTGATGCGCAAGGGCGTCGAGAGGCAGACACGCACATCGTCCGGGGCAGCGGGTACCTTGAGGTCCGGGGTCTCGAGCTGCTGGTAATTGCCGCTGTCGGCATCGAAGACGGTCCGCCAGAGACCGCTGCCTGGCGTGTCCTCGCGCTCGAGACCGCAGACACGGAAACGCCCGCGCGGCGTGCCGATGCCCCAGACACCAGCGCTGCCGAGGGCATGAATGATGTAGGGCATCTGCAGGATGGCGGGACCGATCAGGGCGATGCGCAGCTCGAGACGATCGCCCGGCGCAGAGTCGCGCGGTGCGTCCAGATCGATGTCCAATACGTAGGGGTGAGGCAGTGCCGTATAGCCCTGGGGCGCGACCGCTTGCGGCGGGGGTGTCTCGAACAGGGTCGAGTAGACGCAGCTGCGGATCAGCAGGCAGCCCTCGCAGGTCGGTTGTCGGGTCACGCAGGTCGTGCGGCGCAGTCCGCGCCCCAGCAGCCCGCGCCATGCCGAGCCGGCATAGGGAGGCAATCGGATCGGCTCCAGCGCTTCTAACCGAAAACGAAAGCGCGCCAGGAGTGGAAAGGCTCTATCGTCCGTCTGGGCCACGGGGAGATCCTTGGTCGGGGAGTCATCGCGTGTGCTGCGGCGCGCGGCACACGCTTACGAACCATGGGACATGCTAAGGCGATTGCCGGAAATGTTTATACCAGATGGCGCCGGATTGAGGCTCGCCTTCAAGGAGTGCCACCAGGAGCATCGCCGGGCGATGTGACTGGTGGC
>JANQGF010000084.1 GCA_028277465.1 Chromatiaceae bacterium
CCGGAAATTCTCATGCCAGATGGCGCCGGATTGGCGTCTGCCTTCAAGGAGCGCCGGCAGGAGCATCGCGGCGCTATGTGACTGCTGGCGCGACGCCGAAGGCGGGCGTCAAGACAAGTCAGGTGGGATGAGAATTGACAGAAATCGCCTAAAAAAAGCCCGGCGGGGAGCCGGGCTAACCGTCTCATGATGAGAGAGACGAGGAGGACTCTGATGCATCGGGACGCCCTCCCGGATGGGGGGGGTGTGGGAGGGGCGCGGGGGCGGGGCAGGCGCCCGAGCGGCGGCGTCAGTGGATGAACAAGCCGCCGTTCACGGGCAGATTGGCACCCGTGATGTAACTGCTTTCGTCGCTGGCGAGGAAGGCGACGGCTGCCGCGATCTCTTCGGGACGGGCCATGCGGCCCATTGGGATCCCACTAACGATGCTGTTGCGCACGGCCTCATCCATCGCCAGGGTCATGGCGGTCTCGACATAGCCCGGGGAGACGGTATTGACGGTCACCCCCTTGGCTGCACCCTCCTGTGCCAGCGCCATGGTGAAGCCGTGCATCCCGGCCTTCGCCGCCGAATAGTTGGCTTGGCCGAACTGGCCACGCTGGCCGTTGACGGACGAGATATTGATGACCCGCCCGAAACCACGCTCGAGCATGCCTTCCCAGACCGGCCGCGTCACATTGAAGACGCTGTCCAGATTCACCTGGATCACCGCCTGCCATTGGTCAAGCTCCATCTTCTTGAAGCTCTTGTCACGCGTGATACCGGCACAGTTGACGAGTACGTCGATGGGACCCTGCCCATCGGTGATCTCCCCAACCATGCGTACGCTCTCCTCGAACGAGGAGACATCGGCGGCAATGGTCGCGATGGCGAGACCTTCGGCCATGCGCTCCTGCTTCCACCGCTCGGCGGCCTCCGATTCGGAGGGGTGATGGTTCGCAACCAGGTTGTAGCCAACCTTTGCCAGACGCTGACAGATGGCGGTACCAATGCCGCCGATGCCGCCAGTCACGAGGGCGGTACGGGCCATAGCTCTGTTCCTCGGGGGGTGGTTCTTTCGTTCTTGTGAAGTGGCGCGATCGCGGTGGCTGACCGCCAAGGCAGACTCCGCCTGACGCCTGAACACGGACGGCAATGCGGCCGATCCGGGTCAGCTGCTCACCGACGAGGATCCATCCCTGGACCCCTGGCATCGCGAAGGCCGTTCAAGCGGCCGGGGTTTCCTTGCGCAGGTCCGCGCTGATCTCGGATATGTTCTTCTCGAACCAGGCACGGTAGTCGTCACGGGCCTCGCCGACCACTTGCAACGTGGTCTTGCCTTCGGCCAACAGGCGCTCGCTCAGTTCCTTGGTCGCCTCGACCTGGCCCTTGAAAAGCTCGTTGTAACCCTTGGACTCGGCGCCCACCTTCATGACGCGCATCGCGTGCTCCATCCAAAGGGTCATGGCATCCATTTGCCGAGCGGCCATCTTCTCGGCCAAACGCAGGTTGAGCTCACCCAGACTGGTCATGCGCTCGACACCCTTGTTGGTCCAGTCGTTCATGGTCTTCATGGTTTCACTGGTGTTCATGAAGTCTCTCCAGAGGTTTGTGCAGTGCAGCAATTGCTGCAGTGCACAATAGACCTCGCGCCTCCCCAAGTCAACAGCGATTTGGCAATTCTTACGATTGAGCACCTCAAGGCCGGGTCAAGGTGCGCCCTCGCCGCCCTTCTTCCCACGGTCACCGCCGAGCTCGAACCCGGCCGCGCGCATCAGCTCGTGCTGGAGTCCCGACCACATCTCGACGTTCTTCTGCGTCAGACGGGTCATGGTCTCGAAAGGGTTCTCGCCCCAGGTCTGGGCCATTTCCTGCTGCTGCTTGGCGAAGAGGTCCAGCGAGGTCTCCAGATAGCGCGCGAACATGCCCTGCAGCGTCCCACCATAGAAGCGAATGATCTGGGCCAGCATGGGCGCGGTGAAGAGCGGCTCGCCGCCGCTCTCCTCTTCCAGCATGATCTGCAGCAAGATCGAACGGGTGATGTCGCTGTCGTTGGCCGTGTCGATGACCCTGAGGTTGGTGCCCTTCATCACCAGGTCGCGCACATCCGCCAGAGTGATGTAACGGCTGACCTCGGTATCATAGAGGCGGCGATTGGGGTACTTCTTGATGAGACGCTCGCTGTTCATCCGGACACCTGAGCTGAGTGGGCATGAGATTCAGGCGATTTTATCCCACTCGCCTGGGCGTCTCGCCGGCGCTCGCCGACGAGGCGCTGGTCACCGACCGGACCAGATGGAATCCACCCACCGGAGATCTGCCCGGTCGCCGCGGCCTCAGGGTCGCGCGAGCGCCAGGGCCACGCCCTGACCGCCGCCGATACAGAGTGTCGCGAGACCCTTGTCGACCGCCCGCCGGCGCATCTCGTAGAGCAGGGTGACCAGCACGCGTGCACCCGAGGCGCCGATGGGGTGGCCCATGGCGATGGCGCCACCATTGACATTGACCTTGCCGAGATCCCAGCCCATCTCCTGGTTGACCGACATGGCCTGCGCGGCGAAGGCCTCATTGGCCTCGATCAGGTCCAGATCGGCCGGGGTCCAGCCCGCCTTCTGCAGGCACTTGGTGGAGGCCGGGATGGGACCCGTGCCCATGACGGCGGGATCGACGCCCGCGCTCGCGAAGGCGACCAGCTGCGCCATGGGTGTCAGACCCAGCTCTTTCGCCTTGGAGGCACGCATGACCACCACCATGGCGGCACCGTCGTTGATCCCGGAGGCATTGCCCGCGGTCACCGTGCCCTCCTTGTCGAAGGCCGGGCGCAGCTTGGCCAGCTTCTCGGCCGTGGTCCCCGGACGCGGGAACTCATCGCGATCGACGATCAGCGGATCGCCCTTGCGCTGCGGGATGGTCACCGGAACGATCTCATCGGCGAACCGGCCGGCCTGAATCGCCGCCTCCGCTTTCTGCTGGGAGGCAGCGGCGAAGGCATCCTGTGCCTCGCGCGAGAAGTCGTACTGCTTGGCGATGTTCTCCGCGGTCATGCCCATATGACACTGATTGAAGGCGTCCCAGAGGCCGTCGGAGAGCATGCTGTCCTTCAGCGGCCAATCGCCCATGCGCTGACCCTCGCGGGAGCGCGGCAACAGATGCGGAGACTGGCTCATGCTCTCCTGCCCGCCGGCGATCACGATCTCGGCGTCGCCGCACGCGATCGCCTGCATCGCCAGATGAACCGCCTTGAGACCGCTGCCGCAGACCTTGTTGATGGTCATGGCCGGGACCGAGTGGGGCAGACCGGCATTCAGGCTGGTCTGACGGGCGGGATTCTGGCCGGTGCCGGCGGTCAGGACCTGACCGAGGATGACCTCGTCGACCTGATCGGGCGCGAGCCCGGTGCGCGCCATCAGCGCCTGGAGCACGGTGGCACCGAGCGCGGTCGCCGGCAACGAAGAGAGACTGCCGCCGAAACTGCCGACCGCGGTGCGAGCCGCATCGACGATGACGATATTCTCACTCATGGTCTGAATGTCCTCCCGGTGGGATCTCAGTGCGACACTCGCCCGATCGGGTCGGGCTCTTTTCGGGTCCGGATTCTACGCCGCTTTGTTGCAGTGCACAAATTCGCATGCTAAGTTTCGTGCAACCGGACCCGCAGGAGGACAAGCGCATGAGCAAAGAAACCTTTTTCAACAACGACTGGCTCGAGCTGCAGCGCCGCTATTGGGAGAGCTGGTCCGAGATGGGCCGCCGGGCCATGGGGACGGACGGCGAAGATCGACTGACGGCGCCTTGGGAGGGCGCACTCGATCACTGGTGGAAGGCGCTGCTTCCGGCCGCACCCGATCTGTCGAAGGCGTTCATGGAAAAGATGATGGAGCAGGGCAAGACCTTCTTCCGGATGGCCGAGACCTTCGCCTCGCCCACCGGCGAGGGCTCCGCCGCCACTGGTCTGAGCTTCTGGACCAAGACACTCGAAGAGATGCAAAAAGGCCTCGTCGGCGGGCCGGGCGAGAGCGAGAAGACGCTGCAGCGCATGATGTCTTTCTGGGAGCTCCCGCTCGACAACTGGCAGCGCATGATGTCCTCCCTGGCCCCCATGCCGGGCGATTTCCTTCGCAACATGCCGCACGAGCACTTCAAGGACAAGCTGGATCGTGCGCTCTCTGCGCCCGGCCTGGGTTACACCCGCGAGCAGCAGAGTCAATACCAGGACCTGATCCGCTGCACCATGGAATACCAGACGGCCCTGCAGGAGTACACCAGCTTCTACAGCCGCCTCGGGGCGAAATCGGTGGAGCGCATGGGTGCCTACATCCAGGGTGCGATCGAGAACGAAAAGCCGGTCGAGTCTGCACGCGAGCTCTATGACAACTGGGTCGCCTGCTGCGAAGCGGCCTATGCGGCCGAGGTCGCAACCCCCGAGTACGCCCAGATCCATGGCCAGCTGATCAACGCGCAAATGGCGCTCAAGAAGCGCATGACCATCATGGTCGACGAAAACCTGGGCGCCATGAACATGCCGACGCGCAGCGAGCTGCGCACCCTGCAGGACCGACTCCAGGAGACCCGCCGCGAGAACAAGCAGCTGCACCATCGTCTGCAAGCACTGGAGAAACGGGTCGCGGCCCTCACGGACGCGGCGCCGGCGAGCCACAAGACCGCGCTCAAGACCCCAGCGGCTGCCGCCAAGGCCCCGGTGCGGCGCAAGACCGCCGCCAAGCGCACCTCGGACGACTAGTGCAGCACGAGCTGCGACGACGCACAGCGCCGCGTAACCGAAAGAATACCGCGAGGAGAGACCCAATGATCCCCATCGACATCCGGCCGGACAGGCTCGCCCAGGAGATGCTGGACTACACGCGCAAGCTGGGCCAGGGCATGGAAAACCTGCTCAACGCCGAGGCGATCGACACGGGCGTGAGCCCGAAACAAGCGGTCTACTCGGAGGACAAGCTCGTCCTCTACCGTTACGACACGGCCCCGGAGGTCACCCCCGCCCCGGTGCCCCTGCTGATCGTCTACGCCCTGGTCAATCGGCCCTACATGACCGACATCCAGGAGAACCGCTCCACCATCAAGGGTCTGCTCGCCACCGGTCAGGACGTCTATCTCATCGATTGGGGCTATCCGGACCAAGCCGACCGCTCACTGACGCTGGACGACTACATCAACGGCTATATCGACCGCTGTGTCGATCATCTCCGCGAGACACTCGAGGTCGACAAGGTCAATCTGCTCGGGATCTGTCAGGGTGGCGCCTTCAGCCTCATGTACACCTCGATGCACCCCGAGAAGATCGCCAACCTGGTGACCATGGTCACCCCGGTCGACTTCAAGACCCCAGACAACCTGCTCTCGGCCTGGGTGCAGAACATCGACATCGACTTGGCGGTGGACACCATGGGCAATGTCCCGGGCGAGCTGCTGAACTGGACCTTCCTGTCGCTAAAGCCGTTCAGCCTGACCGGGCAGAAGTACGTCAACATGGTCGACCTCCTGGACGACCCGAACAAGGTCAAGAACTTCCTGCGGATGGAGAAGTGGATCTTCGACAGCCCGGACCAGGCCGGCGAGACCTTCCGCCAGTTCATCAAGGACTTCTACCAGAACAACGGCTTCATCAATGGTGGCGTGATGCTCGGGGACAGTGAGGTGGACCTGAAGCGCATCACCTGCCCGGTCCTGAACATCTTCGCCATGCAGGATCACCTGGTCCCACCGGGCTCCTCCAAGGCGCTCAAGTATCTGGTCGGCAGCCAAGACTACACCGAGCTCGCCTTCCCCGGCGGCCACATCGGCATCTATGTCAGTGGTAAGGCCCAGAAAGAGGTCACACCCGCGATCGGCAAGTGGCTCAATGAGCGGGTGGAGCAGAAATCGCCTTAGCGATCATGGCGGTCGACACCAGGTGAAGGCGGTCATCTGGTTGCGGTCATGCATCGCCCAGACGAGATCCAACCCGGCACCTGCTGGAACCGACTCAAAGCAATGGACGAAGATCCAGGACCATCCGGCAGGGAAATCCATCGCTCAGCGGCACGCACCCGAAATGCCCGTAGAAAGATGCCGCCTCGGCATCGAGGGCATCGGTGACGAATAGCCGGAAGGCGACGGGACCGCTCCGTGCGAGCTGCAATGTGAGACCCAACGCCTCCTCGAACAGGTAACGGCCCAGCCCCTGGCCACGGATCCGGGTATCGACCGCGAGTCGCGCCAGGAGAATCCCGGGGATCGGGAAGCGAGGCAGCCGATCCAATGCCGGGATCGGCGCCACCGAGTCGCGCTCCACGCTGACGGTGGCGAGACTGAAATAGCCGGCCAACCGGGGAACACCGGTCCCGCTGTCGATCGCCACATAGGTCCGCGCCAGGAGATCTTTCTCGGCATGACGCAAGGCGTAACGTCGCAGATACTCGATCAGGCCGGGATGCGGATTCTGGAAGTCGGCGAGCAATGGACGATGAGAAGGATCCAGCGGCTCGATGCGCAGCGACATCCGTCAGTCCGACACCGGCCAACGCAACGATGGGAGCCGCCGTGGTGCCTGCACCAGGTTCGCCAGCGCGGAACGCAAGGCCGGAGGGGGATCGAACCCCTGCTCGAGAATGCTTGCCAGACGCTCGAGCTCGGCATCGCTCAGGGCCAGCCGCTCACCCCCTGACTGGCTTGCCGCACTGATCAGGCGCTCCAGTGCGGGATGCAGCAGTCGCTCGACCGCGTCGCCACGGCGCGCCTCGATGACTCGCCCTTCTTCCGCCTGACGTGCGACCCAGCCCGCGATCGCGGCCATTTCGCGTAAGAGATCCGCCTTCTGATTCGGCCCGAGCCCGAATCGCTCGCGTAGCAGATCGAGCTCGGCCTCGAGCACAGCGTTGGTCAGGGCTTGAAAGCGCGCCATCGGTCACCTCCCACTATTGAGTAAAAGATTACTCAATCGGACCGAAACAGACAAACAGAGGTCCACGAGGGCCGCGCAAAACAATCCGCGCGACTTCGCACCCTGAGACGCAACGGGAGCCGATCGCCGGCTTCGGGCGCCACGCGGCAATTGCGATCAGGTCACAACGGCATCAATCCCTGTGCGAGCAAATCCGCCGGATCAGGCAGAACCTCGGCGGCCAGCCAGGTACGCTCGAGCCGCTGCCGCTGCCGCACCTCCGTCGCCCAATCCTCCAGAATGCCGGGCGCCAGGCCGAGGACTGTCAGCGTGGTACCTTCGCGCACCAACTGCTCCAAGAGCCGGGGAAAATCGGCACATTGGTCTTGGAACAGCGCCAGGCTGGCAACCGCTTCCTGAGGGTGTCCCAGCAAGACGTCAAAGGCCGCGGCTTCCAGGTAATAGCGATCCCCGCGCAATCGCTCGCGTGCCCCGACCCAGTCGAGCGGACATTTCAGCCGGCTACCTGGTGCCCGCGCATGGAGATTGAGATACCCCACCACGAAACCGAGTGGCCCGGCATCCCGGCGGGTATAGAGCTCGGATTCCAGCAGGTCGCCATATTCGAGCAGAAGCTTGGCATCCTCCTCGGCTCCGCGGCGCCAGGCCCAGGCCGCGAAGGCACGCAGCAGATACAGCTGATCACTATTACCCCGCTCGGCAGCGAGAGCGGCCCGGGACGCGGATGGATCGCTCAGGAGGGTCCGGACCTCGTCCGCAAACCCCGCGGCGTCCAGCGAATGGGGGTCTCCCCAACTGGTGGTATAGAGCAGCCAAGCCAGCTCGCGCCGGCCGTCCTCGCCAGAGACCTCCGGCAGCCCGCGCGCCCTGCGCTCGGCACCCTGGCACCACGCCGCCTCGCGTTTGCACCGGAACAACCCCAAAGCGGCGCGCCATCCCTCACCTCCGCCGCGCAGGCACGCGCGCGCGAGCGTATCCTCGAGATAGTGCCTCTCGATGTCGAGCGCCTCGCTGGACGGCAAGCTGCCGAGGCGTGCCTGTAGGTGACGCGCGACCGTCTGCGCGGCAGCGGGCATGTCGCATTCGATCAGGAGATTGGCCAGATCGCGCACCAAGAGAGCGGCATCTGGAAAGACCTTGGCAGGTGGCAGGGCGCGCAGCCCGCAGAGGACATCCTCCAGGGCCACAGCATAGCGCCCTTCACGATAGGCGATCCGATTCCAGTCGTGGTAGACGATCGCCGGGGCCAGATCGGCGACCGACCGCAGGAGCCGACGCTGTGATTCATAGAAGGACAGACGTCCATGATCATGGCGCTCGGCGCCTTGGGCTTGCCAGGGGGCGAGCCAGAGCCGGGTCAGGCGTCCGAGACCTCCGCTCCGGAAGACGGCGTCCAGGCGGTCGAAGAGCCAGCCCTGCTCGGCTTCATCAGTGCGGCTGATCCCGAGCAGCTCGCGCAGCCGATCGCGCGGTTTCTGGAGACCCTGCCCCTGTTGGAAGCAGTCGAGCGTCAGCCGGGTCACCAGCAGGGTCAGCACCGGGACGCTCTGCTCGGTATCCTCCCGGCACAGAGCAGCGAGTCGCTCGTTGCTCTGCTCCGCCAGCCGCGGCTCCGCTGCGCGGCGCAGGCCAGGATCGCCGACGCTGACCAGCCGCCGCGCGCCCCAGGCGCGGGGATCGTCCTGCTGCGTGGCCTGCAAGGCCAGGTCGATCCGCTCCCCGGCGAGCCAGCGCGGCAGGAAGCCTTCCAGGAAACGCCGGGCCTCCGGCGCATCGAGCTTTCCGACGGGGGCCAGGACGGTGCAGGCGCCGTGCGCGAGCAGGCGCCGTCCATAACGGATCAGATTGCCCCGGTCGGTCCCGCAGGCGAGCAGGACCACCAGCGGCGGCAAACCGTTGGCGGTCGGCAGCTCCCAGGGCTGGCCCAGCGGATCACGCAGCGGGGTCTGGTCGCCGTCCTCCTCGCTGCCGTGACAAAAGACCACCAGCGCGGAATAGGTATCCGGATGGGTCTCGAGCACGGCCGCCCGGCTGGCGTCCGGGCCGAGCCGGATGCGCACGGATTCCGCCAGCGCCGGGTGTGCCCGGAGCAGGCCGGCGAGCGGGCGAGGGGCGTCCGGCGCGCGCGGCCAGAGATCGGCGATCTGGATCGGACCGGGGGTGGCCGGTGCGGCGGGGATCGCGGTCAGCGGGACATGCCGTGCGACGCACAGCCCGGACAAGGGCTCCCCGTCGAGCCAGAGCCATTCGAAGGGGACGTTCTGGAGCGGCAGCTCCTCGAGCAACCCGGAATCACCCTCGGTGGGGGGACGATCGGCCAGCATCAGCAGCGGTCGAGCCCCAGGGGTGCGAAGCGCCTCCACCAGTTGGTGCGCGAAATCCGCGGGCTGGAGCACGGCTTCGAGCCGGGTCTGGGACTGACCGTCGCGCAGCCGCTGCCACAAGGTCTCCGGTGGCGCGTCGATCGCCACGGCGTCCGACCAACAGGTCGCATCGGGGGTCCACAGCCGAACCCCACCGGACTCGGACCACAGCCAGACAGGCAGGATTGGGGTCAGATCGTGAGATTCCATCGGTGTTGTCCTCCATGGGGGTCCTGAACGAGCAGGACCAGACCCGGTTCAGGGGTGATGAAGAGCGTCGCCTCGGATTGGCGGTCGTCGAGGGTGCGCTCCTCCAGCGTATCCTCGTCCAGCAGCAGACACAGCCTGACCGGCCCCTCGGCGAGCCGGGTCAGGCGCAGTTTGACCACGCCCGCCACCTCGTGGGGCAGGCAGTCGACCTGGAGCAGATCCGGAATCTGGTAGGTGCTCGCCAGGCCCGCCTCTGGAAGGACTGCGGTCTCGTCCTGCCCCATGGCCGCTACCGGTCTCACCGGGATCAGCGCGCTGCCCAATTCGTCGGCAAGCCCCTGGAGCCCGCCGACCAAGGCGCCCCATGTCTCCTGGAGCCAGGTCGCGGCGGACTCGGCGGAATCACGCGCGGCCTCCTCGACCTGGACCGCGACGGCGAGTCCAGCCAGCTCCTTCACCAGACCGGCGGCCCGGTAATAGAGATGCTGGTACCACCGGCGCTCGTCGCGCGCATCGCCGAGCGGCGTCCCGCAAAGCACCTGGTCACTGGTGGAGGTCAGACGCTCGATCAGGGTACCGGGGCAGGCTGGAACCGCTGATGCACCGGCCGCCACATCCTCTGACAAGGCGTAGTCGGCAAATGCCGCCACCATCGCCCGCAGACGGACCGGGGCGAGCTGTCCGATGACCCGCTGCTCGGGATGGACGTAGCACTCCAGCTTGTTCCAGATCTGTACCATGGCGACCTGCCCGTCATAGGGCTCGTCCTGGGGCTCGAGCAGGATGTCGAGATCGGCGGCATAGTCGGTCTCGCTCGCCATCAGCCATCCCTCCCACAGGTCCCGCACCTCGGTCGGCCGCCACAGCAGCACGGCCAATGGCGTGCTCAGGTCCCAATCCAGCGCTCCCTCGGGTCCGATCGCCCGCGCGATGAGTCGGATCTGCCCCGGAGCGGGCTCATGGATGCTCGCAAAGCGGTCGCGGGTCATGACATGACGCTGGTGGAGCTCGGCGATGCGTGCCGGTACAGGTGTGGCCTCATCGATAGGGAACTGGGCACCCTGCGCGCTGGTTGCGGCGGCGCTCTCGCGTGCTTGCAGATCCAGATCGCGCAGAAACCCTGCCCGCTCGTCCGATTCGAGCGCATGGCGTTCCTCGGCGGAGAGCGCGGGGTCATCGGTGATCCAGCGCTGGATGAGCGCTGCGGAAGGATCGAAGAGCCGGTCCTCGATCGCGGAGAGTGGTGGAGTGAGCTTGGACATGGTGGTTGACCTGCGACATTCGGTGGACGGATCCGCCCCGCACGCATCACAACCGGCACGCGACGCTGGCCGGGCAGCAAATGGGGCTCAATCGAGCGCTCGACCCGGCTCAATCGTCATCCGGACAGCCGCCCGCCGCCTTTACCCTCTGCAACGCCTCGTAACAGAGGATTTTCAAAGCGGTGCGGATCTCGGAGAGGTTTTCGCGGACGATGGCGATGCCGATTCCTTGAAGCCAGCGACCTAGGAGGGTCCGGGCGAAGGCGTCGAGGCTCGGGAATCCGCCGCGAGCAGAGGTGATACCGAGCTGCTGGGCCTTTTGGTGATAGCTCGGGATACCGTAGTCCTTGGCCAAGGTCGACATGGAAACCCGGGCATCAGGGTCGTCCTGGCAATGATGACGGGCGAGATAGAGGAGTATCCAAGGCGGCTCACCGAGTCTGCTATGGTCCTGGACCGCCCCGTCGAGGAAGGCCTGCGCCGCGGGCCGGATTCGGCGCATCAGGCCATCGGCCTCGAGCTCGTCTTCGGCCTCGGAGGGCTGCGAAATCCTGACCAGGGAGCGGTAACCGCCTGGATGGACCCGCGCCTTGCGCGTCGTCTTCAAGCTCGTTGATTGGACCGACTGCTCGGAGGCATCCGGATGCGCGTCAGACACACCACAGGGGTCCTCGGTCTTCTCCTCGTCGCGCGCAGCGGTGCCGGCATCCCCGTTGGTCTCCAGACCCGTCGGCTCACCCGTATCGCACGTCCCCGCGTGATCCTGAGATGTGGCATCGCAGTCCGCCGGATCCTCGTCCCAGGGCAGACTGTCGCTCTCCTCCATGAAGCGCCTGACGGCCGCCAAGTCAGTCCCTTCGCCCTCATCCGCATCGATCCCCGCCGCCCGGCTCGCGCTGGCCTGGAGGGCACTCTTGAATTCCCCATCGATCGTCTCTCTGGCGTTCTTCTCGCGCAGACAGCGGCGGATACGATCGGTCAGATAATTCTTGTAGTACGTCAGAAGAGCCCCCGCATGCTCCAGTGGCGTCGCCTGAAAGGAGTCGTTCAAGCCACGGGAGTAGACGACATCGCAATAGAAATCATCGATCAGCTGCGCGACCAGATCGGCACGGTCGGTATGGAGGACGCACCGCCGCAGCGATTTGTAATGCCTTGGGTTTCTCTGAATCAGAAAACCGCGCACGAGCTGGTAGAGCCGGTCCAGCTCACGTCTGCTGAGATCGCCTCGTCGTGCCCACAGCGCCTGCATCTCGCGCTCGAACTGCTCTTCGGAATGGACAGTCATGGGTCGGGCTCCAGGCTAGGCTGTGAATGAATCGCCGAGACGCTGCTCGACCATCACCCGATTCGACCAGAGCTGCTCTTTCAGCCACTGCAAGAGGAGCTTGCGGGTGGGCTCATTCAGATCACAGAGAAAGGTCCAGAGTGACCAACAGGGAACGATCTCGATGTCGGGAGGCAAATACGTCGTTCGATCGAGCCCCCGCGCCTGACCGTCACGCGGTTGCGGGCAGTGGCCACGGTTGAGGAGAAAATAGTCTGATCGATTCCGAGAGGTTCCCGGCACCACCAACACACGCTCGCCGTCCACCTTGAGGATGACGGCAGGTCGCCCTTGGCGGGCTGACCTGGCCTCCGCGCCGAAGACCAGTGCCTTCTGATCGACGATCCGACAGCGCCCCCTGATCAGATCCAGACGCTCGATCTCGCCCAGAAACCGTTGTTTCCAAGCGTCTCGTTTCGGACGCCGTCGATGCATCGCCCCCATCGCCTTGCCCCCTTTCTTGCGTGACTCCCGCGCCGAACACAACTTGATTCAGAGGAGTCGGGTCCCAGTGCTTTAATCCTCATTCAGTTTACGGACTTTTCCGCCAATCGAGAACGGATCCGTATCGGGCAGTGTAAGACAGGAGACATGGCGCATCAAAACCGGCACCGAGCGACTGGAAGCAAGAGCCGGTTTCCGCGTGTGGGAGGCGAATCAAGCGGGCCCGCATGGACAGTCACACATTCAGGATCAGGTCAGCACCCGACGCCCCAAGCATTCGCATGCGTGACCGCCATCTGCCGACGTCCCACTTTCGATCCAGAACGCGGACTCGGGGCCTTGTTCGCGAACCCCGTATGCGTCCCCTCCAAGGGAGAAAATCTGCACCCAGGGATCATGGCCGTTCAAAGCCGCAACAGGAAGCGGATGAGCCGGAAGGGGCCGAGGAAGATCAGGTCGAGGAGCCGAACCAGATAGGTGCCGGTGACCTGCCCTGCCGTTTCCGGCCCGAAGGCCGCAACGATCAAGCCATGCAGCAGCAGTAGCCCGATAATCGGCAGCAGCGGTAGCAAGGCCCACAGCGGAATCGCGTCCAGCCAGGGAGCCACGAGAGGGCCAATCACGACATCGGCGAGCACAATCAACGCGGCAAGCCCGGCGAGGGCGCGGGCACGGAGGATCCAGGCCGCGATGGCCAGCACGACCATCCAGGGCAGCGCCCAGTCGGGCAAGAACAGCGTGGCGAAGGACAGCGAATTCATGGCAACCACTCCGGAGTGACGAAACCAGCGACCACGCCGAACAGCAATCCCAGCAAGATCAGGCGGCCGGTCCAGCGCCGCAGGGGTGGAACCACGACGGAGATCATGAGCGTGACGCCTCCAGCCATGATGGTGAGCACACCGAACTGGGCGAGTAGCGCCCGGACAAGATCCACGTCAACCATGCGAACCTCCCAGCGGCGAGTCAGGTATCTCACACGAGGGACAACGCTCATCGGCAGAGGATTTTCAGACCGCCCCGGCGTGATCCGTTCCTCAAGACCGCCGCTTCTCGGGCGTTGAGACGGTGAAGCGAGGCAGTGCCGCGTCGCCGATCTTCAGGACCCACTGACCGGGGAGCTCGCTGATGAAGGAATCCGCCGTCTACTGGGATTTCGAGAACATCCACCTCAGCCTGTGCGACCAGGCCGTCGAGCATGGGAGCAGCGGACGCTACGCCGCCCTGGTGGAGAGCAGTCAAGCGCGTCCTCCCTCTGCGGCGCTGAGCGCGGCTCTCTGCAAGCCGCGCTTACCCAAAGACCGAATCCAGCCGTCATCCGCCGAGTGGCCGGATGCAGAGTTGGCAGTCGGCACCTAAGGCTGGAATCGAAAACTCGATCTTACCCCCCGTTGAAAGGCATAGAAGCCGGAAGAAACCGCGGAGCAGAAGGCCCGAGGAACAACTTCCGCACAACGCACCTGCTGCACTACCACACAAGAACAGATTCCCGGAGACAAACGATGCACCGCCGCTGCCTGATCGCCGTCACCCTCGCCGCCTCCCTGCTGCCCGGCCTCGTCGCCGCGAGCGATGTCGCTTCGCCAGAGCCGTCCGCCAAGCGCTTCATCGTCTTCGGTGTCGACCGCACCGACACCTGGGAGCGCATGACACACCTCGGACTGCAACTCGCCGAGCAGACGCTGCTCCATGATCTGCGCCCGGGCGACGAGATCCTCTACCGCTGGATCTCCGACCGCTCCTACGCCGCCGACCAGGTCTTCGCACATGTCCGGCTTCCGGAGATCCTCCGCTCAAGCGGCCAGCTCGACCGCCGCGGCAAACAGGCCGAGGCCGCCTCGCGGCAAGCGCTCGTCGCCGCGGCGCGCGCCGGACGGGACCAACTCAGGGGACTGACATCCGCGTCCCGCGTCGGAACGTCAGACCTCAGTCACGGAACGGAGTCGACAGACCTGATCGGCTTCCTCGCAGCGGCCGGCGAGCAGTTTGCCCAAGCGGGAAATGGCCCACAGCGCCAACTGATCCTGGTGTCCGACCTGGAAGACACCCGGCACTTCACGGCCGAGCCCGATCTCAATGGGGTCGATGTGCTGGTCTACTTCGTCAGCCTGCGCGCCGATCCTGCAATGGGTCAACGGATCCAGCAGGAATGGACCCAGCGCTTCACTGACTTTGGGGCGCGGAGCATTTCGATTCGGCCGGCGGTTGTGGAGACAGGGCCCAAACCCTGATGGCGGTCAGACGCTGAGCACGCAGTCGCGGCGACACCGTTCCACCAGCGCGTCTCCAGACTGAAAACGTCCCGCTGAGCCGCGTTGAACTGGGCAAAGGGATCAACCCCACCGGAGGTACTCGTGAACGACTGGCTGCCCCTGTTGATCGCGCTGCTCATCGGCCTCTCGGCCGCGCTCCTGATCGGCCTCTGGCACGCCAGCTTCCTGGAAGTCTTCCGCCAGATCTTCGTGCGCCCGCTGCACCTGCTGGCCAGCGCCCTGGATGTTCTGCGCGATGCGCGTGCCGCCGTACTGCGCCATGCCAGCACCTTGCGCGCCGAGGACGGCCTGGTCGGGACCAGCGTCATGATCCAGCGCATCTTCGGCTCGTTGCTGCTCACCGGGCTGACCCTGATCTTCGTCGGCAACGACATCCACCTGGCCAACATCTGGTTCGAGGGCTACGGCATGGTCGCCGAGACCACCGGCGCGGTGGACTGGATGGCCGGCTGGGATCTCAACACCATCATCGCGGCCGGAATCTGCGCGGCCTACGTGATGGGCGGGGCCTATGTGATGGACCTGCTCGGCGTCACCCATCTGGTGCGCCATCGGGCCACGCGTGTCTACCGGATCTTCGCCGCGGTGGTGGTGAGCGTCATTCTGATCATGGCCCTGTCCGTCACCCTGGCGATGGGCTACGACCGCGGTGTCGAGGTCCTGGACACGCCGGCCGCAACCGCAGCCGACCCACAAGGCGGCTCGCTCGCCGCTCTCCTCGACGCGCCCATCCCGACGGATGCGAGTCCGGCGAGCACCACCGGTGTCGCCCTGGCAGTCTTCATCGGCCATGCTGCTCTCATGACCCTCTGCACCCTGGTGTCCCTCACCGGTCTGGTGCAAGTGCCGATCCTGTTCTGGCTCCTGCTGCTGGTCTTGCCCCTGACCGTGCTGACCCTGCTGCGGCTGCCGCTGATGCTGCTGCATGCACTGGCCCAATGGATCGCCGGCGTCGCCGTGACAACGGTGCAGTTCATCCTCCAATGGGCCCGGCTGCTGAGCCGCACGCCCGGCCGCTGGCTCGGTCCCGACTGGTGCGAGACGCACCTGCCTGTAGGGGCACCGGCCCCTTGGGCGAGCGTGGATGCAGAAGCCGAATCGCAGGCCAGCGGGGGCCAATCTGCCCCCGCCGGCCCAACCCCCTGGAACGAGGCGGAGAGCCACAAAGACGATTTCGGCCAGAACGCCAGCACCCGAGCCCCTGCGCCCGACCCCGCATCGACCTCGCGCAACTGGGACCCCTACAACGAACCGGGCAGCCAGTTCGCCGCAGACGCCTGAGGAGAAACCGCCATGTCCGAATACACCAGTGACAGCTACAGCTACACCGCCGAAACCGCGCTCCCCGAGGTGGCTGGTACCGCTGGGCTGGATGCAAGCCTGGCGACGCCCGGCGTCGCCGCTGCCGGCGGTACCCTGGCGGCGACCAGCATCCTCGCGCTCTACGAGCACTTCCGCCAACAGGGTCAGACCTTCGAGGCCCAAGGCTGTGCGCCACTCGACGCACGCCTGAAAGCGCTCGAGACGGTCCCGCTGCTGCGCGCTGCCCTCACCACAACCGGCCTCGCGGCGCAGGACATGACCAAGCTCACGGCCGCCGACTTCGATCGCCATCTGCACCAGGCACAAACCCGGTTGTTCGAGGCCGAGGGGGCCTTCCTGCACCGGCAGCTCGGCGCAGCGCTCATCGAGCTGGGCTACGAGATCGAGACCAGTCGCCGGCCGCCGGTCGAAGGCACACGTCTGCTGCGTGCCTCCCAGGCGGAAGGTACCGCCATCGTCGCGCGACTGACGCCGCGTGCCGGGCGGGTGGAGCTGGACCTCTCCGGCTTTCGCGGCGACGCCTGCCAGGCCGAGCGCGCGCGCCTGGACGCGGCACTACGCCGCCGCGGGGTCAAGCTGACCACCGACGCCCGCCAGCGTCATCAGGCCCTGGCCGGTGCCGCCCTGAGCCGCGCCGCAGACGCCGAGCTCGGTCCACGGCAGCGCCGGGCACACGCACCCACGCGCCAACCACGCCAACGCACCCGGATCTGAGCGGAGACCCGTCATGAGCTGGATCGACACCCTGCGCGAAATCCGTGCGACCCCCATCTCCGGAGCCATCCTGTCCTTCAACACCGGCGACCGGGTCTTCGAGCCCGACGGAGAGCGTGCCCGGGTCGCCAGTCTGCGCTACTTCCTCGCGCGACACTTCGTCCGCGACGGCTACCGTGTCGGCTATTTCAGCCTGGCCACGGGCTTCTCCGAGCTCGTCCCGCCGGAGGACCAACGCCCGCGCTCGCCCTTCCCCGCCGCGCTCGCCGGACTGGAGAGCCCGCTCATGGTCCTGCGCCAACTGGACCCCGTGCTGAAGGACCCAGCCGCGCGCGCGATGGTGCTGATCGACTACGCCGACCATGTGGCGCCGCCCGCCGAAGCCAGCCAGTCGCTGGCGAGCGACCAGGCCGCCGTCGTCGAGACCCTGCACGACTGGAGTCTCGACGACGACGTGCGTCGCTCCGGCAACTTCATCCTGCTACTGGTGCGCGAGGGTGGTCTGCATCCTCTGCTTGCCCACGAGAGCGGCTTTCACGCCATTCCCGTCGGCCTGCCCGCGGCACCGGAGCGTGAGGGCTTCGCGCGCTTCCTGCTCGCGCACGCCGACCGGACGGCCGGCGGCTCCGCCCTCGCCCCCGATCTCACTCTGGGCCAGTTCGGAGCCATCACCAGCGGTCTGCGCCTGGCCGACATCGAGGCCTTGTTCGAGCGCGCGGCCGCCCGCGGCACACCGATCTCGCGGACCGACGTGCGCGAGCGCAAGCGCGAGACGATCGAGCAGCTGGCCCACGGCCTGGTGGAGGTGATCGAGCCCACGCGCGGCTTCGAGAGCGTCGGCGGCTGCGTGGCGGCGAGACAGTATTTCGAGGCAATCAAGCCACTGTGGCTCCAGGGGCATGCGAGCCTCCCCCAGGGGATCCTGCTGGCCGGCGTGCCGGGCAGCGGCAAGAGCTTCCTGATCCAGGCACTGGCCAAGGAGCTCGACACCCCCTGCCTGGCCCTGCGCAGCGTGCGCGAGCAATGGGTCGGGGCGAGCGAACGTAACATGGAGCGGGTGCTCCAGGTGGTCGAGAGCCTGGCCCCCTGTCTGTTCTGGACCGATGAGGTCGATCAGCAGGTTGGCGGTGACCGCGGCGCCAACCGCACGGGTGGTGACTCCGGCGTAAGCGAGCGCCTGTTCGGGCGCATCCTGGAGTTCTTCGGCGACGCGCGCGTACGCGGGCGGGTGCTCTGGGTGGCGACCACCAACCGCCCGGACCTGCTGGACCTGGCCCTGCGCGACCGCTTCTCGGTGAAGATCCCCTTCCTCCACCCCACCCAGCGCGAGCGCGCCGAGCTGCTGCCCCATCTGGCGGCGCAGGTGAACCGCGCCTTCAGCGCTGACGTGGACTGCCGGACGATTGCCCGGCTGCCCGCACTCGAGATGCTGAGCGCGCGGGCCATGCAGGAGATCATCGTCTGGGCCGGGACCCTGGCCGACCGCCGCACGGCACACTCGGGCTCTCCGGTGAGCCAAATGGACTTGATGGAAGCCGCGATGGACTACAAACCCTCTTTCGACCCCATCGAGCACCAGCTCATGGCCCTGACCGCCTTGCAGATGACGAGCTTCCAGTCACTGCTCCCGTGGAATGCGCTGACGCCCAAAGCGCCCCCAGAGCCCGAGTGGCCGGCCTACGTCGATGGGTTGGTCGACCCGGGCACCGGTCGTCTCGACCCGGCACGCCTGGAGGAGCGCATCCAGGAGCTGCGCCACTATCGACAGGGCCAGGGAGCCTGGTGATGACCTCTCACACACAGGTGCGACCGGCCCCCGACCCAGACACGGCGACCGCCGACCAGGGGCTGCCCGCGCCCGCGATCGCGGCCGCGCAGGCCCTGCTCGAAGCCGCCGGGCGGGATCGCAAGGTACTCTCCGCCCTGGCTGGCGGCGGAGCGGTCGCCGCCCTGGAGAGCGCCTTCGCCGCAGCGGTTGGCGCACCTTTCGCCGTCGCCGTTGCGTCAGGGACGGCGGCCCTGCATGCCGCCCTGCTCGTCGCGGACGTCGGACCGGGTGACGAGGTGATCGTCGCCGCCTACGGCTGGGGACAGACAGTCGCCGCGGTGCTCGCGACCGGCGCGACCCCGGTCTTCGCCGACGCTACGCTGGAGACCGGCAATCTGGACCCTGACAGCGTTGCCGCCTGCATCGGCCCAACCACACGCGCCATCCTCGCCACCCACCTCTTTGGCTGCCCGGCACCCATGGATCGCCTGCAGCCGCTCGCGCGCGAGCACGGCTTGGTGCTCCTCGCGGACGCCGCGCAGGCCCTTGGCGCGGAGCTCCGGGGACAACCGCTTGGTGCGTGGGCCGACCTCACCGGCTATAGCCTAGGCGCCGGCAAGGTCGCCACCGCCGGCGAGGGCGGGATGGTGGTCTGCCATTCCGCGGACCACTACGAGCGTCTGCTGCTGGCCTCCCAACACCCGCTGCGCGCCCTGCGCGAGATCGAAGATCCCGGGCTGCGCGGATCGGTGCGAAACGAATTTGGGCTGAGCTATCGGCTCACCCACCTCCAAGCGAGCCTCGCGCTCGCCGAGCTCGCGGCAGTCCAGGAGCGTGTCGCCGCGCGGCGCCGCGCGGCAGAGAGCATTGCGCGCGCACTGAGCGAGGAGCCACGTCTGATCCTGGATGAGCCTCCCGCGACGGTCGTGCACAGCTACCACCAGATCGTCGCCCGTTTCCTGGGTGAAGAGACCGAGCGGCAGGACTTCGTCGAGTCGCGGCAGGCACAGGGTTGGGCGATGCGCTGCGGCCCCGTGCAATGCCCTCTGCACCTGCGTCCGCCCTTCCAGCCAGGGGGTGGCTGGTTTCCACGCGGACTGGCTCCCCGAGCGGCCCACCCGAGCTGGCAACCCGGCTCCTGCCCAAATGCCGAGCGCCGCTGCCAGCAGGAGGTGCGCATCGAGCGCGCCCGCCCAAAGTCGATCGTGACATCAATGGCCGATGAGATCGGTCTCAGCTCGGCCAGCGGCCTTGTCGCTGATACGTGCCTCCTCGACTGATCGCGAGCAACTTCGCGCCTCCGCGGCCCCCCCCCTGAAAATCGGTGCCAACCACGCGTTGATGTGAATGTAAGCGCCCCGGGAAGCAAAGTTCCCAGTGGTTACAGGAGAGCAACAATGGTCGACGGTCTCGACCTCAGACTCGATGCGACGGCGCCTTGTAGCACAGCGCGTCTCATTGACACCATCATACTGTGGAATCCGCGTAAGACTACCTGATCTTGACCCAAGACGAACTGAAAAATCGCTCTACAGACGCGGTGAAGAAAGTGAGCAAGGAGCGAAGGATACGACGGCCAAGGATGGCCGAGGCCAGGGATGGCCACCTTGCTATCCAGAGCAAGAGATCACCGAGTAACGGGTGCAGCTTGAAAACCGGCACCACAGGAGCGTTGAGCAAAGCAAGCAGGGAGCAGGGAACAAATAGACACAACATCCGGAGACGGTCGAGGATCAGAACGGCTACTTCGCTTACGGCCATCGGTATTCCTGACCGTATCGATCTCTTAATTCATTTGCACGACCAGGGAGCATCTCAATGGCCGGTATACCTCATGCCAACAAGTATCGCGGACGCACAGCAAGCCCCCACTCGGTCCGACCGCACCAACAAGACCGAGTCATTCAGCAGCCGGCGCATGATTCAGCCAAGACAGGCTGGATCATCGGTGCGACGTTCTTAGCCGCCATTCTGATAGCCGCACTCCTTGTCTCGGGACATCCCTGGCTGGCGGCGATTGGATCTGCCGCTGCCGGGAGCATCATTACTCATTTCGCCGGGCGCCAATAAAGGACCAGTAACCGCAGCAGCACATCCAGACCACAAGAGGAGCAGACTCATGGAAAAGCTAGTCGTGTTCAATGATTTCGCGAACGTCAACGCCGCCTATCAAAAGCAGGACACGAAGCCAGACTATCGGGACTTGTTGTGCTATCTCAGCGAAGGACGTTTCTTGGTCGAGGCACACGTCTTCGTGCCCATCGATCCGCGTAACCCGCATGCCCGTGACCGCGTTATCGAGGAGCTGTGGAGCCAAGGATATCTCGTGCACTCCAAGATCGGGGCTTTGGCCGGCGACGGCTACCGTTGTGACTTCGACGTCGAGATCACGCTGGAAGTGATGCGCACGGCGGAGATCATCAAACCCGACATCATCGCGATCGTCTCCGGCGACAAAGATTTCATTCCGGTGATCATCGAGGTGCGCCGACGCGGCATCCGTGTCGAGGTGGCCGCCTTCCCAGGGGTCAACGCGGCCCAAGAGGTCGTCCTGAAAGGCTCTGGGTTCATCGACCTGCACCGCTACCTGCAAGAGCGTCAGGAACAAGAGGAAATCGCCCAGGAGGACCAAGCCTTCGCCGCGACCCTCGGCGCTGAGTGGGTGGACGCGGCCAACCACGGCGAGAACGACGCGGCCTCGTGGACCCCTCGACACCCTGGCCTCGAAGGAGAAGATCCTGCCCCCTGGGAAGACGCTGACGAGCACCAGATCCGCAGTTGAGTCAACTTCGAACAACCATTAGGAGCCTACGACATGGCCATTATCAACGGCAGACGTCTCGACCCCAATCGCATTGGCAAGGGAATCCCCGGCAGCAAGCTCGCCAGCTATGCCAAGCCCGGTCCCGGCCGCCGGCCGATCCTCGAATGCGGCGGCAAGGTACAGCAGATCGACTCGAGCCGCCAATACAGTCGTTACGAGCTCGTCGACAAGCACGGACGCGGGGCCAAGATCAGCTCCATGCCCGACCGCTCAAAAGGCTACGGCTTCGGCGGGCCACGCTCGGCGCAGTCCAAACGCATGATCACCGAGCAGGTGATAGACGTCGCCGAGCACCTCTTCAAGCAGGGTGTCGACTTCGATGAGGATGGCGCTCACTGGATGGTGGTCCCGAATTACTATCTGCCACGCCGCTGGCACCACATCGTCCGAAAGACACCGCTCATGGTGGCCTTCCCCAACGAGTACCCTGCGTTGCCACCGATCGGCTTCTATATGATGGCCGACATCCCCCTCTCGCCGGACGGTCACTTCTTTCAGGGCGTGGCGCACAACGCCTGGGCAGAGCCCATCGGACAGGGCTGGAAATGGTATTGCACCTACATCCACGAGGGTGCTTGGCAGCCAGCCAGCAACTGGCGCCACGGCGACAATCTCTTCACCTATTTCCACCTCGTCAACGAGGTACTGGGGAACTGAGCCATGGACGCCGTCCGTATCCGCTTTCCACAGGGGGAGCTTGCCGCGTTGCGCGAGCAACTATTGGGTGATCGCAGCCGCGAGAGCTTCGCGCTCCTGTTCGGCCAGCATCATTGCATCGGCGACCAACGCCTCATCAAGGTCGTCGGGGTCTGTCAGCCACGAGCCGAGGACTACGAGAGCCGCGGCCTGGCCCATCTGCGCCTGAAGCGCGACTACGTCTACGCGCGGCTGGTCGAGATGCAACAGCGCGGCGACGTGAACACGCTCATCGATGTGCACACGCACCCGTTCTCGCCCAGCGGAGTCACTTTTTCCGGCGTCGACGACCATGATGAAATCGCCTTTCACCAATGGTTGAGCAAGACCTTGGACGACATCCACTACGCCAGCATCGTGCTCTCCCAGTCGGACTATTCCGCTCGCTTCTGGACACAGGATGACGGTGACACCACGGCCCACCCCGCCCGTATCAAGACCCAAACCGTGCTCGAGAATTGGCCCTGCACCGACGAGTCGCCGCTCGCCGATGAGCGCCTGTCGGCCCTTGACCTGCAATCGGGATTCCTGGCCCGCGGGGTCCTCGCGCTCGGACGCGACACACTCCACCAAATCGTGCACGATCAATGTATCGCCGTCGTGGGGGTGGGTGGACTCGGCTCGGTCATCGCCGAGAATCTCGTCCATAGCGGCTTTCATCATCTGCTGCTGATCGATCACGACCAAGTTGAGATCACCAACCTCAACCGCATCGTAGGTGCCTACGCTCGCGATGCCGAGACCAATCGGCTCAAGACCGAGGTAGTCAAGGAACACCTTGAGCGCATCAACCCAGCAGCCCGTATCGAAGCCCTACCCATGGAGATCGAGGATGATCGTCTGCTGCCCGCGCTGGCCAGGGTCGACTGGATCCTCGTCGCCACCGACAACCATGGCAGCCGCTTCGAGGCTCAGCAGATCGCGCTGCGTTTCGGGATTCCGCTGATTTCGGTCGGAGTCAACATCAAGGTGTCGGGCGGCCGGATCACGGACATGAGCGGCGAGGTCATCCTGGCCCGCGCGGGCGACCGACTTTGCTTGAACTGCCTGGGGCGCGTCTCACCCACCAAGGTAGCAGCCGAGAGCGTCGATGGCCTCGGCGCCGAGTTGGCGCACCGCGGCTATGTCAGCGGCCGTGATGTCAAGGAGCCAGCGGTGAAGACGCTCAACGCCATCCTCGGCGCGATGACGGTCGATGTGCTTGTCAACCAATACACCCAGCGCCAGGAGCTACCCCCTATCTTGGTCTTCGAGAACAACGGACTCCCCTGCATCTATCCGGATACCGAAAGCGTTGCGCACCGTCGCAAGGACTGTTTCCATTGCGGATGACCCGTCGAGATCAGGGGGTGTCAACCGCCCTCCACCCCTCCGAGATATCGACCATGAGCCCTGAGGTACCGATCGAGCTCGTGCGCTATCGCGCCAGCTTCGAAATCAGTGATCCACTCCATCTGCCAGACTATCCCGGCTCAGCCTGGCGCGGTGCATTCGGGCATGCCGTCAAGGCGGCCGCCTGCACGCGCCCCGGTGCCGCTTGCGCGGCTTGTCCGGAATGCCGCGATTGCCCCTACCCGCCGCTGTTTGAGACCTTGGACGGCGCCGAGCCTATCCGCCCCTATGTGCTCGAGCCGCAGGTCTTCAGCGGCTACTTCCTGCCCGGCAGTCTGATCGGACTGGATTTCGTGCTCATGGGATGGTTGAACGGCTGGCTTCCGCTCCTGATCGATGCGCTGCACTCGGTTGGACAGCAAGGCCTTGGAAAGCGCAGCCCCTGCCGACTAGCGCTCATCGGGGCTCAGCAACAAGTAGGGCCTGGCGGTGAAGGCTGGGTGTCCATTCTGCAGCCGGGCCATCCCGGACTGATCGGGGCTCCGATCGAGCCCCTTTGGATACCGGCCGCACCACGGCAGGCCCACCTCGACATCATCACCCCCTTGAGGTTCAAGTATCGGGGCAAGTTCGTCGAACCGAGCGCGTTCACGGCCAAGGATCTGCTGACCGCACTCAGCCGGCGGATCGAAGCCTGCGCCAGCCTCATGACAGACTTGCCCCTTCCGCCGAAGCCGACCACTTGGTTCAGCGGAGCGGAATCCCTGATCGAGCGCGCAGAACTGGCCTGGCTAGACACCCATCACTACTCGACCCGGCAACACGGAGCACTCAAGCTTGGCGGAATCATCGGCCACCTGTTGCTGCACGGCCCCATGCTGGAGCAGGTCTGGCCTTGGCTGTGGCTGGGTCAATGGCTGCACCTGGGCTCATCGACCACCATCGGTCTGGGGCGGTACGTCGTGCGCGCGGCTTGAGACGAGATTGTTGCGCGTTGAATGGAACAGATGCAGGACGAGCTTGGCCTGCGGTCAATCAGGAGGCCCCCTATGTCCAACAGCCATCGCCCCCCAAAGCGCCGCAATCCGGTTGCTAAGGCGATTGCCGGAAATGTTCATACCAGATGGCGCCGGATTGAGGCTCGCCTTCAAGGAGCGCCACCAGGAGCATAGCCGCGCTATGTGACTGGTGGCG
>JANQGF010000137.1 GCA_028277465.1 Chromatiaceae bacterium
GCCGCCCTTCATCCTCTCCGATGCCGAGCTCACCCTCCTCTCTCGTGCAGTGGTCAGGGTGCTCACCGAGCTGGACGGATGTCCACGACCGTGACGAGGCGGTCCACCATCATTATCGGAAGGCGTCCTGAGGCGATTGCCCGAAAACTTCCTACCGAATGACGCCACGGGCCGGGTGGTCCGAGGCTCCATAGAATCCCCTAGACGAGAAAAAGGCCTCCGCAATCGCTTGCGAAGGCCTTTTCTACCAGGGCCTGAAGGCCTCAGGCTGGCGCCTCAGGTACCCCCGATCGCGATCGGGGGCGGCTGTTTCGGCGATCCGCCGCCTGTCGCGGTGACCGGGTTACCACCGCCCGTCTTGGGCGTCGGACGTCCGCCGTCGTCCTTGGGCTCACGCATTGGACGACCCTCCATGATGTCGTCGATCTGATCCTTGTTGATGGTTTCGTACTTGAGGAGCGCCTCGGCCATGGTATGCAGCTTCGGCAGGTGCTCATCGAGCAGTTGCTTGGCGCGCTGGTAGTTACGGTCGACGAGCGCGCGCACCTCCTTGTCGATCGCCTGCGCCGTTTCCGGCGAGACCTGACGCTGTTGAGTCACCGAGCGGCCTAGAAACACCTCGCCCTCGTCTTCGGCGTAGGCCAAGGGACCCATCCCGTCCGACAGACCGAAACGCGTGACCATGTTGCGGGCGATCTCGGTGGCTCGCTCGATGTCGTTCGCGGCACCCGTGGTGACATGATCGGGACCAAAGATCATCTCCTCGGCGAGGCGTCCGCCAAACAGGCTGGAGATCTGACTCTCCAACTGCCGTTTGCTCATGCTGTAACGGTCGCGTTCGGGTAGGAAGAGGGTCACGCCCAGCGCGCGTCCGCGTGGGATGATGCTGACCTTGTGTACCGGGTCATGCTCGGGTACCAAGCGGCCCACGATCGCGTGTCCCGCCTCGTGAAAGGCGGTCAGTCTCTTCTCGGAGTCCGACATCACGATGCTGCGCCGCTCCGCGCCCATCATGATCTTGTCCTTGGCCTTCTCGAACATGTCCATCGAGACCACGGTGTCACCGGCACGTGCCGCGAAGAGAGCGGCCTCGTTGACGAGATTGGCGAGATCGGCGCCCGAGAACCCGGGTGTGCCACGGGCGATGGTGCGGGCGTCCACATCATCGGAGATCGGCACCTTGCGCATGTGGACCTCGAGAATCGCGGCGCGGCCGGCGAGATCCGGCAGACCCACGACCACCTGGCGGTCGAAGCGACCAGGTCGCAGCAACGCGGGGTCGAGCACATCGGCACGGTTGGTCGCCGCGATCACGATGATGCCTTCGTTCCCCGAGAACCCATCCATCTCGACCAGCAATTGGTTGAGGGTCTGCTCACGCTCGTCGTGCCCCCCGCCAAGACCAGCGCCCCGTCGACGACCCACGGCGTCGATCTCATCGATGAAGATGATGCAAGGTGCGTTCTTCTTGGCCTGCTCGAAGAGGTCGCGCACGCGCGAGGCGCCGACACCCACGAACATCTCGACGAAGTCCGAGCCGGAGATACTGAAAAAAGGCACCTTGGCCTCGCCGGCGATGGCGCGGGCCAGAAGCGTCTTGCCGGTGCCGGGTGGGCCAATCATCAGAACCCCGCGCGGGATGCGCCCCCCGAGGTTGGAGAACTTCTGCGGATTGCGCAAGAAATCGACCAGCTCGCCGACTTCCTCCTTCGCCTCTTCCACGCCAGCGACGTCGCGCAGCGTGACCTTGACGTCTCCTTCGGCATGCTGGCGCGCCCGACTCTTGCCGAAGCTGAAGATGCCGCCGGCACCACCGCCGCTGACGCCCCGGCGCATGAACCAGATCCAGATCCCCATCAAGAGCAGGAAGGGTAGCCAGGCGACCAGCATCTGCATCAGCACGCTGGGTTCCTCGGGTGGCTCGGCGCGGATGGTCACCGAGTTGTCGAGCAGGTCACCCACCAAGCCGGGATCCCCCGGGTCATAGGTCTCGAAGCGCGACCCGTCAGTGCGGATCCCTTTGATGGTCTGGTCCTGGATGGTTACCTCCCGGACCGAGCCATCAGTGAGTTCCTGCAGGAACTGACTGTAACTCAGGTTGCGCGTCTCCAACTGGTCGGGTGCCATCATGGTGTTGAACATCATCACCAACCAGAAGGTCACGGCGACCCAGAGTAGGATGTTCAGTGTCTTGGCATTCATTCAAGGCTATCCTCATAGACCTGTATGCTGTCTGCGACGGTTCGAATTGCCGTCGCGCTTGCGGTCTAGATCGGGGCGGTGGTCGCGAATCCAAAGGCGCTGGATGGCTGGCGCCAGCCGTGACGCCCGAGATGCAGGCGATTGACGAGCAACGAAGATACCAGATTGTAGCGGTGAATAGTTCCTTCCCGGGCCGTTCCGGACTGTGTGGGTGCGGAAAGATCCTCGCGACGGGGCAGAGAGCAGGCGGTGGTTTCAAAGGGTCAGGAGTCCTTTCGCCGGTCGGGCACCGGGATCTCAGTGCGCGCGGGTCGTGGAGCGCTGTTCTTGGCGATCCTCGTTCTCGCGCTGTGGCTCGTGGCGGCGCTCTTGGCCCCGGTTGCGGGTCTGTCGCCGAATCGCGTCGACCTGACCGCGATTCTGTCACCTCCGGGCCATCACAGCCTGCTCGGGAACGACGACCTCGGTCGCCCGGTGCTCGACCGGCTATTCGCCGGCGCGCGCACCTCTCTGATCGTCGGGCTGGGTGTGGTGGCGCTGAGCGCGCTGGTCGGGACCCTGGTGGGAGCGGTCTCTGGGTTCGTCGGGGGCTGGTTGGATCGGCTCCTGGTGGCTGTGGTCGATCTCTTTCTCGCCTTTCCAGGCATTCTGCTCGCCATCGCCTTGTCAGGGATCCTGGGGCCGGGGATCGATAAGGTGATCCTGGCCCTGGTCGCTGTGGGTTGGGTCGGCTACGCGCGGCTTGCTCGCGCCCAGGTCCTGGCCCTGGTGCGGCGCGACCATGTCACCGCGGCCCGGGCGCTGGGCAGTCGGGGGTGGTCGATCCTGGTCCGGCACCTGATTCCGCTCGCGCTCGCGCCTCTGGTCGTGGAGGCCACCTTCGGGGTTGCTTCGACCGTGATCGCGGAGGCGGGCTTGTCCTTCCTGGGTTTGGGCGTGCAGCCGCCCGGGGCCTCCTGGGGCACCATGGTGCGCGACGGGGCCTCCTATCTCTTGGTTGCGCCTCACTTGGTGCTGGCGCCGGGGTTGGCGATCCTGCTGGTGGTCTTGTCGATCAACCTGCTCGGTGACGCCCTGCGAGATCGGCTCGACGTCCGCCTGCGCGGCGCTTCCCAAGCTTGAGGAATCCAGGAGCTCCGTCGGATCCTGAGGCTCGCCAGCCCTTGCCCAGGTGTGCTAAAAGGTCCGTTAGACGTGGCAGATCCAGTTTGGTGGATCGGCAAGCTCTCCCCCCGAGTGTTGGAGCGGCCCCCTATGGTCATTTCCTGAACGATGTCGCTGGGACCCATCATGCTCGATCTCGCGGGGACCCTGCTCGGCCCCGAGGAGTCGGAGCTCTTATGTCATCCCGCCGTCGGTGGGGTCATTCTCTTCTCCCGCAACTATGAATCGCCGCGACAGTTGGCCGAACTGACGGGGGCGATCCATGCCCTGCGTGAACCGCGCCTGCTCATTGGCGTCGATCAGGAGGGTGGCCGCGTCCAGCGTTTTCGTGTCGGCTTCACCCGTCTGCCGCCGGCGGGACAATACGGGCGACTCTACGCGCGCGACCCCGCCCGGGCGCGTTCGGTCTGCGAATCGATCGGCTGGCTGATGGCGGCCGAGCTGCGTTCGGTCGGCGTCGATTTCAGTTTCGCCCCGGTGCTGGACCTGGATCGAGGCATCAGCTGCGTCATCGGTGATCGAGGTCTTGGTGCAGGGCCCAAGGTCGTGTTCGATCTCGCCTCGGCCTGGGTGGACGGCGTGCGACGCGCCGGCATGGCTGCGGTCGGTAAGCATTTCCCCGGCCACGGAGGCGTTGCCGCTGACTCGCATGCGGAGCTGCCCACGGATCCTCGTGACCTCGCCGATCTCGTGCGCGAGGACTTGGTTCCCTTCGAGCGTCTCATTCGGCGTGGCCTCGAGGCCGTGATGCCGGCGCATGTTCTCTACCCGCGCCTCGACGCCCAACCCGCTGGATTCTCCTCGGTCTGGTTGCGAGATATCCTGCGCGGCCGGTTGGGGTTCCAGGGTGTCATCTTCAGCGACGATCTCGAGATGGCGGCGGCGGCCGTCGGCGGGAGCTACGCGGAGCGCGCGCGAACCGCCGCCGGGGCGGGTTGCGACATGCTGTTGATCTGCAACAATCGATCCGCCGCGGTCGAGATCCTCGATGCCTTCGGTGCGGGCCACGACCCAGCCATCCAGCTGAGGTTGCTCCGCATGCACGGGCGTGGCCGAACCGAGCGCACTCGGCTGCATGAGCTTCCCGCGTGGCAACGGGCGGTTCGTTTCGTCGCCCAGCTCGAGGAGCTCGAGACGCTCGATCTCGGGCTCGGTGATCCAACTGGTCCGGAGGACAAAGGATGAAGCTCGATTCGACTCATTATGCGGCGGTTGCGGCACGTGCCGAATGTCTGGTGACCGCCGACCAAATGGAGCCGGTGCTCGACCGGATGGCAGAGGAGATCACGGCGCGCTTGGCGGGCAAGGATCCCCTGGTGCTCTGCGTCATGACAGGGGCGGTCATCCTGGCGGGACTGCTCCTGCCGCGGCTGGGTTTTCAGCTGAGGCTCGACTATGTTCACGCCACCCGATATCGGGGGGCGACCAGTGGCGGCGAGATCCTCTGGCGCTACCGCCCCTCTGAAGCGATCCGCGGTGAGCATGTCTTGGTGCTCGACGACATCCTCGACGAAGGCATCACACTCGACTGGGTACTGCGCGCGTGCCGGGAAGACGGTGCGGCCAGCCTACATGCAGCGGTGTTGGTCGAGAAGCGCCGCCCCCACCAGTGCGAGGCCGACATCGTCGGGGTCCAGGTCCCGGATCGCTATCTGTACGGCTATGGTCTCGACTACAAGCATTACTTCCGCAATGTGCCTGGGATCTATGCGGTCGCCGAGGAAGACATGTAGATCGACAAAATTCCAATATAATTAATACCTTGTTGACTATTTGGAGGCTTTGATATACACCTTCCGCAGGATTGCCGGATGGTCGCTGTCGATGGGCTGCGGCCAGTGGGCGACTGGCTGGATGCACCCGAGTAGCGGCGGCTCGACAGGTGGCCGCAACGCTTGAAACGCCAAAGACACAGGAGGAAGGTCCATGTCCAATCTCGAAAGCTATCGCCATACGCATGCGGAGCTTCGCCAGATGATCGAGGATCTCAGATCGATCCTGACACCGGAGCTTTTGAAGATCCGCCCGAACGCCAAGACGGCCTATCAACTCTTGTGCGACCTCGGGACCAAGGTGCGCAGCCATCTGGCGGAAGAGGACCGCAGCCTCTATCCGAGCCTGCTGATTCACGAGGATCCACGAGTCAAATCCATCGCCTGGGGGTTCATCAGTGGTGAGAAGCCGCTGCGCCAGGTCTTTGACGACTATCACAAACGCTGGTTGAAGAACTGTGATTTCAATTTCAGCGAAGAGCTCCTGACCGAGACGCATGAGGTCTTCGAGATGGTCGCTCAGCGGATCGAGCTCGAGGAGCGGGTGCTCCTTCCCAAGCTGGTCGAGATCGGCATCTTCCACGAACGCCCCGGGGCCCGCGCGACCCATTATTGATGCCAACGAGGTGATCAGGAGGACCCTGAACCGGCGCCAACAGGCGCCGGTTTGGTTTCGGGGCGCGTCTCCATTAAAATCCGCGCCATGACACCCCTTGCGATTATCGGTGGCTCAGGTTTTTCTCGTCTACCCGCGCTGTCGCGAGTCGAGGTGCAGCTCGTCACAACCCCGTTTGGCGAGACCTCGGCCTCTGTCTTGCGTGGCACCTTGGGAGCCAGAGAAATCCTCTTCTTGCCGCGTCATGGCTCGGATCATCGAGTGCCGCCGCATCGAATCAACTACCGGGCAAACCTGTGGGCCTTGCGTGCCTGCGGAGCTGAGCGCGTCCTTGGCCTGGCGGCGGTTGGAGGCATCACGGCGCGCTTCGAACCTGAGGTCCTGGCGGTGCCCGATCAGATCATCGATTACACCTATGGTCGTGCGCATACCCTCTATGAGGGCGATTCCGGCGACCTCGAGCACGTCGATCTGACGGCACCCTATTGCGAGAGACTGCGCCGCGCGTTGATTTCGGCCTGTGCCTCCAGTGGCCAGGCGGTGGTCGACGAGGGGGTCTATGGTGCGACCCAGGGACCGCGGCTCGAGACCGCGGCCGAGATCCTTCGCCTCGAGCGCGACGGCTGTGACATGGTGGGAATGACGGGCATGCCTGAGGCGGCGCTGGCGCGTGAGCTGGGCCTGCGCTACGCCAGTCTGGCCTTCGTCGTCAATTGGGCCGCGGGCAAGGGCGAGGGTGGCGCCATCACTATGCGAGAGATCGAGGAGAACCTCGACCGTTGCGTCGAGCGGGTCTTGGCGGTCCTGATGGCAGTCGCGGAGCTTGCATGATCTTCACCTTGGTTTGCGACTGGAAGAAGACCTGTCGACGCCGAGAACCCTGTTGGGACAGACTTATCATTATGCTGTTTTAGGAGTACAACTCATGGGTAATGCGGAAAACGCACCCACCCGTTCGGCCTTCAGATGGGTGCCGAGATTGGTTCTGCTGGGGGTCGTCGTTGCATTTGGGTATCTCTACTTGCATTCGGTCGAGAAGCAAGGGGTCGACAAGCAAGCAGTGGATTCGGCTCCATCGATCGTCGAGTCCGCCGCCGAACTGAGCCCCTTGCCGATCTCGGCATTGCCGGAGACCCAGTATGGGTCGCGGCCGAGCAAGGCTGATGAGGCTGGCGCAGCAGCCGGCGCGACCGTCGATGCAGGGGTCGACCCGATTGCCGAGGTGACCGAAACGGATCAGCCGGCAGTCGCCTCCAAGGTGGTCTCTGAGTCGAGGCCGGTCAAGGAGACCGAGTCGGCAGTGTTTGCCGATTCATTGATGGGTGTTGAGACTCCACCCAAGCAGGCATCTGCGAGCGCTGCGGTCTCCCCGAGCCCCGAGGTGCCGCTCGCGGAGCCCCTTTCCTCGCTGGCATCGAGCCCGGCGATGATGGCGCCGCCCGCGCCCGCTAGCTGGCCCGCTGAACCGCGACAGGAGCGAGCCGAACGGCCTCTGGCCGAGGCTCTGGCGATGCCGGGGCAGGTGGCGTCACCACCTTCGCAGGAGAAGGTCGAGCCCGCGCTGGAGGTTGCGGTAGCGGAGGCCGGAGAGTCGCTGAACCAGCGTCCTGCGCTCGCTCGCGAGGCCATGGAACAGCGGCGCGCGCGTGCTTTGGCCAGGCATGAAGCCATGCGCCGGGTTGCTCGCGAGCGCATGCGTCGACATGTAGAGCGCATGCAGTTCTACGGACCGGTCGGGGTTCCCTACGGCTATCCTGGCTATATGGCCGGTTCCATGCCGGGTTATGCGCCCGGGGTCTACGGGTCACCTTGGTGAGGCGGGTTCGGCCCGTTCGGTGACCATGGAGCGCTCTGGAGGACCTGTTGTCGTATCATGCGCTGATATCTTGGCCAGGATGGCCAAGCCCCGTTGGCGGCTCTTCGCGGTCCAGAGTGACCTAATGACTTGAAAATTCAGGATTTAAAGTCGCCGGCTGGCGGGACATGGGAGATACGCAGCCCGACCCTTGCGGAAATGTGAAAGAGCAGATAAACTCCCGCAGGATAAGTGAGAGCCACATTTGGTTAGCATGAACAGAGGAAGTCCATAAGCCCCGGCTTCGGGGTTTTTTTTGTCGCTCGCTGAACGGCGCCCGGAGGGGTCTTCCAAGTGTCGTGGCGCGGGAATTGAGGTTGGGCCTTTGGCCCAATTTTCGTTTCTGTACCCCTCAGTCACCGCGTCTCTCGAAAGGCTGGGTGCGTGTCACCTCGGCGTTAGGATAGGGGCGACGAGGCTCGCGTGAGCGTCGCTCGGCTGGGGTATCCGCGAGTTACCGCGGGATCCATGACTGGGGTATGAGTGCGGATGATGCAGCCGGCGGACAGCAATCTCACGATCCTGACGCGTGGGGTCGTGGAGGCGATGGGCTATGATCTTGTGGGCGTTGAGTTCTTTCGGCGCGGGACTGGCGGGTCTACGTTGCGGGTATACATCGATCAGGAGCGAGGCATCACCTTGGAGGATTGTGCGGCCGTGAGCGACCAGTTGAGCGGCGCGCTGGATGTCGAGGATCCGATTCCGGGTCATTATGACCTGGAGGTGTCGTCGCCTGGTCTGGATCGGCCGCTGGTCTTCCCCGAGCACTTCCGGCGCTTTGCAGGTTGTGCTGTACGCATTCGTTTGGTCGAGAAGCTGGAGGGTCGTCGCAAGCTCGAGGGTGTGCTGCTGGGCTGTGGGGAGGAGGGGATCGTCGGACTGGATGTCGACGGCCGTCGCTGGGACATTCCGCTTCACGCTGTAGAGTCCGCGCGTTTGGTGCCGACTCGGTGAGCTCCGCGGGGTCGGTGTGCGATGAGTTGAGCCCCGGGTCGAAAGTTCTGAGTTGGATAAGAGGTGGAATGAGTAAAGAGATCTTAATGGTCGTCGAGGCCGTTTCCAACGAGAAGGACGTCCCCAAAGGCGTGATCTTCGAGGCGATCGAGGCCGCTTTGGCGTCGGCGACCCGCAAGAAGCACAGTGGCGAGATCGATGCCCGCGTCGCCATCGATCGTAAGACCGGCGACTACCGTACCTATCGTCGTTGGGAGATCGTTCCGGACCCGGAGGAGGGTGTGCTCGAATCGCCCGCTCGCCAGATCACCCAGTCCGCTGCGGCGATCCTGGAGCCAGACCTGGATGTCGGCGATTTCATCGAGGAGGAGATCGAGTCGGAGCTGTTCGGACGCATTGCCGCCCAGACCGCCAAGCAAGTGATCGTCCAGAAGGTCCGGGACGCCGAGCGTGCCAAGATCGTTGCCGCTTTCGCCGAACGCCAGGGTCAACTGGTGACCGGCATCGTGAAGAAGGCCGAACGCGGAACCATCGTGCTTGATCTGGGCAACAATGCGGAGGCCTTGGTCCCACGCGATCACGTCATTCCACGCGAGTCGGTGCGACCGGGCGACCGCCTGCGCGGCTATCTCTTCGACGTGCGTTCGGAGCCCAAGGGACCGCAGCTCTTCGTGAGCCGGACAGCACCAGAGTTCTTGATCGAGCTCTTCAAGCTCGAGGTTCCCGAGGTCGGAGAGGGCTTGATCCAGATCCTTGGAGCGGCCCGCGATCCGGGCTCGCGTGCCAAGATCGCGGTGCGCACCTCCGACCCCCGCATCGATCCGGTCGGGGCCTGTGTCGGCATGCGCGGATCACGTGTGCAGGCAGTGTCCAACGAGCTCAATGGTGAGCGGGTAGACATCATTTTGTGGGACGAGAATCCGGCCCAGTTCGTCATCAACGCCATGTCGCCGGCCGAGGTCGTCTCGATCGTCATCGACGAAGAGGCGCGGAGTATGGACGTGGCCGTGAAGGAGGAGAACCTGGCCCAGGCGATCGGGCGCTTCGGTCAGAATGTACGCCTTGCCACCCAGCTGAGTGGGTGGGAGCTCAATGTGATGAATGAGCAAGACGCTGCGGCCAAGAGCGAGCAGGAGGCGCAGCGTCTGGTGCAGGCCTTCATGAGCCAGTTGCTGATCGACGAAAACCTGGCCGCCATGCTGGTGGAAGAGGGTTTCACCAGTGTCGATGAGGTCGCCTATGTCCCGCTTGCCGAGATGCAAGCGATCGACGAGCTCGACGACGAGACGATCAACCTCTTGCGTGAGCGGGCCAAGGATGTGCTTCTGACGCGAGCGATTGCCTCGGAGGAGGGCGTTGCCCAGGATCTGGAGTCGAGCCTCTTGTCGCTGGAGGGGATGGACGAGGATCTCGCGGATGCGCTGGTGGCCCAGGGCGTGATGACGGTCGAGGATCTCGCCGAGCAATCGGTGGATGAGCTCATGGAGATCGAAGGAATGGACGAGGAGCGTGCCGCCCGCTTGATCATGAAGGCGCGCGAGCCCTGGTTCTCGGGTGCCGCGGAGGAATAGAGGTCTAGAGGTCAGTCCATGAGTGAAGTCACGGTCAAGCAGCTTGCCTCAACGGTTGGCATCCCGGTCGAGCGTCTCCTTAACCAGCTGAACGACGCAGGGATCAGCGCCGATGATGCCGATGCCACCCTATCGGAGCAGGAGAAGATCCAGCTCTTGGGTTATCTGCGGCGCAGTCACGGCAAGGAGGGAGATGACGGCGGCACTGCACCGAGCCAGGTCACGCTCAAGCGCAAGTCGGTCAGTGAGCTGCGTCAGCCCGCAGCCGCGCCGCGCAGCACCGCCGGGGTCAGGCCCAGGCCCGCCCCGCCGACACGTGGTGGCAAGACCGTGAGCGTCGAGGTGCGTCGCAAGCGGACCTATGTCAAACGCGGCGAGACACCCACTCCGACTCCCGCTTCTTCGTCCGCGCCGACGGCCCGCCGATCGGCGGTCGAGCGCTCTCGCCCCGCCAGGGGGCGTGGCCCCACGGGCGGTTCGATCTACGACGAGGCACGACGCAGGAGCGAGCTCGAGGCCTTGCGCGCCGAGCAAGAGGCGCGTCGTCTCGCCGAGCAGGAAGAACAGGAGCGCCGTGCCCGCGAGGAGGAGGACCGTCGACGGCGTGAGGCCGAGGAGGTCCGCCGGCGCGAGGAAGAGGCGCGTCGTCGCGCCGAGGAAGAGGCTCGGCTTGAAGCCGCACGCCAGGCCGAGTTGGCGAGTGCGGCCCCGGAAGAAGCCAAGCCTTCGTCTTCAGTCGCCGGTGCGGCGAGCGAGGCTCCGGAGTCGAAGTCGGGGGCCGCGCGTCGCCCCGAGGTCGCCAAGCCCAAGAAGGGTGTCAAGAAGGTAACCGACCTCTCCGAAAAGGAGCGCTCGGTCAAGAAAGCCGCTCGGAAGGACTCGATTCGTGCCCGTGAGCTGGAGTCGACGCCCCGGGCCGATTACGAAGAGGTCGACAATGGGGTCGGCAATCGGGGTGTGCGACGTCGGAAGAAGACCGCCAAGCCGCAGTTGCAGGACAAGCATGTCTTCCAGCGACCGACGGCCCCTGTGGTGCGCGAGGTCGAGATCCCGGAGGGCATTTCGGTCAGCGAGCTGGCCAGCCGTATGTCGGTCAAGGCGTCCGAGGTGATCAAGGAGCTCTTCAAGCAGGGCATGATGGTGACCATCAATCAGAGCCTGGATCGCGATACCGCGACCATCGTGGTTGAGGAGTTGGGTCATCGGGCGGTCATGACAGACGTACGTGACGCCGAGGGAACCTTGCTCGACGAGGTCCAGCAGCAAGAGGGCCAGCTCGAGTCTCTTCCACGTCCACCCGTCGTCACCATCATGGGCCATGTGGATCACGGAAAGACCTCGCTGCTCGACTATATCCGCCGCACTCGGGTCGCCTCGGGCGAGGCAGGCGGCATCACGCAGCACATCGGCGCTTACCACGTGGAGACCGATAAGGGGACGGTGTCGTTTCTGGATACGCCGGGTCATGCTGCCTTTTCGGCCATGCGGGCACGCGGTGCGAAGGTCACGGATATCGTGGTCCTGGTCGTGGCCGCCGACGATGGCGTCATGCCCCAGACGGTCGAGGCGATCCAGCACGCCCGCGCCGCCGAGGTTCCACTCATCGTCGCCGTCAACAAGATGGACAAGGTGGAGGCCAACCCCGACCGGGTCATGCAGGAGCTGACCAAACACGAGGTCGTGGCCGAGGAATGGGGTGGCGACACCATGCTGGTCAAGGTCTCCGCCAAGAGCGGGACGGGGATCGACGAGCTGCTCGACGCCGTGCTTCTGCAAGCCGAGGTGCTGGAGCTCAAGGCCCCGGCCGAGGGGCCTGCCCGCGGGGCGATCGTCGAATCCAGTCTCGACAAGGGGCGTGGTCCGGTCGCAACCGTCTTGGTTCAAACCGGAACCCTGCGTCGGGGCGATATCATCGTCAGCGGCGGTGAGTACGGTCGGGTGCGAGCCATGTTCGACGAGGCCGGTGCCGCGGTCGAGTCCGCCGGGCCTTCGATTCCGGTCCAGGTACTGGGTCTTTCGGGTACACCCAATGCTGGTGACGACGTCATCACGGTGAGCGACGAGCGTCGTGCACGAGAGGTCGCCGAATTCCGTTCTGCGCGCTCCCGCCAGACCCGCTTCGACGAACAGCGCGGCGCCAGCCTCGATCAACTCTTCTCGCAGCTCAAGGAGGGCGAGCAGAAGAGCGTCAATCTCATCATCAAGGCGGATGTACAGGGCAGCCTGGAGGCCCTCAGGGAGAGTCTGCTGAAACTGAGCAGTGACGAGGTGAAGGTGGCCGTGGTCGCCGCAGGGGTCGGGGGGATCACTGAATCCGATGCCAATCTGGCGGTCACATCGAATGCGATTCTGCTTGGCTTCAATGTCCGAGCAGACTCGGCCGCGCGGCGCATCGTGGAAGAGAAGGGACTCGACCTGCGTTACTACAGCATCATCTACGAGCTGATCGATGATGTGAAGAAGGCCATCTCGGGTCTTCTCAGCCCGATCGTCACCGAGGAGATCATCGGGTTGGCCCAGGTGCGTGATGTGTTCCGGTCCTCGAAGTTCGGTGCGATCGCCGGCTGCATGGTCGTTGAGGGCGCGATCCGACGCAATAATCCGATCCGGGTCCTGCGTGATAACGTGGTGATCTATGAGGGGGTCTTGGAGTCGCTGCGCCGCTTCAAGGATGATGTGAGCGAGGTCAAGGCAGGGACCGAGTGCGGTATCGGGGTGAAGAATTACAATGACGTCCAGCCAGGTGACCAGATCGAAGTCTTCGAGCGCACCGAGCGGGCGCGTGTTCTGTGATCATGAAGGCATTCGACCGGACCGAGCGAATTGGTGCTGAATTGCGGCGTGTGCTCTCGGTGGTGCTGCGTGACGAAGTCAGGGATCCGAGACTGGCGGCGGTCACCGTCCAAGAGGTGAGGGTGTCGCGCGACCTCGCACACGCAAAGGTCTTCTTCACCTGCTTTCCGCCGGACGTCGAGGCCTCGACCCAGCAGCGATTACTCAATGGGCCGCTCGCCGGGTTCCTGCGTCACGCACTCGCCGAGCGGGTGCGTCTGCGTGCGATCCCCGAGTTGCACTTCGTCTTCGACGAATCCATTGACTACGGCCAGCGTCTCGCCGCCCTGATCGAAGACGCGGTGAGCTCGGGGTCGGACGAGGAGTGTCACGGGGACGATCAGAGCGCGGACCAGGAGCTGTCGAGCCGTGGCACGTCGCCGTAATCCTGGGCGGGGTGTGAGCGGGATCCTGCTGTTGGACAAACCGCTCGGGCTGACTTCAAACGAAGCGCTGCAACGGGTCAAGCGGTTGTATCGGGCGTCCAAGGCCGGCCATACCGGCAGCCTGGATCCGCTCGCAAGCGGTCTATTGCCCTGTTGTCTGGGTGACGCCACCAAGTTCTCTGCATTCCTATTGGACGCCGACAAGCGGTATCGGGTCCGGATTCGCTTGGGTGTCACGACCACCACGGCCGACGCCGAGGGCGATGTGCTTGAGCGGGTCGAGGTCAAGGGGATCGACGAAGGGCGGGTAAAGGAGGTTCTGCGTGATTTTCATGGCGGGATCGACCAATTGCCACCCATGTATTCGGCGCTCAAGCATCAGGGGCAGCGGCTCTACAAACTGGCGCGCCAAGGCGTGGAGGTGGAGCGCCAGCCCCGTCGTATCCAGATCTATGCGCTCGATCTGCTGAGCCTGGAGTTACCCGAGATCGAGCTGGATGTGCATTGTTCCAAGGGTACCTACGTCCGCACGCTCGCCGAGGATATCGGCCGGGCGTTGGGCTGCGGCGGCTATGTGAATCGTCTGCGACGGACCGGCGTCGGGCCTTATGCGGAGTCGGCGGCGTCCTTCGTGCCGCTCGAGCGGATCGAGACGTTGGCGCATGCGGAGGACCTCGGGGCTGTGGATGAGCTGCTGCTGCCGCTCGACAGCGCGCTCGGACACTGGCCGGCGGTGCGGCTATCCGCCGATGCCGATTTCTACCTGCGCCAGGGACAGGCGGTGCTGATTCCCCAGGCACCGACCGAGGGGCTGGTCCGGCTCTATGATGCTTCGGCGCGTTTCCTGGGTGTCGGGTTGATCCTCGATGATGGAAAAGTCCAGCCTAAAAGATTGATTTAATAGAACTTATTCTGAGTCGCTTTCCACCGATGGTCGGTGATTGCCGCGTGGCTGGAGTCACTTGAAACAATGCCTTTCACTCTGGACGCGGTTTAGATGTACATAGGACCGGTTTCCCTGAAGTCATTGTCGGGGCGATCGGTCTGGCGGCCGGGATCATCCGATTCGGGCCAGCTTCTATCCCCTAACGAGTGAGGAACCAGTCAATGACAATGACCGCCGCGGAAAAGAAGAGCATCGTCGCCGAGTATGCACGTGGTGCGAGCGACACAGGGTCACCCGAGGTCCAGGTCGCCCTCTTGACCGCCCGCATCCAGCAACTGACCGAGCATTTCAAGCAACACAAGCAGGATCACCACTCACGCCGCGGTCTGGTGCGCATGGTCAATTCGCGTCGGAAGCTACTCGATTACCTCAAGCGCAAGGATCTGGACCGCTACCGCGATCTCATCGCGCGTCTGGGCCTGCGTCGCTGATCCGAATCCAACCGTGCCAGCGGCCGATTCCCGCGGCTCCGATTCGCCCCTTCGCCGCGCGCCACAGACCCCCGGCCGTGTCGACGGCAGAGTTCGCGCCTCCTGCTGGAACAGGCATCGGTGCAACCCCTGGTCGCGGCGCGTCAGGGGCCGCGGTGTCGGCGGCCCAAGTATCCCGAGGAGTTTCCCGTGATCCCTACCCCCATCGTGAAAGAGTTCCAGTTCGGAAACCAGACCGTCAAGTTGGAGACCGGCGAGATCGCACGTCAAGCCGACGGCGCTGTCATGATCAATATGGACGATACCGTGCTGCTGGTCACCGTGGTCGTCGACAAACGACCCGGCGTCGAGCGCGATTTCTTGCCACTGACCGTGGACTACCAAGAGAAGACCTATGCGGCCGGTCGCATCCCCGGCGGCTTCTTCCGCCGTGAAGGTCGTCCGAGCGAGGGTGAGATATTGACCGCGCGGCTGATCGACCGCCCGATACGGCCCTTGTTCGCCACTGGCTTCACCAACGAGGTCCAGGTGATTGCAACGGTCAAGTCCCTGAATCCGGCGGTCAATCCTGAAGTTCCAGCGATGCTCGGGGCCTCGGCGGCCTTGTCGATTGCCGGTGTTCCTTTCAATGGACCCATTGGAGCGGCGCGGGTCGGCTACAAGGATGGTGAATATATCCTCAATCCGGCCTTGATCGGTTTGACCCCGGATTCGGATCTGGATCTGATCGTCGCTGGGACCGACAAGGCCGTCTTGATGGTCGAATCCGAGGCGCGTGGCCTAACCGAGGAGATCATGCTGGGAGCGGTGCTCTTCGGACATGAACAGATGCAGGTGGCGATTCAAGCCATCCGGGAGCTGGCGGCCGAGGTCGCCAAGCCGCCCCTCGTCTGGGCACCCCCGACGCCGGACGAGGAGCTGCATGAGGCCGTCGCGAGCAGCTGCGGTGAGCAGATCGCCGCAGCCTATCGTGTCGAGGAGAAACAGGCGCGCTATGCCGAGCTGAATGCCGCGCGTGCGGCCACCGTCGCGCAGCTCTGCGGCGGCGAGATGCCGAAGTGGACCGAGATGCAGGTGATGGCCGCCATCGAGAAGTTGGAGAAGTCCATCGTGCGCGGATCCATCCTCGCCGGTGATCCACGCATCGACGGCCGGGATCAACGGACGGTGCGTCCCATCAGCATTCGCACGGGCGTCCTGCCTCGCACCCACGGCTCGGCGCTCTTCACCCGCGGCGAGACCCAGGCCATGGTGATCACCACCCTGGGGACGGAGCGTGACTCACAGATCATCGACGCTTTGGAGGGCGAACGACGCGAGCATTTCATGCTGCACTACAATTTCCCCCCCTTCTGTGTCGGTGAGTTGGGGCGTGTAGGCAGTCCCAAGCGCCGCGAGATCGGCCATGGCCGCTTGGCCAAGCGGGGCGTGCTGGCTGTGATGCCCAATATCGAAGAGTTTCCTTATTCTGTGCGGGTCGTCTCTGAGATCACCGAGTCCAATGGCTCGAGCTCCATGGCAAGCGTCTGCGGCACCAGTCTTGCGTTGATGGACGCGGGGGTGCCGATCAAAGGGCCTGTGGCGGGTGTCGCCATGGGTCTGATCAAGGAGGGAGATCAGTTCGCGGTGCTGACGGACATCATGGGCGATGAAGATCATCTGGGCGACATGGATTTCAAGGTGGCCGGGACCGCGGAGGGGATCAACGCGCTCCAGATGGACATCAAGATCGAGGGGATCACGCGCGAGATCATGGAGGCCGCGTTGGAGCAGGCCAAAGAAGGTCGGTTGCACATCTTGGGCGAGATGAACAAGGTGATGCCGTCGCATCGGGCCGAGATGTCAGAGCATGCCCCGCGTATCATCGATTTCAAGATCCACCCCGAGAAGATCCGCGATGTGATCGGTAAGGGCGGCACCGTCATTCGCGCCATCACCGAGGAGACGGGCGCCACCATCGACATCAACGACGACGGGGTGGTCAAGATCTTCTCGGTCGAGAAGGCCGCCGGCGAAGAGGCCAAGCGGCGCATCCGACTCATCACGGCCGATGTCGAGGTAGGTAAGGTCTACGAGGGCAGGGTGGCACGCCTGATGGACTTTGGCGCCTTCGTTACCATTCTGCCGGGCCGCGATGGTCTGGTTCACATCTCGCAGATCTGCGAAGAGCGGGTGCAATCCGTGAGCGATAAGCTGAAGGAAGGCGACGTCGTTCGGGTCAAGGTCCTGGAGGTGGACAAACAGGGCCGGATCCGTCTGAGCATGAAGGCGGTCGAGGCAGGCGAGTAGCGTGTTTTCCGGGTCGGTGACTCTGGCACCGACCGGCGATGGTTGGTCCGCTGCGCGGGCCAAGCCGACGAACGGCGACCTGCGCTCGGGGTGGAGGCGGTTGCCGAGGGATTTGTGGTGGTCCGCGAATCCTCGATCAGGTGTCGCGGGCAGTGATTGTCGAATGCCTCCGGATCATCGCCAGCCCCAGCAATCCCGAGCCGAATAGCATGAAGGAGGCTGGAAGGGGCACCGCAGAGACGGGTGCCAACGAGGCGTCCGGGGTTGTTTCGGGGACGTAGGAACCAAAGACCAGGTTGTCCAGATGGAAGGTCTCCTTGACCCCGGCGTGGCTGCCAACAGTCAGGAGGACGCTGGTGAAAGGCGTATCCGCGACCAGACCCCAGAACTCCCCCCGCAGGTGCGGGATCTCACTCGAGAGGACCTGCTCCTGATCATTGATCAGGGTAATGCGGATCTTGGTCCCATGGCCTGCCGGGACCGTGTTCCAGATTCCGCCCAGGCTCATGATTTCTGAGGAGAAGTCGAATCTCGTCCGGGTGCTGTCGTCACGCCCCCCGGGACGGTCCGGGGTGACGATGTCCTGCCACATCCCATTGCGAATCGAGCCCAGGTCGCTGGCGATCATGAGGCCGTCGCTCAATGCCCCGCCCTCGAAGTCCTCAGTCGAGAATCCGGGTGACTGCAACTCCCAACTCGCCTGGTCGTTATAGACCTGGATGGTGGCGGCTCGAGGGCAGGTCGAGGCGATGAAGAGTCCAAGGACGACCACCACCCACGCAAGTCTGTTGGTTCCCATATCTCACACTCTCCATCTGCTCATAAGTGCATTCTCGCCAGCCAGGTCGGCGTGCAAGTTCATTCTATATCGGCTTGACAGCTCTTATCACTAGATTCCAGCAAAAATAATGCCGTAAGAAAAGACAAGCAGGATCACCGATGAGGATCACCGACCTTCGGCCTGCCGTCTCATAAGTGCGTCGACAAGTGTCAAGTGGCTGATACATCGACGAGGGGTTGGAGGCCAAGGCTCCCGGTCCCATTAGTCGATTGACGAGGTCGAGCCGACTCGCGACTGATCGAGAGGAGAGCGCCGCATTGACCGACCCTGCCCCCACCGAGCCCGACCAGACCTACCGAATCGGCGCCGTGTCGCGTCTGACGGGTGTTCCAGCCGATACCCTGAGGGTGTGGGAGCGCCGCTACCACGTGGTGACGCCGGTCAGATCGGACTCAGGGACCCGGCTCTATGGGTCGGAGGACGTCGGGCGACTCACCTTGATCAAACGCCTGGTCGATCAAGGTGATGCCATCAGTAGCGTCGCGAATCTGACGCTCGAGGGGTTGCGCGAGCGGGTCCGACGCGCGGATCTGCAGGAGCAGACGGCGATACCTGGAGAGCCTTGTCGGGTGATGATCTATGGGCCCTATCTGGCCGACCGGTTGCGGCACGAGGTGGTGGAGCTGGAAGGGACCGAGTTCATCGGCTTCTTTGCCAGTCGCAAGGAGTTCCTGGAGGCGGCCTCGGACGATTCGCCAGACGTGGTGATCCTCGAGTTTCCGACCATCCAGAGCGAGCAGGTGCAGGAGATCGGCCAGTTGCTCGCCCAGTCGGGTGCCGCCGGCGCGATCCTCGTCTATGGTTGCGCGAGTCGCTCGACCATTGCCCGTCTCGATTCCAGTCGCATCGTGCCACGGCGGGCGCCGGTCGACGGGGCGGAGCTGCGCCAATGGTGTCTGGCCCTGCATCCGAGGACCCGGGTGGCGGCGCAGCTGCCGGAGGGTGCCGACATCGACCTCGGGACGCCACCACCGCCGCGGCGCTATGCGGATGCCGAACTCGCACGAATCGCCGCCGTGACGCCATCGCAGCTCTGCGAATGCCCCCGTTATCTGGCCGATCTGGTATCCTCTTTGACGGCGTTCGAGACCTACAGTGAGGAGTGCGAGATTCGCAATCGCGACGACGCCGCGCTCCACGCCTATCTGCAGCGATGCACCGCGCATGCTCGCCTCCTCATGGAGACGGCCTTGGCCCGGGTGGTGGTGGCCGAGGGGATCCTTCCGGATCCCGAGGACTAGAGCGACCGGCGGGCTGATCGGCCCACCCGGCTTGGTGCGGCGAAGCGCGATCCGAAGCCGAGGGGAAGGCACCAAGCCTTCATTGGAATGATATTTCGATCCTCCTTATGATTTCGCTCCTGGACTATGGCGCAGGCAATGTCCGCAGTCTGCGCAACGCCATCCAAGCCCTCGGTTTCGCCCTGACCGAGATCGAGCGTCCGTCGGATATCCTCAAGGCCGAGCGCCTGATCTTCCCGGGGGTCGGTGCCTTCGGGGCCGCCATGGAGCGTCTGCGGCGCCTCGGCTATATCGAACCCTTGAAAGAATACCTGGCCGCCGACCGACCCTTTCTCGGGATCTGCATTGGTCTGCAATCACTCTTCGAGGGCAGCGAGGAGTCGCCGGGGATCCCCGGTTTGGGGCTCATCCCGGGGCGGATACGGCGCTTCGATGCCGGACATCTTTCGGTGCCCCACATGGGCTGGAACGGCGTGCGGATCGAGCGCGAGTCGCCGCTCTTCGCCGACTATGGCGGCGAGAAGCTCTACTTCGTGCACTCTTATCATGCCGAGCCAGCGCCGGAGAACGCGCACTGGCGGCTCGCGACGACGGATTACGGTCGCTCTTTCCTGAGTGCGGTGCAGCGAGGGCAGGTCGCGGCGGTCCAGTTCCACCCGGAGAAGAGTGGTGCAGCCGGGCTCAGGCTGCTGCAACGCTTTCTGTCCGGGCAGTCGACGGGGGCACCCGTAGGCGGTTTGAACGCCGGAACGGCGCCGACCCGTTTCGCCAAACGCATCATCGCCTGTCTGGACGTGCGGACCAATGACTCCGGCGATCTGGTCGTCACCAAGGGTGATCAGTATGACGTGCGTGAGGCCGGCGAGGTGCGCAACCTGGGCAAACCGGTCGACTTGGCGCGGCGCTATTACGAGGAGGGTGCCGACGAGATCACCTTCCTCAACATTACCGCCTTTCGGGACTTCCCGCTCGCCGATCAACCCATGCTGGAGGTGTTACGGCAGACCTCCGAGCGGGTGTTCGTGCCGCTGACCATCGGGGGCGGCATCCGCGCCTTCTCGGACTCGAACGGTGTCTATTACTCGGCGCTCGACGTCGCCGCCGAGTATTTCCGCTCCGGGGCGGACAAGATCTCCATCGGCTCGGACGCCGTAGAGGCGGTCGAGCGCTACTTGCAGCGCGGTCGGGTCAAGGATGGGACCTCCGCCATCGAGCAGATCGCCCGTGTCTATGGCAACCAGGCGGTCGTGATTTCGATCGATCCGCGTCGTCGCTATGTGGGCTCTCCCAGTGAGACCCGGCACCGAACCCTGCAGACGGCGACGTCCGGGCCTCAGGGTGAGCGCTATTGCTGGTTTCAGTGCACGGTCAAGGGGGGGCGCGAAGGTCGCGATGTCGACGCCGTCGAGCTGGCACGTGCCTGTGAGGAGCTAGGGGCGGGCGAGATCCTGCTGAACTCGATCGACCGGGATGGCACCGGGGCCGGGTTCGATCTGGAGCTGATCCAGGCGGTCCGGGAGGCCGTGAATATCCCTGTCATCGCCTCCAGCGGGGCCGGTTGTGTGGAGCATTTCGCCGAGGTCTTTGCTGCGACCAGTGTTGAGGCGGCGCTGGCCGCGGGGATCTTTCACCGGCGCGAGGTGCCCATTCAGGCCGTCAAATCCTATCTACGCGAGCAGGGGATCGAGACGCGGGACTGATGCGAACGACCGCGTGACTCGCTGACAAACCCTATCTGAATCAAGACCCTTGTGGTTATTTCAATACTTATAATTAATATAATTACGAAATTTAATAAAACATAATTCCGTAAAATTTCCTCCTGATCATTCTGGCGGTGCCCATACGGCGATCTGCTGCAGCCGCTCCCGTTCGCAGCCTCCAGGATTCCTGAGCTTGGTGCCTCCTGCACCTTTCCTGACACCTGGTATCCCGGTCGTCTTGCGTCGAAATTGCAGCTTATGGCAACGATCCTTATTGCCGTCGTTTTCATGGCCTCGCTTGGTCTGATGCTCGCCCTGATGCTCGTCGTCGCGAACCGATGGTTCTATGTCTACGAGGATCCACGCATCGATCAGATCGAGGATCTCTTGCCCAAGGCGAACTGTGGCGCCTGTGGGAGCGCGGGTTGCCGTCCCTTCGCCGAACAGTTGGTCCGGGGCGAGGTCGAGCCGGCGCGTTGTACGGCCAACTCCAAGTCGATGAACCGGGTGATCGCCGATTTCCTGGGAGTCGACTTGGGAGCCGGTGAGAAGCGGGTCGCGCGTCTGGCCTGTGCCGGCGGCGGCAACGTCGCCTATGTGCGTGCGACCTATCGTGGACTGGATTCCTGCCGTGCGGCCGCCTTGGTGGCCGGAGGTGGTCGCGGGTGCGCTTGGGGGTGTCTCGGTTTCGGTGACTGCGAGCAGGTCTGTGACTTTCAGGCCATCGTGATGAATGCGCAGGGGCTGCCACAAGTGACCGAGGACAAATGCACCGCCTGTGGGGATTGCGTGACGTTCTGTCCCAAGGATCTCTTCAGCCTGCACCCGGCGAGTCATCGACTCTGGGTCGCCTGCAAGAACCTCGAGTTCGGCGATCAGGCCGAGGACCATTGCGAGGTCGCCTGCACCGCATGCGGTCGTTGCGTCCAGGATTCGCCGGAAGGCTTGATCCACCTCGAGGACAATCTGGCGATCATCGACTATGGGAAGAACGCGTTGGCGTCCAAGGTCGCGATCGAGCGCTGTCCCACTGGGGCGATTCTGTGGTTGGAAGCGGATGGAAGGGCGGTGAAGGGCCGGGATGCCCGTAAGGTCGTGCGTAAAGGCGCCTTGCCTCCCGTTTGAAGTCAAGTTCAGCAAGCGATTCGACCGGATTGAATCGAGGCGCTCGAGCGTCGGCGTCGGCGCTTTGACTGCAACGGGTCGATCTGATCAGAAACAACACCAGACAACGAGACCTGCACGTCCACTCTGCCCATGCGGGAGGAGCCGGGCGGGGAGGTCGTCCAATACTCGAGAAGGCCCATGTTCGGAAAAAAAGACGACAAGCAGTTCAAATACCCTGGCACCTGTATGGCGATGGACGGCAATACGGCCGTCATTCTTTGCGAGCGCGAGGCATCCGATGCCGCTGGGGCCTATCCCATCACGCCCTCGACCCAGATGGGCGAGTACTGGGCGGAGGAGGTCGCGCGAGGACACCTGAATATCTCGGGACAGCCGCTGATCTTCGTCGAGCCCGAGTCCGAGCATGCCGCGGCGGCGATCACGGCGGGGATGTCCATGACGGGTCTGCGCGCCGTCAATTTCTCGTCGGCTCAGGGCATCGCCTTCATGCACGAGTCGCTCTACTCGGCGGTCGGCAAGCGGCTCCCCTACGTGCTGAACATCGGCTCGCGGGCCATCACCAAGTCGAGTCTGAATGTCCACTGCGCGCATGACGACTATCATTGCATCGACGATACCGGTTTCTTCCAGGTCTTCGCCAAGAGTGCTCAGGAGGCGGCTGATCTCAATCTGATCGCCCGCAAAGTGGCCGAACTGACCCTCACGCCGGCCGCTGTCGCGCAGGATGGCTTCCTGACCACCCATCTGATCGAGCCCGTCATGGTGCCCGAGCGTGAGCTCATCGCCGAGTTCTGCGGTCGTTCGGACGACATCATCGAGTGTCCGACTCCTGCTCAGCGGCTGGTCTATGGACCCACTCGCCGGCGCGTCCCCCTGGTCTGGGACGTCGACAATCCGCTGACCTCGGGCACAGTCCAGAATCAGGACGCCTATATGCAGGCGGTAGCCGCTCAGCGCCCCTATTTCTTCGACCACATCGAGCAGATCGCCGATCAGGTCATGGACGAGTTCTATGAGCTCACGGGTCGCCGTTACCGTCGCGTCAGCGGCGCCGATTGCGAGGGGGTGGACTATCTGATCCTGGGGCAGGGCAGCATGCTCACCCAGGCCGAGGCCGTGGCCGACTATCTGCGCGAGACTCGCAAGCTCAAGGTGGGTGTGGTCAATCTCACCATGTTCCGCCCCTTCCCGGGCGAACTGGTCGTGCGCCTACTCCAGGGCAAGAAGGGGGTCGCCATCCTGGAGCGTACGGACCAGCCATTGGCAGAGGACCTGCCCATGATGCGCGAGGTCCGGGCGGCCCTCGCCAAGTGTCTCGAGAACGGTCTGGTCGGCAAGGACGAGGAGCCCCCCTATCCGAGCTATCCGACCTTCAAGCCGAGCGATATGCCGCGACTCTACTCCGGCTGCTATGGCTTGGGCTCGCGTGACTTGCAGCCCGAGGGGCTGATCGCCGCGGTCGAGAACATGCTACCCGATGGCGAGCAACGCAAATTCTTCTATCTATCGGTCGACTTCCTGCGGGAGGCGACCGATCCCAAAGACGAGATCCGTCTCCAGCAGCTCAAGGACGCCTATCCGAACATCGCCGCCATGGCCCTGCGCGGCAGCGAGAACCCCAACCTCTTGCCCAAGGGCGCCATCACGGTGCGCATGCACTCGGTCGGTGGCTGGGGTGCCGTGACCACCGGCAAGAACCTGGCCATGACCCTCTACGAGCTGCTGGGTTACGACATCCGCGCCAACCCCAAGTACGGCTCGGAGAAGAAGGGCCAGCCGACCACCTATTTCCTGTCCGCCGCGCCCGAGCCGATCCGGCTCAACTGCGAGTACACCTATGTCGATGTCGTCCTGAGCCCGGACGCCAATGTCTTCACGCACTCCAATCCGCTCGCCGGTCTTGAGCGGGGCGGCAGCTTCGTCATCCAGTCCAATCTGGAGCAGCCCGAGGCGGTGTGGGCGGGCTTCCCAGCGGCCGCACGCAAGTCCATCGTCGAGCGCGAGATCCGTGTCTTCTATATCGACGGCTTCAAGATCGCCCGCGAGGAGGCATCCAACCCCGAGCTGCAGTTCCGGATGCAGGGCAATGCCTTCCAGGGCGCCTTCTTCGCGGCAGCGCCCCTGATGGAGCGCGCCGGGCTCGACGAGACCGGTCTGTTCAATGCGATCGAGGAGCAGCTCAGGGCCAAGTTCGGTGCCAAAGGCGAGCGGGTGGTGCAGGACAACCTGCGCATCGTGCGTCGCGGTTTCGACGAGGTGGTCGAGATCACCGACAAACCGCTGGTCGCGGGTCAGCTCCTGCCGCGCAAGGAGCCGGGCCTGCCGGTCATGCTCAAGGCCCTTCCCGAGGGCGACGGCGGTCTTGCCGATGTGCATCGTTTCTGGGAGCAGACAGGGGCCTTTTACGCCTCCGGTCGCGCCAACGACAACCTGGCCGACCCCTATATGGCACTCTCGCTGATGCCGGCCTCTACCGGCGTCTATCGCGACATGACCCAGATTCGCTTCGAGTATCCCAGGTATCTCCCGGAGAATTGCACCGCTTGCGGCAACTGTTTCGCGGTCTGTCCGGACAGTGCGATGCCCGGTCTGGTCAGCCGCATCTCGGACGTCTTTGCCGCGGCGATCCTGCGGGTCGAGCGCGGGATGCCGACCCAACACCTGCGCCGCGAGACCCGCAATGTCGAGCGACGTCTGCGCGAGCTAGTCGCGGGGGCCGGGGAGGGCGCCGATATGCGGGCGCTACTCGACCAAGCCGTGCTGGAGACCCTGGCTGCCTTCACCGGCGAGCCCGAACAGAAGGAGGTCGTCGAGAAGGAATTCGGTCTCATGATGCAGGCCCTCGCCGACTATCAATTCGCCATCACCAAGCCGTACTGGACCAACCGCGAGAAGAAGCAGAAGGGCAGCGGCGGTCTCTTCAGCATCACGGTCAATCCCTATACCTGTAAGGGTTGCATGGAGTGTATCCAGGTCTGCGCCGACGGCGCACTGGTCGCCGAGCCCCAGACCGAGTCCAGCATCCGGGAGATGCAGTCGCGTTGGGACATGTGGCTCGATCTGCCGACCACCGACCCGGAGTTCATCCGCATCGAGGACCTCGACGACAAGGTCGGTGCACTGGAGACGCTGCTGCTCGACAAGTCCAATTATCAGTCGCTCGTGTCGGGCGACGGATCCTGCATGGGCTGTGGTGAGAAGACCGTGATGCATCTCTTCACGGCCACGGTGACCGCGCTCATGCAGCCGCGCGTCAGACGTCATCTGGCCGAGATCGAGGACCTGATCAACCGGCTGGAGACCCATGTCCGGCTCGAGCTGGCCGCCAGCATGGACCTCAGCGACACCACCGCGATCGCCAAGGCCCTCGAGACCCATAAGGATGGCGATCTGACCCTGCCGGAGCTCTCGGCCGAGCTCACCGACCGTCGCGCGCAGCCCGTGGATCCCGACTGGCTCAAGTGGGTCACAGGGCTGCTCGACAAGCTCCGCCACCTGAAGGCCCAGTACACCAGCAACCAGCCGCGTGCCGACATGGGGATCGTGAACGCGACCGGCTGTAGCTCGGTCTGGGGTGCGACCTTCCCCTACAGTCCCTATCCCTTCCCGTGGTCCAACCACTTGTTCCAGGATTCGCCCTCGATGGCCTTGGGACTGTTCGAAGGGCACATGCGCAAGATGGCCGAGGGCTTCAAGGCGATCCGGCAGGCACGTCT